>NZ_MDEJ01000121.1 GCF_002940065.1 Xanthomonas populi
ATCGCTGATTTTTTGAAGGTATGGTCATCATCCAGTGCGTGTCACCACGGCTACGACTTGGTTGTTCGAGGTGCCCTACTGATAGATATTGAGTCATCAGACCGATAAGCACTCGAACTGCCGGACCGCGCCGCCTCCAAGCACATCGCAACACCAAGCAAGCTAATCAAGTAAGCCATGAAATCAGAAAAGAATCTTTTCTCGCCGGTCACTACAGAATAGATTTCGGGCGAGGGCTCAGCATTTCCGCCTTCAGCACTAAATCCAAGACTCAGCCTAACTATTGACTTCGGAACATCATCCATCTCAGCTCCTATCTTTTTCACAACGCGTCGATATCGCCCAGTGCATTGATCAGTCGACGCGCGCGCTTGTCCGGTTTGCCGGCAGGTGCCCGATAGCCGGTGCGCTCGGCGGCACGTTGCAGGCGCCATTGCGCGCGTCACTCGCGTGAGGCATCGCTTTCCACGTATAGCGCCTGCGCCACCGGTGCGGGGCCGCGCACGTCGCTGAGCGCGGCGACCGTGACCTCGAAGATTTCACCGCCACGGTCGATGCGCAGTTGCTCGCCGCTGCGCAGCGTGCGCGACGGTTTTGGCCGCTGGCCGGCGACATCCACCTTGCCGTTGTCCACTGCCGTTTTGGCCAGGCTGCGCGTCTTGAAGAAGCGTGCCGCCCACAGCCAGACATCCAGCCTGACCGTCGTCGCTTGTTCCACTTGTAGAGTCATCGCGTTGTGCTTGCCGTGGTGTCCTGTGGGCCGCATTCCGGTGTGGAATCGCCGGTGCATCGGCGCGTCTGGACAGGCTGCGTTGAGCGGGAAATATCTGGGCACGGTCGCTGGAACTCAAGCCTCGCCGCCGCCCGAACCTGCCATCCTGCGGGGTTTGACCGGCGTGCTTTGCAGCCATCCCGCTGACTGCTACAGGCTGGCCTGTACGTTTCACGGCGTGTGCCATGTTTGCGTTCGCCGCGCGACATGCACGCCTCACACATGCCAATGCTAGTGTTCGCAGCTTCCGTCCCACGGCGTGTCTGCAATGCCCACATCCGCTGTCCTGACCGAAGGCCCGATCGGCAAGAATCTGCTGCTGTTCGCACTGCCGATCCTGGCAGGCAATATCGCCCAGTCGCTTAACGGCTCGATCAATGCGATCTGGGTGGGCCGCTATCTCGGCGAGGCGGCACTGACTGCAGCAGCCAATGCCAACAGCATCATGTTCTTCCTGATCGGCTCGGTGTTCGGCATCGGCATGGCCTCGACCATTCTGATCGGCCAGGCGATGGGCGCGCGCGACATCCCGCAGGAACGCAAGGTGATGGGCACCAGCGCCAGTTTCTTCGGCGCCTTGTCGGCGGTGATCGCGGTGCTTGGCTGGTGGCTGGCGCCGCATCTGTTGACCGCGATGGGCACGCCGCCGGCATCGCAGACATTGGCCGAGGATTACTTGCGAGTGATCTTCCTGGCGATGCCGCTGATTTATGTGTTCGCGTTCTTGTCGGCGGCGCTGCGCGGCACCGGCGATGCACGCACGCCATTCCGCTTCCTGCTGCTGTCGGTGGTGCTGGACATCGTGTTCAACCCGCTGCTGATCTTTGGTCTGGGCCCGTTTCCGGCGCTCGGCATTGCCGGTGCGGCCTGGGCCACACTGCTGGCGCAGGTGGTCGCGCTCGGCGGATTGCTGCTGTATCTGCGCAAGCAGCGCCATGTACTGTGGTTGGGACGTGGTGGCCTGCACCTGTTCCGCATCTCGCCGACGATCCTGCGCGCACTCATCGTCAAAGGCGTGCCGATGGGGCTGCAGATGGTGATGATCTCGCTGGCGATGATTGCCATGCTGACCCTGGTCAACGGCTTCGGCACCGAGACTGCAGCCGCCTACGGCGCTGCGTTGCAGTTATGGACCTATGTCCAGATGCCGGCGATGGCGGTGGGCGCGGCCTGCTCGTCGATGGCCGCACAGAATGTCGGTGCCGGCCTGTGGAATCGTGTGGACGCGACCGCACGTACCGGCATCGCTGCCAACTTCTTGATGACCGGCATTCTGATCGCGCCGCTGATCCTGTTCGATCGCTGGACGCTGGCGTTGTTCCTGCCCGCCGACAGCCCGGCACTGGAAATCGCGCGGTATCTCAATCACATTTCGGTGTGGTCGTTTTTGCTGTTTGGCGTGAGCTTGGTGATCTCCGGCGTGGTGCGCGCGACCGGTGCGGTGATCCCGCCCTTGCTCATCCTGGCCTTCGCGCTCTGGGGCGTGCGCGTGCCGCTGGCCAATGTGTTGCTGCCCCATTTTGGCGCGGATGCGGTGTGGTTGAGCTTTCCGATCAGCTCGGCCTGCTCGATGCTGCTATCGCTGGCGTATTACCGCTGGGGCGGCTGGCGCAAAGCCCGCATGCTGACCACCCCTGCGGATCCGGCGGAGCTGGCGGCGGCCGCTGAGGTACCGGGGCATCCGGCGTCGCCGGTGGCCGATACGGCACCAATCGCCGAGTTGCCGCAGCCTCGCCAGCGCTGACTTCGGCTGGCAGGGCCAATCGGCCCATTGCTGCATCAATTCGCAATTTGCTGCATCAACTCGCAATCACTCCGTCGATTTCCATAATCGCAAACGGCCGCCCGAAGGCGGCCGTTTGGCAGTGGCAGCGAGGAGCCTGCCAATGTTTGACTTACTGAGCCTTGGCAGCAGCCTGGCGAGCAGCCTTGGCTTGCGCAGCGGCGGCAAGATCTTCCTTGATGCGGGCAGCCTTGCCTTCCAGACCACGCAGGTAGTACAGCTTGCCGGCGCGGACCTTACCGCGGCGCTTCACTTCGACCGAGTCGATGATGGCACTGTGGGTCTGGAACACGCGCTCGACGCCGAAGCCGTGCGAGATCTTGCGGACGGTGAATGCCGAGTTCAGGCCGGCATTCTTGGTGCCGATCACCACGCCCTCATAGGCCTGCACGCGCTCGCGATTGCCTTCCTTCACCTTGACGTTCACCACAACGGTGTCGCCCTGATTGAATTCCGGCAGCTGGCGCTGAATCTGGGCGGCTTCGAAGTCAGCCAGGATCGTCTTGTTGAGTTTGCTCATGATGGGCACCGCGTGTCTGGTGATATTGGACCGGCAGTCGCCGCACGGCGATTGCTCGAGGTTCGTAGGAGGGCCAGACGCAAGGCTGGCCAGCAAGCCGGATATTTTACCCTAATCAATGTTGCAAGAGCTAGGGGTGAGCCCTTATTTCTCGTCGCCCGGGGCGAGTTCGCGGCGAAACTCGTCCAGCAGACGGCGATCGTTGTTGTCCAACCCGGCCTCGTCGAGCAGGTCCGGACGACGCAACCAGGTCCGGCCCAGCGACTGCTGCCGGCGCCAGCGCGCAATCGCGCCGTGATTGCCCGAGCGCAGCACATCCGGCACATCGCCCCAGTCGTGGGTCGATGGATGGCTGTAATGGGGGCAGTCCAGCAGGCCTTGCGGGCCTTCAAAACTGTCCTGGGCCGCAGATTCGGCGTCGTTCAATACCCCCTCCTGCAACCGCGTCACCACATCCACCAGCACCGCTGCGCCAAGCTCGCCACCGGACAACACGTAATCGCCGATGGAGATTTCCATATCCACCGCCTGCGCCAGAAACCGCTCGTCCACGCCTTCGTAGCGCCCGCACAACAACACCATGCGTGGCAACTGCGCCAGCTCGCGGGCGAGCGACTGGGTGAGCGGCCGCCCCTGCGGGCTGAGGTAGATCACCGGTGCAGGACGCGTGTCTGCGGCGTGCACCGCAGCCAGACAGGCCCGCAACGGTTCGATCAACATCACCATGCCGGGGCCACCGCCGAACGGGCGATCGTCCACGCGGCGGTAATTTCCCTGCGCGTATTCGCGCGGATTCCAGCCTTGCAAGTCCAGCAAACCACGCTCCTGCGCCCGCCCGACCACGCCGAACGCCGCGCATTGCGCGATCAACTCGGGGAACAGACTGATGACGTCGATACGCACTGGGTTGAATCGGGAATCGAGAGTGGAGGATGGGTAACGCTAGAGCGGAGCGGATGCGCTGCTCTAATCAAAAATTCCGATCAGAAATCCGGGTCCCAGTCCACCACGATCAAGTTGGCTTCGAAATCGACCGACTTGACGAAATCCGGCTGCACGAACGGCACCAGACGCTCTCGATCTCCGCGTACCACCATCACGTCATTGGAGCCGGTGGAGAACAGGTGCGACACCGTGCCGAGCTTGACGCCCTCGACGGTTTCTACCTGCAACTCTTCCAGATCCACCCAATAATATTCATCGGGCTTGGGTGGCGGCAGCACGCTGCGCGAGACGTAAATCTCGATCCCGTGCATGGTTTCAACGGTGTCGCGATCGGAAACGCTGGGGAATGTTGCAACCAGATGCTTGCCCTGGTCACGCCCACGCGCCCCGCTCAGCGTCGATTCCTCACCCGAGGGCGTACGCAGAATCCACGGTTGGTACCGGAATATTGCGCTACGCGGCTCGGTCCAGGACTCGATCTTGAGCTCGCCCTTGACACCGAAAGCGCCGGCAACCCTGCCCATCAGGATGCGGCGCTCGGTCTGTTTCATCTGCGTCAGCTAGGCCGAGCGGTACGCTCGGCCCTCCCAAGTCAGGCCGCAGCGGTCTGAGGCTTGGATGCTTCGCGGTACAGGTTACGCACCTTGTCGGTCAGCTGTGCGCCCTGGCCGACCCAATGGTCAACGCGCGCGATATCCAGCACCACGCGCGGTTCTGCGCCCTGGGCAACCGGGTTGTAGTAACCCAGACGCTCGATGTTGCGGCCGTCGCGCGCGCTGCGCACGTCGGTCACGATGATGTGGTAAAACGGGCGCTTCTTGGCGCCGCCGCGGGTCAGTCGAATCTTGACCATGGTGTAGTTTCCTAAGTTGCCCAGTCGCCACAGTGGCGCGGTAAGCCGGGGATTATAACGGGCTCCGGCGGCGAAGCCAAGTCACCCGGCAATTGCTCAGATCCGTTGCCAGGCTTGGGTCTGCAAGGCTCGCTCTAGTATCGGCAGCTGTGCGGCCTGGGCCGACCACGATGCAAATCCCGCTTCCACGATCGCCTGCTGACCGCGCGCATTGCAGCTGAAAGCACCTTCGACACGGTCCAGCTCGCTCAAATTCACTGGTCCAAACGCCTGTTCGATGCCTAGCGCCTGCAGCCCTGCCTGCAGCAAACGCTGCTGGGTACCAAGCAGCGCCGGCCCTTGCGGCCAGACCACCCTGCCCTGTTGCCAGAAGCCCAGATTCCAAAAGGCGCCTTCCAGCAGCTGATCTTGCGCGTCGATCAGCACGGCATCGTCGTAACCGGCCGCCATGGCCTGGCGACGCAGATGCAGCAGCGCGAAGGTGCCGACATGTTTGAGCTGGGGCTGCTCGCGCACGTAGTGGACGGGCTGCACGCGCAGCGCGGTCGTCGGCATCTGCGCTGCGGGAGCGATGGAGATCAACACGTCGAGTGCAACGTCGCGCGATGGATCGCGCAGGTCGAATACCTGCGAAAAGACGGTGATGCGCACGCTGGCATCTGCGACACCGACGCTCTCCAACGCAGTACGCAACTGGCTGCGAATGGCCTCTTCATCCAGCGATGCGCCAAACAACGCGCGGCTTCCGTGCTGCAGGCGTTGCAGATGCAGATCCAGCCCGCGCACCGCACAGGCGCGCACCTGCAGCGTGGTGAAGTGACCGTAGTTGAGCAGCGCCGCAGCACCTAATTGCTGCGCTGTGGCCGGTGCGCCATTGCAGAAAATCAACGACATAACAGCGCCTGTGCGTCAGCCCACCATTGCGTTACCAATTGCGCGGCGGGCTGTGCGGGCGCCATCCAGGCCGATTGCCCGGCCCAGGCCTGCATGGCATCCAGGCGGTTGCTGCGCGCTGCGGCCTGACGCATCCGCGCGGTCAGTGCGCGCTGCACCGGATACGGCGCTGGCGGCGGCGCATCTGCAGCAGTGGCGGTGCGCACATAGGGCGTGACCAGCGCACGCCCCAGGCGGCCGGAGAAGGCACGGGTCTGCCGGGTCTGTTCTGGTTCGGCGTGCGCCAGTGCGTCGGCCCAGGCGCTTGGCAGTGCCGCTTCGGGCGTGCGCAGCAAGCCGGTGCCGATCTGCACCGCACTTGCGCCCAACGTCAGTGCTGCGGCAATACCGCGTGCGTTGGCGATGCCGCCTGCAGCGATCACCGGAACATGCAGGTGATCGACCAGTCGCGGCACCAAGGCGAACAGCCCGGTCATCTGCAACTCGGCCTGGCTGGCATCGAACGCCCCGCGATGGCCGCCGGCTTCCGCACCTTGCGCAACCACCGCATCGGCACCTGCGGCCTGTGCCGCAAGCGCTTCGTCCAGCGTGGTGGCACAGGCGAACCAGGCGATGCCGGCAGCTTTCAGACGCGCGATTTGATCGGGCCGAAACAGCCCCATGATCGATGAGGCAACCGCAGGACGCGCAGCGAGCAAGGCCTCGAATTGCGCATCGAAATCGACTGGCGTTGCGTCGCCTGCCGACTCGGGAACTGAAGGCCCCCACTGCGCTAGAAATTCCCGCAAACGCGCTTCTGCATCTGCGTCGCGCACGGGTGCAGGATCGGGAATCCACAGATTGATCTGCACGGGTCCGGCACTCGTTTCACAAAGGGCCGCCATCCAAGCAAGGATCTCCTGCGGCTGCGACAACACC
Organism: Xanthomonas populi; assembly: GCF_002940065.1. Classification (GTDB taxonomy): domain Bacteria; phylum Pseudomonadota; class Gammaproteobacteria; order Xanthomonadales; family Xanthomonadaceae; genus Xanthomonas; species Xanthomonas populi. The sequence continues at coordinate 6,686 of NZ_MDEJ01000121.1, forward strand.
GCGCCCATTGCGCCCATGCCACCGGCATTGGCAACTGCCGCCGACAACGGCACCGGGCAGGCGCCAGCCATTGGACTGAGCAGGATGGGAACGCGTAGGCCGAAGCGCTGGCAGAAACGCGCGAGGTTTGCGTACGGGCCATCCAACGCAAACGACGGTGTCGCAGACACCTCAGTGATCGCCTTCGAGAAGCTGCACGCTTCTGGGCCACTGCATCTGTCGAGCCAGATCCAATGCCGTCTTGCCCGATGGCGTGCGCAGCGACGCATCCGCGCCGTGCTTGCGCAACAATGACACCGGCTGGTCGTTGCCCGCCGCTGCATCGCGCTGCAGCGGCGTCCAACCGGCGCCGTCGCGGAAATGCACCATGTCCGGCTGATCGCGCAGGCCTTCGTCGAACTTTGCGCCCATGTTCTCGCTCATCGGATGCTCGCGCTCGGACGGAGCCTGCTCCGTTGCAGCGACCTGAGCCGGCTTGCTACCGAACAGCTTGCCGAACAAGCCGCCGTAGACCTGTCCATCGACCACGTACATCCAGTCTTCCAGGTCGGTGATTGGTGCAGACACGGCGTTACCGGCAGTGAGTCCTGCGAACCATTCCGGATCGTTGAGCAGGCTGCCGGAGACCTGCTCGCCATCGAACTGCACGTCGAAGATCCACATATGCTCGTGCGAAGGCGCATCAATCGCGGAAGCATCGGTAGCGAAAGGCAGTTTCACTGCCGCCATTTCCAGGCCCGGCACGATGCGACGATATTCCCAGGACAGTTCGCGCCAGAAAAACTCGAAGGTGTCGCGCGCTGCGGCGTAGGTCGCCTGCCGTGCAGCGTCTTCATCGTTTGCGAAATACATGCGGTTATCGGTCATGTTTACCTCGACTCAGTGCGGCCAAAAATCACGTCGCCAGCAGATGTCAGCGAGTACGGAGCGAGCACCCAGAACCGCATGATCAACTGTCAGGTGCAGCGCGGGCCCGATGACCCAGTGACTTCGATAACCGCTCGCGCTACGTCGGCGCATGACAACGGCAACGCCGGACCTGGGAAAAAACGACACGACGCGGAGGCAATGCAATCGCACCTGCATCTGCTGCGGAGCGATGCCCTACATTGCCAGCACAGGGCCAGTGCGGCGCCGTGCTGGCCGCGTCAGCGCATGACTGAACTCAGCGGAACGGCATGCCGCCGCGGCCGCGCATGGCGCCCATCATGCCTTTCATGTTGCGCATCAGGCCCTTCATGCCGCCGCCGGCCAGCTTGCCCATCATCTTTTCCATCTGCTGATACTGCTTCATCAGCTTGTTGACGTCGGCCGGCAGCATGCCCGAGCCGCGTGCGATGCGGGAGCGGCGCGAGCCGTTGAGCAGGGCCGGGTTGCGGCGCTCTTTTTTGGTCATCGAATTGATGATCGCGATCATGCGCGGCACTTCCTTGCCGGTGACCTGCTGCTTGACGTTATCCGGGATCTGGCCCATGCCCGGCAGCTTGTCCATCAGCCCTTGGATACCGCCCATGTTCTGCATCTGCTCGAGCTGCTCTTTCATGTCGTTGAGGTCGAACTTCTTGCCCTTGGCGACCTTGGCGGCGAGCTTGGCAGCCTTTTCCTGATCGACGCTCTGCTCGACCTGCTCCACCAGCGACAGCACATCGCCCATGTCCAGGATGCGGCTGGCGACGCGATCGGGGTGGAACACGTCCAGGCCGTCGGTTTTTTCGCCGGTACCGACGAACTTGATCGGCTTGCCGGTGATGTAGCGCACACTCAGCGCGGCACCGCCACGGGCGTCGCCATCGGTCTTGGTCAGCACCACGCCGGTCAGCGGCAGCGCCTCGCCGAAGGCCTTGGCGGTGTTGGCCGCGTCCTGGCCGGTCATCGCATCGACCACAAACAGGGTTTCGGTGGGGTTGACCGCGGCGTGCAGCGCCTTGATCTCCTCCATCATCGCCGCATCGATCGCCAGGCGGCCGGCGGTGTCAACCAGCAGCACGTCGACGAACGACTTGCGCGCATCGCTGATGGCGGCACGCACGATATCGACCGGCTTGTGCGAGGCGTCGGAGGCGAAGAACAGCACGCCGACCTGTTCGGCCAGGGTCTTGAGCTGCTCGATCGCGGCCGGGCGATAGACGTCGGCCGAGACCACCATGACCTTCTTTTTGCGCTTTTCCTTCAGGTGCTTGGCGAGCTTGCCGACCGTGGTGGTCTTGCCCGCGCCCTGCAGGCCGGCCATCAGGATGATTGCCGGTGCCGGCACGTTGAGATTGAGGTCGGCAGCGGACGCGCCCATCACCGCAGTGAGCTCGTCGCGCACGATCTTGATCAGCGCCTGGCCCGGGGTCAGCGACTTGAGCACCTCCTGACCGACCGCGCGCACCTTGATGCGTTCGATCAGCGCCTGCACCACCGGCAACGCGACGTCGGCCTCGAGCAGCGCGATGCGCACTTCACGAGTGGCTTCGCGGATGTTCTCCTCGGTCAGGCGGCCGCGGCCGCGCAGGCGCTCCATGGTGCCGGAGAGACGTTGGGTAAGGAACTCGAACATGCGCAAATGACCGCGTGAGGGGAAACGGGTGTCGATTATAGCGGCACACGCCAATCGGCCGCCCCGCCTCAGCGCAACGGCCGTGCCTTGCACTGCACTGCACTGCACGGCGAAAGCTGCTCCGGCTTGTACTCCCTGTCTTCGTTCTTCGATTCCCGATTCCCCATCCCCATTCCCGGCTCCAGCCCCCGATATGCGAAACTTCCACGATGACAATCGTTCTCATCGCGTTCGCCCTGTATCTGCTGGCCACGGCGCTGCTCACCCGGGCGGTGCTGCGCGATGGCAACCAGGCGCCTGCGCGCTGGCTGGCGCCGGCACTGATGGCGGTGGCGCTGCACGCCGGCTACCACGTGCTGGTGGCGTTCCGTACTGCGGGCGGGCCGGACATGCACTTTTTCGCGGCGCTGTCGCTGTGCGGGCTGGGCATGGCCGCGCTGACGGCGGTGTTCGGCGGACGCGGGCGTATGGCGGCGGTGGGCGTGGTGGTGTTCCCGCTATCTGCACTGCTGCTGGCCTGCTATCACGCCTATGGTCACGAACCGAGCTCGGATCTTGGCTGGCGGCTGGAGCTGCACGCGTGGATGGCGCTGCTGGCCTACGCCACGCTGGGGATCGCTGCGCTGCTGGCGATCATGCTTTGGCTGCAGGAGCGCGCGCTGCGCCGGCGCGACTTCCACACCTGGCTGCGCGCACTGCCGCCGTTGACCGAGCTGGAGACGCTGTTGTTCCGCACGATCACGGTCGGCTTCGTCCTGCTGAGCCTGACCCTGCTCACCGGGCTGTTGTTCGTGCAGGATTTCCTGGCGCAACGGCTGTTGCACAAGACCGTGCTCAGCATCCTGTCGTGGATCGTGTTCGGTGCGCTGCTGGTCGGCCGCTGGCGCAACGGCTGGCGCGGCACCAAGGCGGTGCACTGGACGTTGACCGCGATGGCGCTGCTGGTGTTGTCGTTCTTCGGCAGCAAGTTCGTGATCGAGCTGGTGCTGGGGCCGCGCTGATTACGTTGGCTACGAGTGCGTTGCTGCACTCGGCAAACGCAGGGCGACGGCTTATGCGGCGGCTTCGCGCTTTGACTGCATCCTGCCGCGTCAGAGTGAATGACCACCGCAATAAGCCTTAGGGTGGGCGTAGACGCTACGTTGAGAACCTGGCTGTAAGAACGAAAAGCGCCTTCCGCACCGCGCGTCGCGCACCTGCCGCGCCCTGCTGACGGCCGCACAGTGGCTCAGATAACGATCCCAGGCATCCGCGGTCGCGCAGCCGCTCCGACAACCGCTCTCAGGCATCCAGCGCAGCGCTCACCGCTGCCCACGGCTGATCCGGTCCCGGGCTGGCGAAGTGATACGCGATGCGGCGGCGATAGATCTCGCCGGGGCGCAGGATCGTCGACGGGAAGTTAGGGTGATTGGGCGCATCCGGGTAGTCCTGCGGCTCCAGACAGACGCCGCGACCCAGGCCGGGATGGTGGTCGTCCAGATGCTGGCCTTCGTAGAGTTGCACCGCCGGTGCATCGCTGGCGATGCGTAGCGCCACACCACTGTGCGGCGAGTACAGCTCAGCAACGCAATCGGCGCCGGCGGCCAGCACCAGGCACTGGTCGTAACCTTTGCCGAGGATCACTTGCGGATGCGCAGCATCGGTATTGTCGGCCAACGCGGCAGCAGTGCGGAAATCGAACGGCGTGCCGGCGACCGAAGCGATCTGGCCGGTCGGAATCGATTCGGCATCCACCGGCAGATAGCGGTCGGCCGGCACGTGCAGCACCTGCACGGCGGCATGCAACTGCGGGTTGCCGGACAGATTGAAATAGGGGTGATGGGTCAGATTCAACGCAGTAGCGGCGTCGCACTGCGCTTCGAAGTCCAGCTGCAGGCTGCAACCGCGCAATTGCAGCCGCGCACGCACCTGCAGATTGCCGGGATAGCCTTCTTCACCATCGGGCGAGTCGTAGCCGAGCAGCACCTGATCCGGCGTCTGCTCCAGCACGCTCCACACGCGCCGCCCGAAGCCGCGCAGGCCGCCGTGCAACTGGTTGCGCCCCTCGTTGGCCGCCAACGTATGGGTGACGCCATCCAGCGTGTAACGCGCACCGGCGATGCGGTTGCCAAAGCGGCCGACCAGGATGTTGAGGCTGTCGCCATCGGCGGCGTAAGCGGGCAGATCCGGCAATGCCAGCAGCAACGGCACCACGCCCTGCGCGGTGGTCAGCCGCAACGCATGCAGGATGCCGCCATAGGTCAGCACTTCCGCCTCCAGCCCGGCACCGCTGCGCAGCGTGAGCGCATGGACTTGGACACCGTCTGGCAACTGCCCGAACACTCGCTGCATGGACCACACTGCCGCTACTGGAAGCTGGCGAGCATAGCGGTATAGCGCCGTCGCCGACCATGCCGATGCGCACATTCCGACCTGCGAAGCGATGGTTTGCTGCACGCCATGCGCAAAGAAATGCGCGGCTGCGTTCGTCTGCGAACGTTAGTCTGGCGTGGGGTCGCACTGCGCCAATGCGCACAGACAACCCGGCGCTGCACGCACCACGCAAGAACGTGTTTGATCCCAGGTGTTGATGGTGCATTATTTCCCCTCGAATGGAAGCAAGCACGATGGGCCAGGTTCTGCAGGGGAGC
>NZ_MDEJ01000122.1 GCF_002940065.1 Xanthomonas populi
GCTGATCATGTCTGTCGTTCTCCGCTGGCAGGGCGTCAAGTCAATGATGGCAGATTGCTGGGGTTTTTAGAGGCTCCTAGAAGCAAGACGCTTTTTTTTGAGGAAATCTTGCGCTTCTTAGACTGCGTATCGACTAATCGTTGGCAGCCGATAGTCTGCGACCGCGCTCGGTCGCTGCGGCAATCGCCTTTCCGGTAAGCGCTTCGAAGCCGCCTGTCTGGAATGTCTCGATTGCCGCTTGCGTGGTGCCATTGGGCGAGGTCACGCGGCGGCGGAGCAGCTCTGGTGCTTCGCCTGATTCGGTGAGCATGCGCGCGGCGCCAAGCAATGTTTGCAACACCAGCGTGCGTGCGGTGTCGGCCGGCAGACCCTGCGCTTGCGCGGCAGCTTCCATCGCTTCGGCCAGCAGGAAGACATAGGCCGGGCCGCTGCCGGAGACCGCAGTCACCGCGTCCATCTGTGCCTCGTCGTCGATCCACACGGTGACGCCAGCGCTGTCCAATAAACGGGTTGCCTGCGCACGTTGCGCGTTGGAAACGCGCGTATTGGCGAACAGCCCGGTAACGCCAGCGCCGAGCAGGGCAGGCGTATTGGGCATTGCACGCACCACTGCAAGATCACCGCCCGACCAGCGCTGCAGTTGCGTTGCAGTGATGCCGGCAGCGATGGACAGCAGCAGCGGCTGCTGCGCCTGCGCAAGGTCGGCCAGCTGCGCGCAGACCGAAGGCAGTACCTGCGGTTTGACTGCCAAAACCCAGATGGCCGCGCCGTCCAGTGCGCTGCGCGTGTTTTCCAAGGCGCGTACACCGAAATCGCGGGACAACGCTTCGCGCAGTTCGGTGACCGGCTCGGCCACGCGAATGCTGGTTGCCGACACACCTTGCCGGATCAGCCCGGCAATCAGGCTGCGTGCCATGTTGCCGCCGCCAACGAACGCGGTCACTGCAGCGGTGGGATGCGACGACGCGGGCGAGCAGGGCAGAGTCATCGCAGTACCTAAGTCAAGAAGAATCAGTGGTCGGCGCGCGCGACCGATCAGAAAGAGGCGGCAGGCGATGAGGGGCGTTCGCCGAACAACGCGGTGCCAACACGCACCATGGTGGCACCGGCGGCGATCGCTTCGGCGAAATCCGAACTCATGCCCATCGACAAAGTATCCACCTGCGGGTAGCGGCCCTTGAGATTATCCAATAGCGCCTGCATGCGCGTAAACGCAGCTGTGCGCCGTGCCTGCTCGGGAAACGGCGCGGGAATGGCCATCAGCCCGCGCAACTGCAGACGCGGTTGCAGCGCGATGTCTCGGGCCAGGGCATCGATCGCCTCCGGCGCGCAACCGTGCTTGCTGTCTTCGTCGTCGATATTGACCTGGATCAGCACGTTCAACGGCGCGCGATCGTCCGGGCGGTAGCGCGCCAGCAGTGCAATCAGCTTGGCGCGGTCCACGGTCTGCACCCAGTCGAAGCATTGGCTGGTCACTTCGGCCTTGTTGGATTGTAGGTGGCCGATCAGATGCCATTCCAATCCCAGCGCATGCAGTTGGGCAATCTTTGCTTGCGCTTCCTGCACGTAGTTTTCGCCGAACGCGCGCTGGCCTTGCGCGGCCAAGGCGGCCACGGCATCCGCAGGCCTGGTCTTGGACACCGCAAGCAGGCGCACATCGGTGCGCGCGTGCTGGGTCGCGGCGGTGTGGATGGCATCGAGAATCTGCTGCAGCGACGAAGCCGGCACGTGGCATTCCAGGCAAGAGGGGGAACGCTATAGTGCCGCTCTGCGGTGTTTGGTTCCAACCTGGCGCGGGAAGTCGGCTATCGGTGACGCTTCGAAAGCTGCTGCCGAGCCGGAATTGGGCCCGCCGGCATGGATCGAGCGGCACACCCGCGGGCCAGCGATGCGCGAGCAAGCGCTGTGACGGCAAGGCCCCAAACCAACGCCTTCAGCCTCGCTCGGCAGTGCCAGCCTGAACAGGGCGCAGGCCGCTTCCCGCCAGCAGCCGGAACGCTATACTGCCGCTCGGGGAGTACCTTCCAATCGCAGCCTAGGGGAAAAGCAGCGCATGGATATCGCTGAACTATTGGCGTTTTCTGTCAAAAATAAAGCATCGGACCTGCATCTGTCGGCCGGCTTGCCGCCGATGATCCGTGTCGATGGCGATGTCCGTCGCATCAATATTCCGGCTTTGGACCATAAGCAGGTGCACGCGCTGGTCTACGACATCATGTCGGACAAGCAGCGACGCGATTACGAGGAATTCCTCGAGGTCGACTTCTCTTTCGAAATTCCGTCGCTGGCGCGCTTTCGCGTCAATGCGTTCAACCAAAACCGCGGGGCCGGTGCGGTGTTTCGCACCATTCCCTCCGAAGTGCTGACGCTGGAAGACCTGGGCTGCCCGCCGATCTTCCGCCAGCTGATCGACCAGCCGCAGGGCCTGATTCTGGTCACCGGCCCGACCGGTTCGGGCAAGTCGACCACGCTCGCCGGCATGATCGACTACATCAACAAGAACGAATACGGCTACATTCTCACTGTCGAGGATCCGATCGAATTCGTGCACACCTCGCAGAAGTGCCTGATCAATCAGCGCGAAGTGCACCGCGACACGCACGGCTTCAACGAGGCACTGCGCTCTGCGCTGCGCGAAGACCCGGACATCATTCTGGTCGGGGAGTTGCGCGATCTGGAAACCATCCGCCTGGCGTTGACCGCTGCGGAGACCGGCCACCTGGTGTTCGGCACTCTGCACACCAGTTCTGCGGCCAAGACCATCGACCGTATCGTCGACGTATTCCCGGCCGGCGAAAAACCGATGGTGCGCTCGATGCTGTCCGAATCTTTGCGCGCGGTGATTTCGCAGGCGCTGCTAAAGAAGGTCGGCGGCGGGCGCACTGCCGCCTGGGAAATCATGGTCGGCACCCCGGCGATCCGTAACCTGATCCGTGAGGACAAAGTGGCGCAGATGTATTCGTCGATCCAGACCGGGCAGCAATACGGCATGCAGACGCTGGACCAGCATCTGCAGGACCTGGTCAAGCGCAGCCTGATCACGCGCAACCAGGCGCGCGAATACGCCAAGGACAAGCGGATATTTGAGTAGCCGGGATTGGGGACTCGCAGCGGCGATTTCCCAGTCCGGATTTCGGTCTGGCCACTCCCGAATCTCTACGATCGAATCCCGGCTCCAGAGGAGCACGCCATGAGCACTATCGACTTCACCTCTTTCCTCAAGCTGATGGCGCATCAGAAGGCGTCGGATCTGTTCATCACCTCGGGCATGCCGCCGGCGATCAAGGTCAATGGCAAGATCAGCCCGATCACCCAGAGCCCGCTGACCGCACAGCAGAGTCGCGATCTGGTGTTGAACGTGATGACGCCGTCGCAGCGCGAAGAGTTCGAAAAGACCCACGAGTGCAACTTCGCCATCGGCGTGTCCGGAGTGGGGCGTTTTCGTGTGAGCTGTTTCTATCAGCGCAACCAGGTGGGCATGGTGTTGCGTCGCATCGAAACGCGCATTCCCACCGTCGAAGAACTGAGCCTGCCACCGGTGATCAAGACGCTGGCGATGACCAAGCGCGGCATCATCATTTTTGTCGGCGCCACCGGTACCGGTAAGTCGACCTCGCTGGCGGCGATGATCGGTTACCGCAACCAGAATTCCACCGGGCACATCATCACCATCGAAGACCCGATCGAATTCGTGCACAAGCACGAAGGCTGCATCATCACCCAGCGCGAAGTCGGCATCGATACCGATAGTTGGGAAAACGCGCTGAAAAACACCCTGCGCCAGGCGCCGGACGTGATCATGATCGGCGAGGTGCGTACCCGCGAAGGCATGGATCACGCCGTGGCCTTCGCCGAGACCGGCCATCTGGTGCTGTGCACCCTGCATGCCAATAACGCCAACCAGGCGATGGACCGCATCATCAACTTCTTCCCGGAAGATCGTCGCAATCAGCTGCTGATGGATCTGTCGCTCAATCTCAAGGGCGTGGTGGCGCAGCAGTTGATCCCCACCCCGGACGGGCGCAGCCGGCGCGTGGCGATGGAGATCATGCTGGGCACGCCGCTGGTGCAGGATTACATCCGCGACGGCGAGATCCACAAGCTCAAGGAGATCATGAAGGAGTCCACCAACCTTGGCATGCGCACCTTCGATCAGAGCCTGTTCGAGCTGTATCAAGCCGGCGAAATCAGCTATGAAGACGCGCTGCGTTACGCCGATTCGCAAAACGAAGTGCGCCTGCGCATCAAGCTCTCGCAGGGCGGTGATGCCAAGACCTTGGCGCAGGGGATGGATGGTGTGGAGATTGCCGAGGTCCGGTGAGGCGCAGGATCGTTACGCGCTGTGGTGCATGGCCACGGCGTCGCGCGTTGAAGCAGATTCACCTGCGCAAGGTTCCTGAGATGTCGTGCGTTATTTCTGCGCGCAGGCGTCTTGTGCAGAAAAATAGGTCGAAAGACCGCTCTTTGGGACGATGAACGTGCGGCGTTGCAGCCCGCAAAGGTCGTGACGTTTCAGATGTCACCAGGGGCGCCGATAGCGTCTAATATCCGCACCCCAGTGTAGTGCCCAGCCCGTGAGCCTTCCCGATTCCGATCTGCGTCCGGAGCAAGAACCGTTGCCCGATGATGGCGCCGTGGTCACCTCCGGCCCATTGACGCCTCCGCCGGATTCAGCCGGTACCGCAGCCGACGATCGTACCTATCACCACTCGGTGGCCGAAGACGCGCAAGGCATGGTGCTGGCGACGCTGGTGGCCTCGCTAGGCCTGGCGATCTTCGCCAAGGGCGGGCTGATGATTGGTGGCATGTCCGGCGTTGCCTTTCTGCTGCATTACGCGCTGCATTGGAATTTCGGACTTGTGTTTGTGCTGGTCAACCTGCCGTTCTATTGGCTGAGCGTGCGCCGGATGGGTTGGGAATTCACCTTGAAAACCTTTGCCGCAGTCGGCGCGTGCGGTGCACTGACCGACCTGATGCCGCGCTGGGCCGAGTACGCGCATATCAGTACGCTGTTTTCGGCGATTGTCGGCGGCGCGCTGGCGGGGTTGGGCATTCTGTTCTTCATTCGCCATCGCGGCAGCCTGGGAGGCATCGGCATCCTGGCGGTGTATCTGCAGCGCGAGCGTGGCTGGAGCGCGGGCAAGGTGCAGATGCGCTTCGATGCGATGCTGATGCTGGTCGCCTTCACCATCCTCACCCCGGACAAGGTGCTGTATTCGGCGCTGGGTGCGTTGATGCTGAGTCTGGTGTTGATGTTCAACCATCGCCCGCATCGTTATATGGGCGTGTGACCCAGATGGTCGTTGGCGCGTCGCCGGCGGATTAGTGATCGGCAACTGCATGCGTCGTGCCCGGGGCGGCAGGTAACGCATCTGCACTGCCACGTGTGCACGGTGCATCTATCTGCCGGCGTGGGCTCGATCGTATCGCCGTTATGTATTTTCGCTCTGCATCCACGGCGGTGACAGTGCCTGGATGCAGGCAAACACTGGGCATTCGGCATGATGCGCGCCGCGCAGGTAGCCCAGGCTCATCAGGAATTCGCCGGTGATCTCGCCACCGGTGAAGCGAAAGTCTTCTTGAACAACGAGATCCAGTCTGGCTTGGCGAGCAGATGCTGTGCATCCAGCCATTGCGCGAAGCTGCTGTGCGAGGCGCGCAGCGTCTGGATCACCTGCGCGTTGTGGATCGCCGCCAGCACCTTGAGCCGGTTGCGGCTGATGCCCGCATCGCCCATCAGCCGGGCGATATCGGCCTCGCCTTAGGCGGCAACCGTGTCCACGTTGAAACCGTCATAGGCACGCTGGAAGTTGCTGCGTTTGCGCAGGATGGTTTCCCAGCTCAGCCCGGCCTGATTGATCTCCAGCACCAGCCGCTCGAACAGTTCGCGTTCGTCGCGTTGCGGGAAGCCGTATTCGTGCTCATGGGAGTGCCCGTGGACCGGATGGCTTGGGGCGATGCTGCAATAGCGGCTCATGGGATTGCCAGTGGTATGCGCCGTGGTGGTGGCCGGCGCGATGGAAAGATGCGTCAAACCGAGCGACTGCAGCGTTATCCAACGCTAAGGCTGAATGGGCAAACTAGCGGAGCACGCTGCATCGCAAGCGACAACCTGAACACGCAGGTCAGAAACGGCGATGGCACAGCGTTCGCAGTTCGGTCCATCGTCGGCATCGACAACCCATAGCGTTACGCAAGTGCCCGGTATGGCAGCGGCTCTGCGCGCGGCGGAGCGAACGGCTAGAATGCGGCCATGTCTGTTTTACCCACGCCTCTGGCCAACCAACTGCTGATCGCGCTCCCGGCGCTGTCCGACCCCACCTTTTCGCGTGGCGTCGCGCTGATATGTCAGCACGACGAGAACGGCGCGATGGGCGTGCTGGTCAATCGGCCCTCCGAATACACGCTGGGCGAAGTCCTGTCGCAAATGGGCATCGACACCGCCGACGAGCACCTGCGCGAGCAGATCGTGCTCAGCGGCGGGCCGGTGCATCCGGAGCGCGGCTTCGTCATTCACGACGATGCGCGCGCCTGGGATTCCTGCCTGGAAGTGGGGCAGGGCGTGTTCTTGACCACCTCGCGCGACATTCTTGAAGCCATGGCGGCCGGCGACGGCCCGCGCAATGCGCTGGTGGCGCTGGGCTGTGCCGGCTGGGGCGCGGGGCAACTGGAATTCGAACTGGGCGAAAACAGCTGGCTTACCGCGCCGTCGGACGCCAACGTGCTGTTCGCCACTGCCCTGGAAGATCGCTGGCAGACCGCTGCCGGGCGCATCGGTGTGGATCTGTTCCGGCTGACGGATTATTCCGGGCATGCCTGAGGCGGGCGCGATCCGCCCGGATGGCACGGTGCTGGGCTTCGACGTGGGATCGCGCCGGATCGGCGTGGCCGTTGGCACCGCGCTCGGTGCTGGCGCGCGTGCGGTCGCCGTCATCCATGTGCATGCCACCGGCCCCGACTGGGCCGCGCTGGATCGCGTGCATAAGCAGTGGCGGCCCGATGGTTTGGTGATCGGCGACCCGCTCACCCTTGACGATAAAGATCAGCCCGCGCGCAAGCGTGCGCATGCCTTCGCCCGTCAACTGCGCGAGCGCTATGCGCTGCCGGTGGTGCTGATCGACGAGCGCTCCAGTTCGGTGGAAGCTGCGCAGCGTTTCGCGCGCGCGCGCACCGATGGACGCAAGCGTCGCCGCGATGCCGCAGCGCTGGACGCGATGGCGGCGGCCGTGATCGTCGAACGCTGGTTGGCCGCGCCCGACCAAGCCACTTTTCTTCCCTGATATTTCCCGACCTGCGATGACTACCATGCAACTCGATTCGGACGGACGCCTGCGCCACCTGCTCACCCTGGAAGGACTGCCGCGCACCACGCTGCTGCAACTGCTCGATCGTGCCGGCCAGATCCGCGACGCGGCAGTGGGGCGCGTCGGCAAGCGCAGCGTGCTGGCCGGCACTGCGGTGTGCACGCTGTTTTTTGAACCCTCAACGCGCACGCGCAGCTCGTTTCATCTGGCTGCGCAGCGGCTTGGCGCGGACGTGCTCAATTTCGATGCCTCCACTTCTTCCACCCGCAAGGGCGAAACGGCACGCGACACGCTGAAGAATCTCGAGGCGATGGGCGTGCGTGGCTTTGTGGTGCGCCATCCCGACGACGGCGCGGTGGAAGCGCTGATCGCAGCTGCAGGCGAAGGCACTGCGCTGATCAACGCCGGCGACGGCCGCAGTTCGCATCCCACCCAGGGGCTGCTCGACATGCTCACCCTGCGTCAGGCCAAGGGCACCGATTTTTCCAAGCTCAAGGTGGTGATCGTCGGCGACGTGAAGCACTCGCGTGTGGCGCGCTCGGACCTGCACGCATTGCGCACGCTGGGCGTCGGCGAGATTCGCGTCTGTGGACCGGCCAGCCTGCTGCCCGACGACGACATGCTGGACGGCTGTGTGGTCGGCGAAGATTTCGACGCCATGCTGGAGGGTGTCGATGCGCTGATGATGTTGCGGCTACAACGCGAGCGTATGGAAGAAGGCCTGGTGCCGTCGCTGGAGCAATACCACGCCGACTACGGGCTCACCCGCGAGCGCCTGGCACGTGCCGGGCGGGATGCAGCCGTGCTGCATCCTGGCCCGATCAATCGCGGCGTGGAAATCACCGACGAAGTCGCTGACGGCGCGCAATCGTGCGTGTTGCGTCAAGTCGCCAACGGCGTCGCCGTGCGCATGGCCGTGCTGGAAACCTTGCTGGGCTAAGCGCTACAGGCAACGCGACCGCGCAACCAACGCGCGGTCGCGCTCGATGTTCGAAATGGATGATCGTAATAAGGCAGAATACTCACTGCCAGATGGACCCGTAGTCTGCTTTTACGATTCCCGATTCCCGATTCCCGATTCCCGGCACCACGCCGTAACACCCACTCGCCTATCGTGGCGGCTCCTTTCATCGTAGGAGACCGCAATGGGTATTTCACGTCACGCCACCGCTCACTGGGAAGGCGATCTAAAGACGGGCAAGGGCCAGCTCAGCACGCCGCAAAGTGGTTTGTTGGACAACACCCGCTATGCCTTCAGCAGCCGCTTCGGCGACGAGAAGGGCACCAATCCGGAAGAACTCATCGCGGCCGCACATGCCGGCTGCTTCACGATGGCGCTGTCTGCGCAGTTGACAGAAGCCGGATTTCCGCCGACCTCGCTGGATACGCGTGCCGACGTGGATCTGTCGATGGACGGTGGCCCGCAGCTGTCGCAGATCCGGCTCAGACTCAAGGCCGTAGTACCGGGAATCGATGAAGCCAAGTTCCGCGAACTGGCCGATGTCGCCAAGAAAAATTGTCCGGTGTCCAAGGCGCTGAGCGCGGTGCCGATCAGCCTGGAAACCGAATTCTCCAGCTGATGTTAAAAACGCTGCGACGCGTGGGTGCCGCATGCCGGCGCGCGCAGCTAGCGGCTACCTGAATAGGGGGTCGCAGGGCCTGTTTGGTTCAGTGCGGTTTCACTGGCGCAGGCCGAGCATCGGCAGCGTGTCCTCCTTGTAGAAGTGCCGCTATGAAAACTCTTGTGCTTGGTGCTCTGGTGTTGGGTCTGGCGGTTGCGGGTAACGCAACGGCGCAGCGCTATGACAGCGGCTACCGCGATGGCGGCCGCAGCGGGTATGAGGACGGTCGTTACGAATACGCGCGCGTGGTGCGTGTCGACCCGATCATCGTGACCGATTCGTATAACGAGCGAAGCAGCGAACGCTGCTACAACCGTCCGTCCAACGGCTACTACACCAGCAACGATGGCGCCTATCGCGATGGCGGCAGCTACGGCCAGTCGGGTGTCTCCAATCGCGGTGTGGCCAGCGTGATCGGCGGTATCGCCGGTGCGGTGCTCGGTAGCCAGGTTGGCGGCGGCAATGGCCGATTGGTCGGTACTGCGGTCGGCACCATGGCCGGCGTGGCGGCAGGCCGCTCGATCTACGAAGCCAATAATCGCAATTATCAGGGCAACGTCAGGGTGTGCGAACCGGTGTCCTACCGTCGCGAGAGCGATCGTGTGGAGGGCTACGATGTGACCTACGAATACGCCGGCCGTACTTATCACACGCGCAGCGACTACAACCCTGGCGATCGCATCCGCGTGCGCGTTGACGTGCGTCCTGACTGATCTGGTTGGTCACGATGGCTTCAAATGAAAATGCTGCGGGAGACCGCAGCGTTTTTTGTTGGAGTGCAGGTCACTGAATCGTTCGCTGCCACAAGGCGCATGCGCAGTCGCAGTTGCGTATCGATCGATGCGATGCGTCAGTTGGGGAAAGCGGGTGATTCAAATTACGTCGCTGCAGCTTGATATCAGCAGTGAGCAGTAACGGACCGGTTGACGCATGGCAACGTTCGATGACGTGTTACGCCCAATCAAGCGTGCCGCGAATCACTGTCTGCACCTGGCCGCCCGACCACGCATCACCCTCGGCATCGATGCGCAATTCCAGCAAGGCATCGAAGCCGATCTCGCGGCCCTGGCTGACCACATAGCGCCGCGCCTTGCCCGGCAATGCCTGGCGGCTGTCCAGCCATGCGGCGAGCACCGCGTTGGCCGCACCGGAGGCAGCGTCTTCGAAGCGGCGGCCGTTGCCGACGAAGGCGCGTACGGCCAGGTCGTAAGCGCCCGGCGCGGCGGCGCGGGCATACGCAAACACGCCCATGCTGCCGGTGGATTCGGCCAGTGCGGCGATCGCCTCCCAATCCGGTTGCAGACCACGCAGCGCGGCCTCGCTAGCCAGCTCCACCACCCACCAGGTGCGCCCGCCATCCATCAGCGCAGGCGCCAAGGCGCCGAGTGGCCAACTGCGCAAGGCATCGCGCAGACGCGGGTCGTCGGCCTGTACCTGCTCGGCTACGCGCGCGCGCGGGGTGCGGATGGCGATGCTGCGATGATTGTTGATCTGTTCCACGCGCAGCGGCAACTGGCCGGCGATACCGTCCTGGATCAGCACGCCATCGTCTGGCGCGGCCAGGCCGGCTTCCAGCACCGCATGCGCGGTTCCAACGCTGGGGTGCCCTGCGAATGGCACCTCTTTTTGTGGCGAAAACATGCGCAGCCGATAACTGCTGTGCGCATCCAACGCGGGAAACACGAAGGTGGTTTCCGGCAGCTTGGTCCAGCGTGCGATCGCCTGCATCGCCGCATCGTCCAGGCCGTCGGCATCCAATACCACCGCCAGCGGATTGCCGCTGCCGGGCCGGGCGGAGAACACATCCAGTTGCAGGAAGCGGCGTGCGGTCATGAGCACTATTCTGATAGCAAGGCGCGGCAGCTTACCAATCGATACGACCTTCGATCACTTGCTTGTTCGTTCCTCCTATCCACACTTCGCCTTCGTCATCGATCTCGATGTGGACGTGCCCATCGCGGCCGACCTCACGGCCCTGGCAGGCGACATACCGCGATGCCTCGCCCGGCAAGCGACCTTCGCCGTGCAGGCGTGCGGCGATCCAGGCGTTGGTGCTGCCGGTCACCATATCTTCCGGAATGCCGTCGCCTGGGCAAAATGCGCGCACCACCAGATCCGCGTCGCCGCCGGTCTCGTGCGCGTAAATGGCCAGGCCGGTGGCTGCGCTGGCCTGTGTGAGGCGGGTAATCCCGGCCAGATCGGGCAGCGCCTGCCGCACCGCTTGCGCATCGGCCAGTTCCATTAGCCACCAGTTGGGGCCGTTGTTACAGAGCGCTGCCGGGTGGTCGGCCACGCGCAGTCCTGCGCAGGCTTGGCCGACTGAAGTTCCAAGTGCAACACTGATCCACTGCAAACCGGCGTTTCTGTCACATCGCCTAAACGCGTAACCGCAATTTAATCAATGATCTACAAGTCTGGCCCTCACAGAGCGATGCAAGCATTCGATTGATCGAGGTGTTGCACTGAGTATTGAGACCACCCTTCGCGTAATGCCGCAACATGCACATCTCCGGTCCCGATAGCCCGCGCACGCGGTGCCCGCAGCCGCACCAGCAGTGCGCCGTGCCTGTCGATCACCTGCACCGGCAGCACGCCCGCAGCGCATTGCTGGCGCACAAGGCCATCCGGCTTGAACGAGACCAGCCCGTGCGTTGCCGCCGCCCATGCCGCACCCATGCTGGGGTGGCCGGCAAGCGGCAGCTCGGCGCGTGGCGTGAAGATGCGGATGTGGTAAGCCGCATCGGGCGCGCTGACCGGAAGGCAAAAATGGTCTCCGACACTGAGGTATCCCCACGTTTTTCAGCCCATGACCATCTGGTTGTAGACGTGTTCGGGCAGTGTGCGTAATCGCTCCA
>NZ_MDEJ01000123.1 GCF_002940065.1 Xanthomonas populi
CGCTCGACGGATCGCCTCAGTCGTGGTGGCGCTCCCCTGCAGAACCTGGCCCATCGTGCTTGCTTCCATTCGAGGGGAAAGAGTGCACCATCAACACCTGGGATCAAACACCTAGTCACTTTGAAGACGGCACCAAGCGCGCACTCGTTTCCATCGGTTCATGACGCAAGGTTCTGATGCGTAAATCGAAAACGTGAAGATCCCTCAGATTCCGACTCCATTCTCGGCTTAGAACCGAATGGAATATCGCCCGCAAACATTGACTGGTAGGCTTCACGCCCCTCCCATCGGCCACGCGCGGTGATCCAGTTTCAGCGCCTGCACAAGTCTTATTCCGTTGACGGTCGTCAGATCGTGGCACTGCATCCACTCGATCTGCGGATCGGCCCCGGCGAGGTGTTCGGCATCATCGGTCATTCCGGCGCCGGCAAATCCACGCTGATCCGGCTGATCAACCGGCTGGAAGAACCCAGCGGCGGGCGCCTGCTGATCGGCGACGAAGACGTCACCGCGCTGGACAGCCATGGCCTGCGCACGCTGCGCCGCCGTATCGGCATGATCTTCCAGCACTTCAATCTGCTGTCCTCGCGCACCGTGGCCGGCAATGTGGCGTTTCCGCTGGAACTGGCTGGTACCCCGCGCGCCGAGGTCGATGCGCGTGTGGCCGAGTTACTGGCGCGGGTGGGGCTGGAGCAGCACACCACCAAGTATCCGGCGCAGTTGTCCGGCGGGCAGAAGCAGCGTGTGGGCATTGCGCGCGCGCTGGCCACCCGGCCGCAGATCCTGCTGTGCGACGAGGCCACCAGTGCGCTGGACCCGCAGACCACCGCCTCGGTGCTTCAACTGCTGGCGCAGATCAACCGAGAGCTCGGCCTGACCATCGTGCTGATCACCCACGAGATGGAGGTGATCCGCCGCGTCTGCGACCGCGTGGCGGTGCTGGACGCCGGCAAGCTGGTCGAAACCGGTCCTGTGACTGAGGTGTTCCTGCATCCGCAGCACGCCACCACGCGGCGCTTCGTCTCCGAAGCCGAACACCTGGACGAAACCGAGCTGCATCGCGATTTTGCCGCCGTTGGCGGGCACATCGTGCGGCTGACCTTCCTGGGCACCGGCACCTACGAGCCGGTGCTAGGCCGCATCGCGCGCGAGACCGGGGTGGACTACAACATCCTGTCCGGGCGCGTGGATCGCATCAAGGACACCCCGTATGGCCAGCTCATCGTCGCCCTGACCGGCGGCGACCATAACGCGGCACGTGCAGGCTTCGTTGCGGCCGGTGTGCAAGTGGAGGACCTGCGCGTATGACTCTGTTGATTGCCACTGCCGATGGGTTCTTTCGCAATCTCGATGCCGGCAAGTGGGGCGACATCGGCCAGGCCACGCTCGACACCTTGTTGATGCTGGCCGGCGCGCTGCCACTGACGTTGTTGATCGGCCTGCCGCTGGGCGTTGCGCTGTTCCTGTGCGGCGCGCCCCAACTGCGCCGCCGCCCGGTGCTGTACGGCGCGCTCGCGGCGCTGATCAATCTGCTGCGCTCGGTGCCTTTCATCATCCTGATGATTGCGATGATTCCGCTCACGCTGATGCTGATGGGCACCTCGCTGGGCGTGCGCGGCGCGATCCTGCCGCTGGTGGTCGGCGCCGCACCGTTCTACGCACGGCTGGTGGAAACCGCCTTGCGCGAGGTGGATCGCGGGATCATCGAAGCCAGCCAGGCGATGGGGGCGACCACCTGGCAGCTGGTGCTGCGGGTGTTGCTGCCCGAAGCGCGCCCGGGGCTGATTGCCGGCGCTACCGTCACTACTATCGCGTTGATCGGTTTCACTGCGATGGGCGGTGCGATCGGTTCCGGCGGGCTGGGCGATGTGGCGTATCGCGAAGGCTATCTGCGCTCGCATTCGGATGTCGCGCTTGTCACCGTGATCGCCTTGCTGGTGTTGGTGCAGTTGCTGCAGATGCTGGGCGACCGGCTGGTGGCGCGTTACAGCCGGCGCTGAGTAGGCTGACGAATCGCCGCTGCACCTGCGGTCTGCTAGGTTTACTCCTTGCGGCAGCGCCGCCTTCCTCCTCCCACGGATCCCGACATGAGCACATTTGCGTTTCGTTCCCTGCTGGCTGCGGCCACGCTGGCGTTGGCGTCCTGTGGTGGCAATGGCAGCAGCGGCGGCGACACCCTCACCGTGGCCGCCACGGCAGTGCCGCATGCCGAAATCCTGGAGGTGGTCGAACCGCTGCTGGCCAAGCAGGGCGTCAAACTGGACGTGCGCGTGTTCAACGACTACGTGCAGCCCAACGACCAGGTGGTGCAGAAGCAGATCGACGTCAATTACTTCCAGACCGAGCCCTATCTGGACGCCTACAACCGCGACCGCAAGAGCCAGCTTGTGACCGTGATCGGTGTGCACATCGAACCGTTCGGCGCGTATTCGCGCAGGTTCAAGACGCTGGCCGAGCTACCCACCGGCGCGGATGTGCTGATTCCCAACGACCCGAGCAACAACAGCCGCGCGTTGATCCTGCTCGACAAGGCCGGGGTGATCAAACTCAAAGATCCCGGCAATGCCTTGTCCAGTCAGCGCGATATCGTGGAGAACCCCAAGCAGCTGAAATTCCGCGAGCTCGATTCGGCGATGCTGCCGCGTGTGCTCGATCAGGTCGATCTGGCGCTGATCAACACCAATTACGCACTCGACGCCGGGCTCAATCCCACCCGCGACGCGCTGGCGATCGAGAGCAAGGACTCGCCGTACGTGAACTTCCTGGTGGCGCGCCCGGACAACAAGGACGACCCACGCGTGCAGAAACTGGCCAAGGCCTTGACCAGCCCGGAAGTGAAGGCGTTTATCGAGCAGAAGTACAAAGGCGCGGTGTTGCCGGCGTTTTAAGAACGGTCATCAAACTACTGCGCATTCGGCAGTCGGGCGCGGCCTGTGCTCGGCATCGGCATGTACCACGCGTACACTGCGTTTCCTGTACGCCGTCCACGCCCACCTGCCGACCACTCGCTACGTTTGCTAACCACTCTGAGCGATCATCAAAACGACTGCGCCCGCCGTCAGGCGGCTGCGATCGGGACCCGTCGCGGCCTGTCCAACGTGCACACGGTGGTTGATGACCGCGCCGCCTGCGCCTAGCTGACGGCTGCTTGCGTCAAGTTTTGCCAGCCACTGTTCGCCGCAGCTGAGCATCTGATGCCACTTCTCCTCGCCATTCCGCTGGCTGTGATCATCGCTCTGGCGGTGTTCGCGGTGCTGTTTCCGTTGTCGCTGGTACAGCACTTTCGTATCGGTACTGCGCGTCGGCAGGCGCGCTGCTGGCTGCTGCTGATCAATCTGGTCTCGGCTGCGATCTCCAACGTGTTGTTTGTTATTTTCGCGCTGATTGCCGCAGCGTTCTGGCCCGGTGCGATCAGCCATGCGGCATTCGGCTGGACCTGCGGGCTGGCCTTGGGCGTGTTGGCGTTGCGGCTGACGCGCTTCGAACGCACTCAGCAAGGCCTGTTCTATCGGCCCAATCTGTGGCTGGTATTGGCATTGACCGGCCTGGTGGTGGTGCGCGTGATCGCCGGCTTGGTGCAGGGTTGGCGCAGCAACTGGCAGGGCGTCGCCTGGCCCACCGACGGCTGGCTCAGTCACGCCGGCCTGCTGGGTGCAGCCGGCGTGCTGCTCGGTTATGCGCTGGCCTATGCCACCTTGCTGTGGTGGCGCTGGCGCGGCGCGCGCCTGCGCGGCAGCGTTTACTGGCGTTGAGCTGGCGCCCGCAGCTAGCAGCTGTGGATGCTCGGTTGGCACTGCACTGCTGCCACTGGCGTGGGAACGTGCATTGGCACCGCAGGAGCATGTGTCGCGTATCACCCACAGCGCTCGTACGCAGGTCGCGCGGGAGAGGCAGCGCTCCGAAATTGATGGGCGCCGCTATTTCCACGCATAAAAAACGGGCCTTGCGGCCCGTTTTTCTTCGGCTGACACCTTGCTTGCTCGAACGTGCTTAGAAGCGCGCGCCGACACCGAAGCCAACGGTCCACGGATCCAGTTCCAGTTCGCTGCCGGTGCCCTGGCCGCCCACACGTAGCTCCGGACGCGAACGCATGTAGCGGGCGTCGGCACGGGCGAACCAGGTGGAGTTGATGTTCATGTCCACGCCGACGGTGCCGATGACACCCTTTGCGGTGTCCAGGCCCACGTGCTGGCCGCTGGCCGACACCGCGTCGATCTTCTCGTTGCTGAAGTTCGACTCGTAGTAGCCCACGCCCACGAACGGACGGAACACGTTATCGGCCTGGCCGAAGTGGTACTGGCCGCTGATGGCGATCGGCTGCTGCTCGACGGTACCGACCTTGCCCACGCCATCGGCGTTGACGCGGTGGTTGAACTTGTCTGCTGCGCCCCACACTTCAACGGCCCAGTTGTCGTTGATGTAGTAGCTGGCGCTCAGCGTAGGTGCCGGGCCGCCATCGACGTCCAGGCCCGGAGCCGGATCGTTCTTCGGCTTGATCAGGGCAACACCGCCGACCACTGCCCAATGCTTTCCAGAGGCGCTATCGGCGCTGGTGGAAGCCGAGGAGGTGTCACCGGTGTAGGTGGTGTCTTGTGCAAATGCAGACGGCGCAAACGCAAGCGCGGATACGGCAGCCAGGCTCAGGATGGAAATGGAACGCATTGGGGCTCTCCTCGTGTTCTTGTTAGGCCCGCGGAGTGGGCCGCGCCAAAGCTATTCCTGAAAATCTGAATCCACGCCCACCCGTGGCTCGCTAAAATTTCGTTTGTTCAGCAAGGTTCCGAAGAAGGCCGTGGTTGCAACATGCAAGCTGAAAAAGACATTCACCCAGATGCGATCGCTGTGACGAAAAACGAGGTGTTGCAAGGCTTGCCAGCGCATATTTCTGACGATTGCCGTGTGTTGGTGCTCGGCTCGATGCCTGGCAACGCCTCGTTGGACGCAGCGATGTACTACGCACATCCGCGCAACCGTTTCTGGCCATTGATGCAGGCGTTGTTGCAGATCGATGCGCGCGCTGCGTATGCCCAACGCCTGGATGCGTTGGCGCAATGCGGCGTCGGCTTGTGGGATGTGATCGGCCAATGCGAGCGGCGCGGCAGCCTGGATACGGCTATCGTCGCCAGCAGCATCGTGGTCAACCCGCTGGCAGCGCGCCTGGCAAGGCTGCCCCAGCTGCGCGCAGTGGCCTGCAATGGTGCAGCCGCGGCACAAGCATGGCGTCGGCATCTGCAGTCACTGTTGCCCATGCAGTTGCAGGCGGTGCCGGTCTGGGCGTTGCCGTCCACCAGCCCTGCCAACGCGGCGTGGTCGTTGCAGCGCTTGCGCGCCGCCTGGCAGCCGTTGCGCGAAGCGTTGGATTAGTGACGGCGGCTAGGCACGCATCGAACCGATGATCGAAGACAGGCGCATGAGCGAAGACAGAAGCGAGGCGCATAGTGCGTTGGAGCGATGTGCACGCGTTGTGGCGGGTTGCGCCAACGCGTGTACCCACTGCAGCGCCTGCTTTGTTGGCGACGCCACAGCCCTCGGCCATAAGTCATGCCAGCGTCCGGCTCAGGCAGGCACGCGGCGCACGCGGGCATGGTGAAGCAAGCGTACAACGGAGCGGCGAGATCACAAGCAAACACCGATTGACGATGGCGATGGGTCTGCTTGCAGGCATCTTCGGCGTCGTGGACGCGGCATTGGCCGACGACCTGCACTGCGAGGTCGACAGCGACTACGACCTCACGCTCAACCCGCGCAGCCCGATCCTGATCCGCGAATCGGGCACGGCGCAGCGCTTGGTGATGCGCTAGGGCGCGTTGTTCGTCGACGACCGCTGGGTCGCGCTGGGCGCGGACGAGCGCGAGCGGTTGATCCAGTTCGAACGGCAGACCCTGCGACGTGGTGCCGCTGGCGCAGGACGTCGGGAGTGAGGCAGCCGATATCGCCATCAAGGCGCTGGACGAAGTGGCAGCCGGTTTCAGCCGCACTCCGGAGGCGACGCGTACTCAAAATGGCAGGTGTGCGCGAGAAGATCGATGCGCGCTTGAAGCAGAGCGTTGGCCAAAGCCAGCTCACCTCGATCGATATCGACGACGACATCGGCGCCATGGTGGCCGATCTGATGCCTCAACTGATCTGCGATGTCGCCGCCGGTGCGGTGCAGTCGCACTGACCGGAAACGATGTGCAACTGCGGTCGCTGGATGGCGTGGAAAAGCGCATCGAGCGATTGATCGAGCCGCAAGCGCGCACATTGCGGCCACGCGCGTAGCAGTTGTGCGAGCGGGTCGAAGCGCTCGACGGGTTGGACAATGCGCTAGCGTATCGTTTGCCCTCGGGCGAGCCACTGCAACTGTTGCGCCTCGATCGACGCGCCTCGAAATGGCCCCGCGCGTGCGTGTGCAAATGCTGCATCCCACCCGGCGCGTGACTTTTTTCCACGGCAATGGTTGGCGCTGCGCCCGCAGCCGGCCACAATAGGGGTTTCCCATTCTGTTGCCGGAGTTCGCCCGTATGGCCGCAATCAAGGAAGCACTTGTCCCCGATATCGGTGACTACAGCGATGTCCCGGTAATCGAGGTGCTGGTGTCGGTCGGCGATACGGTCAGCAAGGACCAGAGCCTGGTCACGCTGGAATCGGACAAGGCCACGATGGAAGTGCCCTCGTCGATGTCCGGCGTGGTCAAGGAGATCAAGGTTAAGGTTGGTGATTCGCTGTCGCAGGGCGCACTGGTGGCGCTGATCGAAGTGGCCGACGCCGGCGCTGAAACCGCCGCCGCACCTGCCCCCGCTGCAGCGCCTGCATCCCCGGCCAGGGCCGCGCCCGCCGCTGCCCCAGCGCCAGCTGCCAAGGCTGAGCCGGCCGCGGCTGCCGCATCCTCGGAAGGCGGCCTGATCGAAGCGCTTGTGCCCGATATCGGCGATTACACCGACATCCCGGTGATCGAAGTGCTGGTCGCGGTCGGTGATACCGTCGCCAAGGACCAGAGTCTGGTCACGCTGGAATCGGACAAGGCCACGATGGAAGTGCCCTCATCGGTTGCCGGTGTGGTCAACGAACTCAAGGTCAAGGTCGGCGACTTGCTCTCGCAGGGCAACGTGGTCGCGATCATTGCGGCCAGCGTTGGTGGCGCAGGTGCGGCGCAGCCCCAGGCCAAGCCCACTACCCACACCGCCGAAACCGCAGACAAGGTCGAGCCGGTCGCCGTGTCTGCGGTGCCGGAAAAGCTGGCCCAGCGCGAGATCGCGCAGGTGCAGGGCGCGCGCTACGGTGGCGCCTCGCAGGGGGGGCAGCCGTCGGCCGGTCACCCGAGCAGCCCGCCGGTGACCTTCGACGCCGACAGCGTGCTGCCGTCCAAGGTGGCCTACGCCAGCCCAGTGGTGCGCGTGTTCGCACGCGAGCTGGGCGTGGATCTGAACCAGCTCAAGGGTAGCGAAAAGGGCGGCCGCATCACCCGCGAAGACGTGCAGCGCTTCGTCAAGGCCGCACTCAGCAGCGGCGCGCCCGCCGCAGCCGGTGCTGCGCCGTCCGGCGGTGGCAACGGTCTGAATCTGCTCGCCTGGCCGAAGGTGGATTTCAACAAGTTCGGCGAGACTGAAACCCAGCCGCTGTCGCGCATCAAGAAGATTTCCGGTGCCAACCTGGCGCGCAACTGGGCGATGATTCCGCATGTCACCCAGTTCGAACAGGCCGACATTACCGACCTGGAAGCGCTACGTGTAGCGCTGAACAAGGAAAACGAGAAGGCCGGCATCAAGCTGACCATGCTCGCCTTCCTGGTCAAGGCCAGCGCCGCGGGTCTGAAGAAATTCCCCGAGTTCAACGCCTCGCTCGATGCGGCCGGCGAAACGCTCACGCTGAAGAAGTACATCAACATCGGCTTTGCCGCAGATACCCCGAACGGCCTGGTCGTGCCGGTGATCCGCGATGTCGACAAGAAGGGCGTGCTGCAGATCGCCCAGGAAAGCGGCGAGCTGGCTAAGAAGGCGCGCGACGGCAAGCTCGGCCCTGCCGACATGAGCGGCGGGTGTTTTTCGATCAGCTCGCTCGGCGGCATCGGTGGTACGGCGTTCACGCCGATCATCAATGCGCCGGAAGTGGCGATCCTGGGCGTGTCCAAGTCGGCGATCCAGCCGGTGTGGAACGGCAAGGAGTTCGCGCCCAAACTGCTGTTGCCGCTGTCGTTGAGCTACGACCACCGCGTCATCGACGGCGCGCTGGCTGCACGCTTCACCACCTACCTCAGCCAAGTGCTGGCCGACATGCGACGCGTCCTGCTGTGAGAGCGGCGTTGCTGACGATCGCCCTGCTGGGCGTGCTGCCGTGGACATCTGCGGCAGCACGCCAGTGCGAGAGCACGCTCGGGAGCGGTTGGCCACCGGCGGTGGGCAACTACGGTACCGCGGTAACCACGTTGCTTGACGCCGGCGGCAAGCCGAGCCTGTCGTTGCTGATGCTGCCCACACGCGGTGTTGAAAGCGGCGTGTCGCTGCTGCCGGGCAAGGATGGCGCCGACTGGACCCTGCGCCACAGCCGCGCCGACGAGCGCGTCTACAGCTGGGTCAGCCAGAGCGATCGCGGCAGCGTGCAGTTCCGCCCCGAGCAGACCCCGGAAACGGTGGAAATTCCGATTCCGGCAGCGTTGGCAAAACGCCTGGTCAGCAACTGCACCGCCGCATTGACCCAGCTTGCACCGGCCGGTCGCACCGCGCCGGTGAGCGAAGGCGAGGTGCTGTCGTTTCAGGTCGATGGCGTGCGCTACAGCGGCGCGGCTCCAAGCTGCGGTGCCGGCGGGTTGCTGGTGCAGCAGGCCGCGTTGCTTATCGAAGCCAGCATAGGCAAGGAAAACAAGCGCGACAAGCGCTGGACCCAAATCGAATCGTCGCTGGATGAACTCCAGCAGACGCTTGCCGGCACGGCCGGTTGAGCCACAGGAGAAGCAAATGGCGGTCATTGAAATCAAGGTTCCCGACATCGGCGATTACAGCGATGTCCCCGTCATCGAAGTGCTGGTCGCCGTCGGCGACAGCGTGGTCAAGGATCAGGGCCTGGTAACGCTGGAGTCGGACAAGGCCACGCTGGAAGTGCCGTGCTCGGCCGCCGGTGTCGTCAAGGAGCTCAAGATCAAGGTCGGCGACAACCTCTCCGAAGGTGCGCTCGTGCTGCTGCTTGAAACCGAAGGCGAGCGCGCCGCACCGGCTGCTGCAGCACCGGCCGACGCGCCGCGCCGTAAGCCGCCGGTGACGCCGTCGCATCGGGCCCCGGCCGAACCGGCGCCGTCCAAGCCGGCGCTGGCCAGTGGCAAGCCGGCCGATATCGAATGCAAGATGGTGGTGCTCGGCGCCGGCCCTGGCGGCTACACGGCCGCCTTCCGCGCCGCCGATCTGGGCCTGGACACGGTGCTGATCGAGCGCTACGCCAGTCTCGGCGGGGTCTGCCTCAACGTTGGCTGCATTCCGTCCAAGGCGCTGCTGCATGCCGCCGCAGTGATCGACCAAGTGGCGCACGCCGGCGATTTCGGCGTGGACTTCGGCCAGCCCAAGATCACATTGGACAAGCTGCGCGAGTACAAGGAAAAAGTGGTCGGCAAGCTCACCGGTGGGCTGACCAGCATGGCCAAGCAGCGCAAGGTGCGCACCGTCACCGGTGTAGCCAGCTTCGTCTCGCCCAACGAGTTGGAGATCGTCGGCGACGATGGCAAGACCCAGCTGCTGCGCTTCGAGCATTGCATCATCGCCGCCGGTTCGCAGGCAGTGAAGCTGCCCAACTTCCCGTGGGGCGACAAGCGCGTGATGGACTCCACCGACGCGCTGGAATTGCACGACATTCCCAACACCCTGCTGGTGGTCGGCGGCGGCATCATCGGCCTGGAAATGGCCACGGTGTACAGCGCGCTCGGCAGCAAGGTCACCGTGGTCGAGTTCATGGACCAGCTGATGCCGGGCGCCGACAAGGACTTGGTCAAGCCGCTGGCCGATCGCCTGAAAAAACAGGGCGTGGACGTCCATCTCAAGACCAAGGCTACTGACGTCAAGTCCGATGCCAGCGGCATCACGGTGTCGTTCGAAGCGGCCACCGAAGGCGAAAAGCCCGGCCTGGAAGCGACTGCCTACGACCGCGTGCTGGTCGCAGTGGGGCGCACCCCCAATGGCAAGAAACTCGGCGCCGAGAAGGCCGGCGTCGGCATCACCGAGCGCGGTTTCATTCCGGTCGATCGGCAGATGCGCACCAACGTGCCGCACATTTTCGCCATCGGCGACATCGTCGGCAACCCGATGCTCGCGCATAAGGCCACCCACGAAGGCAAGCTGGCCGCCGAAGTGGCTGCCGGCGAGAAAAAGGAATGGGTGGCGCGGGTCATTCCGTCGGTGGCCTACACTGACCCGGAAATCGCCTGGGTCGGCGTCACCGAGACCGAGGCCAAGGCCAAGGGCCTGAAGGTCGGCGTGGCCAAGTTCCCGTGGGCCGCCAGTGGCCGGGCGATCGGCATCGGCCGCACCGAAGGCTTCACCAAGCTGATCTTCGACGAAGAGACCCATCGCGTGATCGGTGGTGCCATCGTGGGCGTGCATGCCGGTGACCTGCTGGCCGAGATTGGTCTTGCCATCGAGATGGGCGCTGAAGCCGAAGACATCGGCCACACCATCCACGCGCATCCGACCCTGAGCGAATCGGTCGGCATGGCGGCTGAGGTCTACGACGGCACCATCACCGATCTGTATATCCCGAAGAAGAAGTAAGCGCCGCACACGCTGCGCTGCCGACAACGCCCCGCCTTGTGCCGTTGTCGCTTGGACATGCTGCTAGGACGGTCTGCACGGTATCTCAGGCAGTGCAGCCGATCACACCGAGAGACACTGCATGCGCTACGGAATGCTGGGAGTGTTGATGGTATGCGGTGTCGTCCCATTGCACGCCGCAAAGGCGCAGGAGGGCGAGGATCCTGCATTGACGGCGGGGTTGGTGCAGTGTCCGGATGCAGCACCGTTCGTACGCACGCAACAACAGGCCAAAGCGCGTGCCGAGGCTGCGCAGGCATCGGCAATCGCCGCACCCAGTGTCCCGGAGTTGCGCGCATGTTTGCTGGAGATGGAACGCGTCGATCAGCAGGTTCGCAACGGTGATTGGTCGCAGGCGGCGGTGAGCAGGATGGTCGCGGTAGACGCTGCGCATCTGCCGCAGATCCGGCGCATCGTCGCCGAGCACAATCGCCTGCCGAGCGCGGCCCAGGTGGGGCGCGACGACGGTGTCGCCGCCTCCTGCAGCATGCCGATGCTGATCCGGCCTTCCAGGAGCGGGTGCTGAGCACGCTTGCGCAACACGTTGCGCGTGGCGAGATATCGGCGCACTTGCTGGTGTTGTTGACCGATCGCGTCCCCGTCGGCACCAGCAAACCGCAGCGCTATGGCGGTCAATTGATCGCACAGCAGTGCCACTGGGTGCCAAAGCCCATTGAGGATCCAAACCAGGTGGATGTGGGGCGCGCCAGCTTGGGGGAGATGCCGCTGGCCGACTATGTGTGCGTCGCTGCGCAACGCTACCCAACGCCATAGCGGCGCCTTCGGCACATGGCGAAAACGCAAAAGGCCCGCGAGAAACGTAATGCTGTTCACTTAAGGGCACCTCGAACAACCAAGTCGTAGCCGTGGTGACACGCACTGGATGATGACCATACCTT
>NZ_MDEJ01000124.1 GCF_002940065.1 Xanthomonas populi
TCACCAAACGTCAGTTGCATGGATCACTCCTCAACGTAGCTGTGTAGTGTCGCGCATCTGGGACGTTGTTCAGAGGTTCCTTAACAGACCGTATTTTTTGCAAGCCGTCGATTTTTAATGGCCTGCCCAGTCCACTGAGTTCTACTGAACGCTCCTGAGCTCAGGAAAAATCCTCAGACGTTGAAACGGAAGTGCAGCACATCGCCTTCCTGCACACGGTATTCCTTGCCCTCCAGACGCAGACGCCCCGCATCGCGCGCACCGGATTCGCCGCGGTACTTGATGAAGTCGTCAAAGCCGATCGTCTCGGCGCGAATGAAACCCTTCTCGAAATCGGTATGGATCACCGCTGCCGCCTGTGGCGCGGTGGAGCCGGACTTGACCGTCCACGCGCGCACTTCCTTGACGCCAGCGGTGAAGTAGGTCTGCAGGCCAAGCAACTTGTAGGCTGCGCGAATAACGCGATTCAAGCCCGGCTCGGCCAGGCCCAGGTCTGCCAGGAAAGTGTCGCGATCTTCGTCGTCCAGCTGCGACAGTTCTTCTTCGATCGCTGCAGAGACTGGCACCACTTCGGCACCTTCGGTCACTGCATGCGCACGCACTGCATCCAGGTGCGGATTGTTCTCGAACCCGTCCTCTAGCACGTTGGCGATATACAGCACCGGCTTGAGCGTGAGCAGGAACAGATCGCGTACCAGCGCTCTTTCTTCTTCGCCCAGCCCGGCTGCGCGCCCGGCTTTGCCATCGGCCAGCGCGGCCTGCAATTTGGCCAGCACCGGCTTGCGTGCCGCTGCGTCCTTGTCGCCACCCTTGGCACTGCGCTCGGCACGGTTGAGCGCTTTTTCCACGCTATCCAGATCGGCCAATGCCAGCTCGGTATCGATGGTTTCGATATCGGCGATCGGGTCGACCTTGTTGTTCACATGAATGACGTCGTCGTTCTCGAAGCAACGCACCACGTGGGTGATCGCATCAACTTCGCGGATGTGCGCCAGGAACTTGTTGCCCAGACCTTCGCCGCTTGCTGCGCCAGCCACCAGGCCGGCGATATCGACGAACTCGACCGCCGTCGGAATCAACTTCTGCGGCTTGACGATCTCAGCCAGCTGATTGAGGCGCAGATCCGGCACCGGCACGATGCCGACATTCGGCTCGATGGTGCAGAACGGAAAATTGGCCGCAGCGATGCCCGCCTTGGTCAGCGCATTGAACAGGGTCGACTTGCCGACGTTGGGCAGGCCGACGATGCCGCATTTGATACCCATAGGTTTTCCAGTGAATGGAGAATCGGGAATCGAGAATGGCAAGAGCAGCGCTGCTCCTAATTCCCGATTCCCCATTCTCTATTTTCCCGTATGCAGGCGCTTCATTGCCTCGTTGAAATTACCCTCCATTGCCAGCGGCAACACATCGATGGCCGCCTCCACTGCCGCGCCGATCGCTGCATCGTCGTCGCGCCCCGCCCGTCCCAGCACCCATGGCACCACGCGATCCTTGTGACCGGGATGACCGATGCCGACGCGCAAGCGGTGAAATTTGCCGTGCCCCAGCAGGCGAATGGTATCGCGCAGGCCGTTCTGGCCGCCGTGGCCGCCGTCGAACTTGAGCCGCGCGGTACCCGGCGCCAGATCCAGTTCGTCGTGGGCAACGAGCAACTGTTCCGGCTCGATCTTCCAGAACCGCAACGCGGCGGTGATCGATTTGCCGCTGAGATTCATGAAGGTGGCCGGCTTGAGCAGCCAGACCGGTTGACCTGCGATCTCGACCTTGGCGGTCTCGCCGAACAACTTGGCATCCAGCCCCCAACGTGCGGCATGGCGCTCGACAAGGGAATCGACGAAACGAAACCCGGCGTTGTGCCGGGTTTGCGCGTGTTCCGGACCGGGATTCCCGAGCCCGACCATCAGGCGGAGTGCAGACATGCCAGTCACCGCAGCCGATCCCGCGCCGTGCGAGGGATCGGCCAACGGATTACTTGGGCTCGGCGCCTTCGATGGCCTCTTCACCTGCAGCGTCTTCTTCGATGCGCACGTGCTTGGCAGCAACCACTGCCACGTCGTGTTCCTTGCCTAGCTTCAGCTCCGGAATTTCCACGCCGGCCGGCAGGGTGATCTCGGACAGATGGATCACGTTGCCCACTTCCAGCGCACCGAGGTCCACTTCGATGAACTCCGGCAGATCCTTCGGCAGGCAGACGACCTGGACTTCGTTGAGTTCGTGGGTGACGACCACTTCGCTAGACTTACCGGCAGGCGAGGTTGCTTCGTTGATGAAGTGCAGCGGCACAGCGGCGCTGAGCTTCTCGTTGGCGCTGACGCGCTGGAAGTCGATGTGGATGATCAGCTGCTTGAACGGATGGCGCTGCATGTCACGCAGCAGCACCTGCTGCACGTCGCCATTGAGGTTCAGGTCGAGGATCGACGAGTAGAACCACTCGTTCTGCTGGGCAAGCCAAATCTGCTCGTGGTTGAGCTGGATGCTGACAGGCGCGAGTTCGCCACCGTAAACGATGGCCGGAATGACGCCAGCGTGACGTAGGCGGCGGCTCGCACCCTTCCCCTCGTTCGCGCGGCGCTCGACCTTGATTTCATGTGTCTTTGCCATTGGATTTCACTACCTGGTTTGGAATATCGCCTCGCGGCGATGAAGCGTCTCACCCGCGACCAGGTGAGACGGATTGCAGCGGCCCGAAATCCGGGCGCCGAATGCGGAATCAGTCGACGTAGAGCGAGCTGACCGACTCGCCGAAGGCGATGCGGCGAATGGTCTCGGCAAGCAGTTCCGCCACGCTCAGCTGACGGATCTTGGCGCAGGTGCGCGCGGCTTCGTTCAACGGAATGGTGTCGGTGACCACCAGCTCGTCGAGCTGCGAATTGTTGATGTTGTCAACCGCTGGGCCGGACAGCACCGGGTGGGTGATGTAGGCCACCACCTTGAGCGCGCCGCGCTGCTTCAGCGCTGCGGCAGCGGCGCACAAGGTGCCTGCAGTATCGACCAGATCGTCGACCAGCACACAGGTTTTGCCCTGCACGTCGCCGATGATGTTCATCACCGTGGCGACATTGGCGCGCGGGCGGCGCTTGTCGATGATGGCCAGGTCCGCATCGTCCAGACGCTTGGCAACGGCGCGCGCGCGCACCACACCACCCACGTCCGGCGACACCACGATCAGGTTATCGGTGCCGTAAGCGCGCCAGATGTCGGCCAGCAGCAGCGGCGAGGCGTAGACGTTGTCGACCGGTACATCGAAAAAGCCCTGGATCTGGTCGGCGTGCAGATCGACCGTCAACACACGGTCGGCCTCCATCGCGCAGATCATCTTGGCGGCGACCTTGGCGGTGATCGGCACGCGCGAAGAACGCATGCGGCGGTCCTGACGCGAATAACCGAAATACGGGATCACTGCAGTGACGGAGGCAGCGCTGGCGCGCTTGAGCGCGTCGATCAGCACCAGCAGTTCCATCAGGTTTTCGGCGCTCGGCGCGCAGGTCGGCTGGATGACGAACACTTCCTGCCGGCGAACGCTCTCTTCGATTTCGACCTGCACTTCGCCATCGGAAAAGCGCGTGACCAGCGCCTTGCCCATGCGGACGCCGAGCTCCTTGCAGATGCTCTTGGCAAGCGGCTTGTTGGCATTGCCGGAGAACACCAGCAGATTACGTTGGTCTTGCATGAGATCTCTCGGGCGGCGGCAAAGCGCGTGCGGCTCAGTGCCAGAGCGGGACAGCAGCACCGAACCACGCCGGGCTAATTCTTTGAATCCCCGCACATGGATGTGCGGGCTCTTACAGAGGGACCTGCATCTGCAGATCTGCATGAAAAACTGGCAGGGGCGGTAGGATTCGAACCTACGAATGCCAGGATCAAAACCTGGTGCCTTGGGCCTCTTGGCGACGCCCCTGCATCAAACTTGTCTCGCGTCCAGTTCGTCGAGCAATGGCGAGTGCGCTGCACCTTCCACGACCCACGCCCTCAGGTTGTCCGGCGACTGCGCCAATGCCTGCTCTGCAGCAGCGCGCGTGGCGAATTCGACGAAACAACCGCTCCCTGACCCGGTCAAACGCGGCGTCCCGATCCTGGAAAGCGCCTGGAACACTGCCTCGATGGCGGGCTCACGGCGCCGTAGGACCGGCTCGAACGCATTGCCCAGCACAGAACCCGAAGCGAAGTCCGATATTTTCACGGGCGCAGCATCCCGCGTCAATTCCTGTGATTGAAATAAACCAGATGTGGGGACGTGAATGCCCGGATCGACCAGCACATAGGATGCTGGCGGGAGGCTGATCGGGGTCAGTTGTTCGCCTATGCCTTCGGCCCAGGCGTTATGGCCGCGCACGAACACCGGCACATCGGCGCCCAGCTGCAGGCCCAATTCGGCCAGCGCATCGACCGGCAAACCCAGGCCCCACAAGGCATTGAGCGCCACCAGCACGGTGGCTGCGTCCGACGAACCGCCACCGAAACCACCGCCAGCGGGGATGCGTTTGTCGACCCGGATGTTGGCGCCGGCCTGCGCGCCGGCGTTGGATTGCAGCAGGCGCGCTGCGCGGGTCACCAGGTCATCGTCCTCGGCCACACCGGGCAGACTGTCGCCAATGCGCTGGATCAGGCCGTCGCTGCGCAAACAAAGATGAATGGTGTCCCCCCAGTCCAGCAGCCGGAACACCGTTTGCAACAGGTGATAGCTATCGGCACGGCGCCCGACGATCTGCAAAAACAGATTGAGCTTGGCCGGCGCAGACCACGACGACCAGCCCGCCTCCGAAGCTGACATCAGGGCGACACCGTCCATTGGTCGACCAGCAGGCGCACCTTGGCATCGCCGTTGCGGGCTTCGATGCGCTGCGGCAGCTCGGGCTGGCCATCGCTGGCCGGCGCCCAAGCGAGAAAATCGATGGTCCAGCCGTCCTGCTGCACGGTGCGTGGGCGACCGGTGGCGTCCAGATCCACGCGCTCGGCGCCAGCATCGGCGATTCGCAATGCGCGTACCCAGTCGGGCATCTGGTTGACCGGGATGGTCCAACCGGTCGCTTCCAGCAGCACCTGCTCGGCGTCGGCGCCGCTGCGCGGGCCGCCTTCCAAGCCTTCCAGGCGCCCGGCGCCGGTGGTGGTATCGCCGGTAAGCACCCAGCTCTGCCGGGTCACCGGTGCGCTGAGTTGCACGCGATAGCGCGGGCCGTCCTGCTGCCAGTCGATGCGACCGCTGCCGCCGTTACGGTGCTTGCTGATTGCAACCCGGCCCTGAAAGGACCAGTTCGGATGCGCCTGCAGCCAGGCCTGACGCTTGGCTTCGGCCTGACGGGCGCTAGCGGAGACCTGATCGACCACGGCCGCGCCACTGCCCTGCCCGCGCGGCACGCTGACGCAGCCGGACAAGCCTGCAAGCACCAGCCCGCTCAGGGCCAGTACCCGGCGTACACCACTGCTCATAGCCCGAGCTTTTTCACAGCGCGTTGCAGCGCGCGGTTGTCGGGATCGATACGGCGCGCTTCTTCGAAATAACGGCGTGCTTCGTCCTGGTTGCCGCTGACCCACAGCACTTCGCCGACATGCGCGGCGATTTCAGGATCCTTGACCAGCGCCCAGGCGCGGCGCAGCTGCACGAGTGCTTCCTTTAGGCGACCCATGCGGTACAGCACCCAGCCGTAGCTGTCGACGATGGCCGGGTTGTCCGGGTCGGCGGTGCGGGCGCGGTCGATCAGCGCCAGCGCTTCCTTGTAGCGGCTGGTGCGGTCGGCCAGGGTGTAGCCCAACGCGTTGAGCGCACCGACATTTTCCGGCTCGGCGACCAGAATCTTGCGCAGATCGGCCTCGGCGCGCGGGACGTCGTCGCGGCGTTCCCAAGCCAGGCCGCGAGCGTAGAGCAGCGCGCCGTCGTCCGGATACGCGGCCAGGCCACGTTCGAAGGCATCCAGTTCGCCCGGGGCGTCGCCGGCACGTTGATGCAGCTCGGCTTCGAGGACGTAGGCATCGCGACGCGCATCGTCGTCGGCGCTGACGTCGCCCTGCAACGCACGGGCCTCGGCGAGCGCCTCGGGCTTGCGACCCAGTTCGTACAGCGCGCTGGCCGCGCGCAAGCGCGCTTCGCTCAGCTGCGGGCCGCCGGGCACGCCGCGATACCACTCCACCGCTTCGTCATAACGCTTAAGGAACTCGGCGATCTTGCCGAGCAGCAGGCGGCGGTCCGGGTCAGGCTTGGTGGCTTTGCTCTTGAGCTCACCGTAGAGCGCTTCTAGCGAGGTGCGGTCTTTTTCCTTGGCAAGCATGGACGCACGCAGCCCGTAGGTCTGGGTGTCCTGCGGCCCGGTCGACAGCACCCGCGCAGCCGCTTTGGTCTGGCCCATGGCGTCGTAGGCGAATGCCAGCGCGCCGCGCAGCTCGGAGTCGTTCACCGCCTGCGCCTCGACATTCTTCAGCAGCGCAAGCGCTTCGTCGTTTTTGCCTTCCTGCTGCAGCTGGGTGGCGTGCAACAAGGCCACACGCGGCTCTTCGGGGAAGCGGCGCACCACTTCGTCGACGATGCGCTTGGCCAGCGCCGGGCGCTCCATGCGCAGGGCGAGCCGGCCGAATTCCTGCCAGGCCTCGATCTGATTGGGAATGGCACCGGCCTTGACCAGGTCTTCAAGCGCGTCGGCCGAGGCTTCCGGCTCGCGCCAGCCGTTGGCAAGTGCGATCAGCGCGAAGCGCCAGCCGCGCGGGTCGGGCTCCTTGAGCAGGCCGAGCAGATCGCGGCGTGCGGTGCGCAAGTCGTGACGACGCAGCGCCAGCGAGGCTTCGGTGCTGCGCATGGCCATCGACGATGGCGCGCGGGCGCGCCACAGCGCCAGGGCTTCGATGGCCCGGGCATCGTCGTTAGCCAGCATGGCGATGCGGGCGGCACGTTCGGCCAGCCCGGCGTCGCCGGCTTCGGCCTTGGCCGCGTCCAGATACGCACGCGCGGCATCGTCCAACTGGCCGGCCTGCAAGGCGAATTCACCGGCGAGTACGGGTTCCAGCGAAGTGGTGCCGGCGCTGCTGGGGGGCGGAGCGGGCGGTGCTTTCTTGGGTGCTGCAATGGCGCTGGCGGAGACTGCTGCCAGCAAAAGAACACTCAGGATGCGAATCGGTACGGGCATCGGGGGCAACCGGGCCGTAAAATGGGGCCCTGAATTGCCGCCAGCTTATCGCAAGCAACTGAACAATGACGTTGTGGGTGCTCGGACTGAATCACCAGACCGCACCTGTGGACCTGCGCGAACGCGCAGCGTTTGCAGGTGACGCGTTGCCGCGCGCGCTCGAATCCTTGCGCGCGTTGCCGCAGGTGCGCGAGGCCGCGTTGCTGTCCACCTGCAATCGCACCGAGCTGTACGCGATGGCCGACGACCCGCACAGCCTGGTGACCTGGCTGGAGACGCATGCGCCCGGCTTGAGCGGTTATCTGTATCAACACCAGGAAGCCGAGGCGGTGCGCCATCTGTTCCGTGTCGCCACTGGGCTGGATTCGATGGTGCTGGGCGAGCCGCAGATTCTGGGTCAGGTAAAGGACGCCTGGGCGGTGGCGCTTGCGCACGGTGCGCTGGGCAGCGGGTTGGACCGGTTGTTCCAGCAGACCTTCTCGGTGGCCAAGCGCGCGCGCACCGACACCCGGGTCGGTGCCAATCCGGTGTCCGTAGCCTCCACCGCAGTAAGGCTGGCGCAGGAATCGTTCACCCGCCTCAACGAATCCACGGTGCTGCTGATCGGCGCCGGCGAGACCATCGAACTGGCCGCCAAGCATCTGAGCGACGGACGTGTGCGCCGGCTGCTGATCGCCAATCGCACCCTGGCGCATGCGCAGACGCTGGCCAGCCAGCACGGTGGCTATGCCTTGCCGCTGACCGATCTGGACCGCCATCTGGCCGAGGCCGACGTGGTGTTTTCGGCAACTGCTGCGCGCGAGCCGATCGTCACGCGGGTGCAGGTGGAACAGGCACTGCGCGCGCGCAAGCGCAAGCCGATGCTGTTGTTCGACCTGGCGGTACCGCGCGATATCGAGGCCTCGGTGGCCGAGCTGAGCGATGCCTACCTGTACACGGTGGACGATCTGGAACGTGCGGTCGAAGACAACCGCCGCAGCCGGCGCGAAGCCGCCGACCAGGCCGAAGCGATCATCGATCTACAAGTGGCGCGCTATGTCGAAACGGTGCAAGCCACCGCGCGCCAAGCCCCGCTCAAACGGCTGCGCGCGTTCGGCGACAGCACCCGCGACGAATTGCTGGCCAAGGCGCGCCAGCAGTTGCACAACGGCAAGCCGGCCGACGAAGTGTTGGAACAACTGGCGCATGCGCTGACCAACCGCTTGCTGCATCCGCCGACCGCCGCGTTGCGCGATGCGGCGCTCAACAACGACCTGGAACTGACCAGCGCGGCGGAGCGGCTGTTTCCGGAAAAACCCGGTTACCAACATCCCCCTGTACCTACCCCGATCGTGAGGACTGATGACGCCGACCCTGCGCCGTAAGCTCGAAGCGCTGGCCGAGCGCCGCGAAGAACTGCAGCACCTGCTCTCCGACCCCGAGGTGGTGAGCAACAACGACAAGTTCCGCACGCTGTCGCGCGAACTGTCGCAGCTGGAGCCGGTGGCACTGACGATGGAAGCAGAAGCGCGCGCCAAGGCCGATCTGAGCGCGGCCGACGCCATGCGTAACGATCCGGAAATGCGCGAGCTGTCAGAAGAAGAAATCGCTGCCGCACAGGCGCGCCTGGACGCACTGGACGCGCAGCTGGCACTGCTGTTGGTGCCGCGCGACCCACGCGACGAAGGAAATGTGTTTCTGGAAGTGCGCGCCGGCACCGGGGGCGACGAAGCGGCGATTTTTGCCGGCGACCTGTTCCGCATGTACGCACGCTATGCCGAGCGCCAGGGCTGGAAGGTGGAAATCGAATCCGACAGCCCCGGCGAGCACGGCGGCTACAAGGAAGTGGTGGCACGGGTGGTCGGGCGCGGCGCGTATTCGCGGCTGAAGTTCGAATCCGGCACCCACCGCGTGCAGCGCGTGCCGGCGACCGAATCGCAGGGCCGTATCCATACCTCGGCGGCGACAGTGGCGATCATTCCCGAAGCCGACGACGTGGAAGAGATCGTGATCAATCCGGCCGATCTGAAGGTGGACACGTTCCGCTCGTCCGGCGCCGGCGGCCAGCACGTCAACAAGACCGAATCGGCGATCCGCATTACCCACGTGCCCAGCGGTGTGGTGGTGGAATGCCAGACCGAGCGCAGCCAGCACGCCAATCGCGACAAGGCGATGAAGCGGCTGAAGGCGCAATTGGTGGAAGCCGAACGCAGCAAGGCGGCCGCCGCCGAAGCGCAGACGCGCAAATTGCAGGTAGGCAGCGGAGACCGCAGTCAACGCATCCGCACCTATAGCTTCCCGCAGGGCCGCATCACCGACCACCGCGTGGAAGGCCTCACGTTGTACGACCTGCCCAACATCATCGAAGGCGATCTGGATGCACTGATCGCACGTTTACTGCACGAACATCAGGCCGACGAACTGGCGCGGTTGAGCGACAGCCCGTGACTGCGGACGTCCCGCGCGAGCTGGTGCAGCTGCGCGAGGCGGTGCGACGCCAGCCCGGCGATTTCATCGCATGGCTGATACTGGCCGACGCCGAACTCGGCGTGGCGCGGTCGCTGCCGGCGAAGCCGAAGTGCAACGCGCGCGTGCAGTGCATTCCGGTCATCCGGAAGCGGTGGCGCGGCTTGGTCGGGCGCGCTGATCGCAGCAGTGGCATGCCGAGGCAGCGTTGTTGTTGCAATAAGCATCGGACCTGGTGCCGCAACACCCAGGCATCGCGTTGTGGCTTGGGCATGTATTGGAAGATGCCGGGCACGCCGAAGCTGCAGCGGCCGCGTCTACGCGCGCGCATCAGTTGCTGCCCGACGAGCCGGATATCACCGCGCAATTGCTCAACTGGCGACGCCGCCTATGCGATTGGCGTGAGCTGGATGCACTTGCTGCGCAGGTGCGTGCTGCGGTGGAGCCATTCGCCTTTTTGAGCGGGGATGCCAGTGCTGCCGACCAACTGGCGTGTGCACGGACGCGCGCGCAGGCGATCGCTTCGATGTTGCGCCCGCTGCCGCCGTGCGCCGTGCGCCGCCAGGACGCGTTGCGGATCGGCTTCGTCTCCAATGGGTCTGGTGCGCATCCCACCGGCGTGCTGACGGTGGCATTATTCGAAGCGCTGCAGCGGCGTCAGCCGATCTTGCAACTGCATCTGTTTGCGACCTGCCATGACGACAGCAGCGAGATTAGCGCGCGCCTGGCGCAAGCCACGACCTTGCACGATGTCACCGCGCTCGGACATCTGGCCACTGCGCACCACATCCGCGAGCAGGGCATCGATCTGTTGTTCGATCTGCGCGGCTGGGGCGGCGGCGGGCGACCGGAAGTGTTCGCGCTGCGGCCAGCACCCGTGCAACTCAATTGGCTGGCGTATCCGGGCACCTCGGGCGCGCCGTGGATGGATGATGTGCTGGGCGATGCGTTCGCGCTGCCGCCGTCGCTGGAGCCGTCTTACAGCGAGCACGTGTTGCGCTTGAGTTGCCGCATACCCAGTATCTGGCGCGCTACCGGAATGCGGACCTGTTTCTGGAGACGCATCCGTACAACGCGCACACCACCGCATCGGATGCGTTGTGGGCGGGTTGCCCGGTATTGACGACGCCTGGCGAGACGTTTGCTGCGCGCGTGGCCGGCAGCTTGAATCATCATATGGGGCTGGATGAGATGAATGTGGTCGACGATGCTGCGTTTGTGACCAAGGCGGTTGCACTGGCGAGCGATCCGGCAAGGTTGACTGCGTTGCGTGCGCGGGTGGATGTGCTGCGACGGGCATCCGGGGTGTTTGATATTGACGGGTTTGCCGATGGATTCGGGAAGCTGGTGCAGGCACTCGCGCGGCGTCATGGTTGGCTGGGTAACTCGCGGGCTGCTTGCCTTTTCAAGGTAGATGGCTGTCTTCCGCCCTACCCTCACCCCAACCCCTCTCCCAGTGGGAGAGGTGCTTGACGCCACGCTTCATTGGCTTATTCAAGTCATGGAAGCGACGTGCCGAGGCGGCAGCGTGGCCGAGGATTGGCGGAGAGCGGCACATGGATGTGCCGCGGCGGCGAGTCAGACAGGATGTCTGACCGAGCCGAAGAGCCGATCCCCGGCCGCGCTGCCGCCCTTACCGAAGCCAGCAACTGAAAGGTGGGGCCTGGATCTGAGGTTTCCCCACGTTTTCCCGAGATAGATCAGCTGGTTGCACCCGGATCGTGTAGAAACAAGTGCGCGCA
>NZ_MDEJ01000125.1 GCF_002940065.1 Xanthomonas populi
CGTCTTACATACCCAATTTGCGCGTTACTGGCGCTCTGGATACTGAAATTTTTGGGTCTTGCGAGTTGTTCAGACCTTCCTTAGATGCAGCCGAATGTTTAGGTCACCAGCCTGATTAGTCGAGTGCGCGGTGCCCTCACCGCTCGCGGGACACGCCGCAAGTACGTCCACGTAGGCTCGGTGGCGGCATCCATGCCGCCACACGGTCCCGCAATCGGTAAGGACACCGCACCAGAAAGTTAGTCGGCTGCTTTCTTAAAAGCTTGTCCGTTACTCTACCTGTATTGGGAAGATGACCGAACGCGCCGTTATCCGAAAAACGGCCGTCGTGCATTACTTGCACCATGCATACCGACACTCTCGACTGGTCCTTGCCCGCCCACCGTCGTGGGACCTTCTGCGGCATGGATGCCGCAGAAGAGCCTACACGGACGTACTTGCGGCGTGTCCCGCGATGGTGGGCGGGCCAAGGGCCCTGCAGCCAAGCCGCAGATCAGCCGCTCTGCAACTGACGCATCCATGCCATCCAGCACCTCTCAAGGCGACCGGGATACTGAGCTTTAGCGCCGTTTGGATGCGCACAAGCCGCGTTGGTCGAGCCGCGATGCACTCACCACAACACACCACCCACCGGCTGCATCGGTTCCGGCGCCGGCTCACCAATCGCCTGCAACGCATCGATTTCCACCATGCGGCACATGCTGTCCAGCGGCAGATCGTGGATGGTGTTGGCGAACGGGTCGACCAGCTCGTCGCCGATCTTGAGCACGGCTAAAAACATCAACCCCGCCACGGTCGAACCCACTGGCGTGGCGTATTGCAGCGTCTCCACCAGGCCGATCGGCAGCAAGACGCAGAACAACCGCGTAAACAGATTCGGATAGAAACGGTATTGATACGGCAGCGGCGTATTTTTCAGCCGCTCCATACCGCCTTGCGCGTTGGCGATATCTACCAGAATGCGTTCGACACTGGCCTGCTGGATGCTGTCGATCCAGCCATCGCGACGCGCCTGTTCGACGCTGCGCCCGGTACGATCGAGCAGGCCATTGGCGACATTGGTCCGCGTGATCACCGAGGCCACTTCATCGGCATCAAGCCGCGATTCTAGTACGGCATCCACTGGCAAACGGCGCAACTGGCAACGCAACGCATGCACGTACGCGACCTGGCGCAACGCGATCGTGCGCCCCAGCGCTGCGGCTTCCGGCGCGGACAACACGCTGATGCTCAGACGCACCAGGTTGCGCGATGCATTGATCATCTGGCCCCACAGCACGCGCCCCTCCCACCAGCGTTGGTAGGTCGAATTGGCACGAAACCCCAGAAACAACGCCAATGCCGAACCGAAGATGGTCAACGGTAACGCAGGCGCGCGGAACGGCAGCACGTAGTAGATGATCGTGATCAACACGTCCCATACGAACAACACCGCCAGAGTCTGCCAGACCTGGTCGAACACATCGGATACACGCGGTTTGACACCGATGATCAAGGCACACTCCATGGATCGATAACGCGTGAGGCCGTTGCGCGCATCCAGTGCATGGATGCCATCGGCAGCGCGCCCAAGCGTGGCGAGTGTGCTACTGCAGCGGTGCAAGCGCGGTGATGGGTCTCACGCGCAGCGCAGCATCACAGCGTTACAGCATCCACGCCAGCACCTGATCCAGGCGCCGATGCGCATCGTCCTGCTGCAACAACGACAGGCGTTGTTGTTCGGTCAGCGGCAACAGCTCGGCCAGCCGCCAACCCACCCATGCCGCTTGATCCAGCTGGCACGGCCCGGCCGATGCGAATTCGCCACCTACCTGTTCGAGCATGCGCTCGAGCACGGTTGCCAACAGGCTGTGCTCGGGCCGCAATTCGTCGTCACTGTCGGGTTCGCACCAACTCACCTCGCCCACGACGAGTCCGTTATCGCGGATGCGAGAACGCTGCACGTGGAAGCGACGCGTCCCACGCAAGCGCAGCACCAGCACGCCATCGGCGCCAACATCGAAATCCTCGATACGCACTCCGGTGCCGAACGCCGCCGGCGTTGCCGGGACGCCGACTTCTGCGCCACCCAGAATCAGGCACACACCGAAACTGCTGCCAGTGCGGCCGCTCTCGCGCACCAGATCCAGATAGCGACGTTCGAACACGCGCAAGCCCATCGCAGCGCCCGGCAGCAACACGGTGTGCAGCGGAAACAGCGGCAATGCGCTGCTGTCGGCGGTGCTGGTGATGTCCGTCATCGTGACAGCTGTGCCAGGAAGCGACGCGGCGCGCCATCGAAGCCGCCATTGGACATAAACACCACATGATCGCCCGGCTGTGCGATCTCGCCCAGCGTGTGCAGCAATGCATCCACCTCGTGCGCCACATGTGCATCACCGCGCACCTGCGCCATGATCGGCGCCGCATCCCACGCCAACTCGGGCCGATGCAGAAACACCACCGCATCGGCATCGCGCAACGACGGCGCCAACGCCTGCGCGTGCGCGCCCAGCCGCATCGAATTGCTGCGCGGCTCCATTGCCACCAGCACGCGTGCCGCACCCACCTTCGCACGCAAGCCCTGCAACGTGGCCGCAATCGCGGTGGGGTGATGCGCGAAGTCGTCGTAGACGGTGATGTCGCATGCCTGCCCCAACACTTCCAGCCGGCGTTTGACGCTTTGAAAGCGCGCCAACGCCGGCATCACTGTCACCGGATCCACGCCGACCGCGTGCACGGCAGCCAGCGCCGCCAATCCGTTGAGTACGTTATGCCCCCCGACCAGCGGCCAGTGCACCTGGCCGATCTCCACGCCGCGATGCAGTACCGCAAACACGCTGCCATCGGCGGCCACCAAACGGGCGCTCCACTCCAGCGATGCATCGAAACCGAAGCGCTCCACCGGCGTCCAGCAGCCCATCGCCAGCACTTCGTCCAGGCGCGCATCTTCGCCGTTGACGATCAAGCGCCCGCGCGCCGGCACCGTGCGCACCAGATGATGGAACTGACGCTGGATCGCCGCCACGTCGGGGAAAATATCCGCGTG
This sequence comes from Xanthomonas populi, assembly GCF_002940065.1. Taxonomy (GTDB): domain Bacteria; phylum Pseudomonadota; class Gammaproteobacteria; order Xanthomonadales; family Xanthomonadaceae; genus Xanthomonas; species Xanthomonas populi. The sequence goes on from NZ_MDEJ01000125.1 coordinate 3,029, forward strand.
GTCGTATTCAAGGTTATTGAGGATCGCCACCAGCGGACGGTAGTGCACGAACTTGCTGCGCTTGTCGAAAAAGGCGGTGTCGTATTCGTCGGCTTCCACCACGAATTCGCGCCCCTGGCCCAGACGCGCCGACACGCCGAAGTCTTCGGCCACCCCGCCGATCAAAAAGCCCGGCGCACGCCCGGCGGCTTCAAGCAGATAGCTCAGGATGGTGGTGGTGGTGGTCTTGCCATGGGTACCGGCGACCGCCAACGTGTCGCGGCCCGGTAGCACCTGCTCGGCCAGCCACTGGGCACCGGAGGTGTAACGACGGCCGGCGTCCAGCACTGCTTCCACGGCGGGATTACCGCGCGACAAGGCGTTGCCGACGACCACGTCGGTGGCATCGGCCGAAATAGTGGACGGCGTATAGCCTTGTGCCAGCGCGATGCCGAGCGTTTCCAGTTGGGTGGACATCGGCGGATAGATGGCCTGGTCGCTACCCGCAACCTGCCAACCCAGCTCGCGCGCAAGGGCGGCAACACCGCCCATAAAGGTCCCGGCGATGCCGAGGATGTGGAGTTTGGTCATGGCGCATATTGTCGCCGATCGCCGGAGTTACGGGACATTCCGATCCATCGCCGGCGGCGTTGTCAGGAAATCCCCACCGTACTGCCAGGAATTTCCAGAAATGCGAAACAAGTCACATATATCATCATACTGAAGGCCAGTCGCAGCACCCTTCTGGTCCGACGCCCAAGTGGCCAAAATCCCCAAGGAGCTCATGCTGTCGGGGCTCTGAGCAAGCCCATCACTTGCGTTATTCCGCCCCGGCCGTCTTGTAAGACCGGGGGTTTTTCTTTTGCGGCACCGCAAATGCGAAAAAGCCGCGCAGCCTGTTGGCGCGCGGCGTTGCAGACCGGGCATCACGCCCGGCCCGCGCCGACTCAGCGACCGAGCGCCTTGCGGATGCGCTCCAGCACTTCGTCCAGCGAACCCACGCCATCTACGCGCGCCAGCTTGCAGCGCTGCGCGTAGAAGCCGATCACTGGCGCGGTGGAATCGGTATAGACCTGCAGGCGCTTGCGCACCGATTCGGGATTGTCGTCTTCGCGGCCTTCGGCCTTGGCACGGCCGGCGATGCGCTCGACCAGCAACTCGCTGGCGACATCCAACTGCACCACCGCATCCAACGGCTGACCGATCTTGCTGAGCAGCCCGTCCAGCGCGTTGGCCTGCGCCACGTTGCGCGGATAGCCATCAAGGATGAACCCCTTGGCAACGTCGGCCTGACCGAGCCGCGATGCGAGCATGCCGAGCAGAATTTCGTCCGATACCAGATCGCCGCGTGCCATCACTTCCTTGGCCTTCAAGCCCAGCGGCGAACCAGCGGCCACTTCGGCACGCAATAGATCGCCGGTAGAAATATGCGGAATCTCAAACGTCTCTTTGAGCCGTGTCGCCTGGGTGCCCTTGCCCGAACCGGGCGGTCCCAACAGAACCAATCGCATCAGTGGACTCCACTTTCGAATAAAAACGCGTTGCGGTTGGCGGCGTTAGACTCAGGTCTTCGCCAGCGCTGACCGTATGGTCGTGCAGCTTACCGCATCCGGGGAATCTCCCGGCACTGTCCCCTGCGCCATGTCCCCATTGAGGAGCCCGTCCCCTATGATCACTGGCAACTTGCTATATGCCCAATCCGGCGGCGTCACCGCCGTCATCAACGCCACCGCCGCCGGTGTGATCACCGAAGCGCGCGCACGCAAGATCAAGGTCCTGGCCGCGCGTAACGGCATCCTGGGCGCATTGCGCGAGGAGCTGATCGATACCTCGAAAGAATCGGCCGCCGCAATCGCCGCGCTGGCACAGACCCCCGGTGGAGCGTTCGGCTCGTGCCGCTACAAGCTAAAGTCGTTGGAAGAAGACAGCGCCAGATACGAGCGCCTGCTGGAGGTGCTGCGTGCGCACGACGTGCGCTGGTTCCTCTACAACGGCGGCAACGATTCGGCCGATACCGCGTGGAAGGTCTCGCAGTTGGCCAAGGCCTACGGCTACCCGCTGCACTGCATCGGCGTGCCCAAGACCATCGACAACGACCTGGCAGTGACCGACACCTGCCCCGGCTTCGGCTCGGCGGCGAAATACACCGCGGTCTCGGTACGCGAGGCAGCGCTGGATGTCGCCGCAATGGCCGACACCTCCACCAAGGTCTTCATCTACGAGGCGATGGGCCGACACGCCGGTTGGTTGGCCGCAGCAGCGGGTCTGGCCGGCCAAGGCGCGGACGAGGCACCGCAGATCATCCTGCTGCCCGAGCGCGCCTATGACCAGGCGGTGTTCCTGGCCAAGGTCAAACAGGTAGTAGAGAAGGTCGGCTGGTGCGTGGTGGTCGCCAGCGAAGGCATCCAGGACGCACACGGTACCTTCGTTGCCGATGCAGGCGGCGCAACTGACTCGTTCGGGCATGCGCAACTCGGCGGCGTCGCCTCGTTCCTCGCAGCGCAAGTCGAGCAGGAACTCGGCTACAAGGTCCACTGGACCCTGCCCGATTACCTGCAGCGTTCCGCACGCCACCTCGCCTCCAAGACCGACTGGGAGCAGGCACAAGCTGTCGGCAAAGCGGCGGTGCAATACGCGCTCAAGGGTATGAACGCAGTGATCCCGGTGATCGAACGCGTCAGCGACGCACCTTACCGCTGGAAGATCGTGCCCGCCCCGCTGCAGAAAGTGGCCAATCACGAAAAGAAGATGCCGCCCAGCTTCCTGCGCAAAGACGGTTTCGGAATCACCGAACGCGCACGCCGCTATTTCGCCCCGTTGATCAAGGGCCAGGCCCCGTTAGCCTATGGCAGCGACGGCCTGCCGAAGTATGTGAGCCTGAAGAATGTGGCAGTAGCGAAGAAATTGCCGGTTTGGGAAGGGTGAGCATCAGGCAACATGCTTTGGTTCACAGCCTCGCGCCGGTCTTTAACTATGCGTTTTCTGCGGCTGGTTGACTGAGAGCTGATACGCCCGATCGCCGCGCGTAAGCGCGGATTGGTGAGCAGATCGCGCAGCTCTTCCAGGCTGGTGACCGCCTCAAGCAGGACCTCCGGCGCCAGCGGCATCGGCAGGAAGCGATGCGCTACACCAATGATGCGGGCCGGCGGCGTGCGCTGGCCATCCTGCACATCGATCAACGCGATACGGATGGTGTCCGGGCGCAGCTTACGGATTTGGCCCAACAACGTGGCGGCAGTGAGATCCGGCAGGACCGGTGCAACGATGACGGCATCGAACGGCGACAGCGCAGCAGCTTCGATCGCCGAATTTCCATCGGCCACTTGCTGCGCTTGCCACTCATCGCCCAGATCAGCGACATAGTCGCTCAGCTCGGACGGAAGGCTGGCTTCGTCCCCAACAAACAGAATACGCAAGACACTTCCCCAAGAGTCACCGGCGATAGACACCGGCCAAACGCTGTCGGCAATGTACCCAATCTGCCCACGGCGGTCACCGGGATCACGCGGAAAAGCGTGATCCCGATTGCCCCGCGTTTGCGGGACTGCATCACGGTCGATCGATCAGGCTGCGTCGGAATTGTAGCGTTCCACCGACTCCACCAGGATGCGCCTGGCCTCAGCCGCGCCGCCCCAGCCATCCAGCTTGACCCACTTACCTTTCTCCAAGTCCTTGTAATGCTCGAAGAAGTGGCCGATGCGCTCCATCCAGTGGCTGGACACCTGATTGATGTCCTCGATGTGCGCATAGCCGGAAAAGATCTTTTCGATCGGCACGGCCAGGATTTTTTCGTCGCTGCCGGCTTCGTCGCTCATGCGCAGCACGCCCACCGGACGGCAACGCACCACCGAGCCAGGTACCAGCGGCAGCGGTAGCACCACCAGCACGTCGGCCGGGTCGCCATCGCCACACAAGGTGTTGGGCACGTAGCCGTAGTTGCAGGGGTAACGCATCGGGGTGGACAGGATGCGGTCGACGAAGATCGCGCCACTGGCCTTGTCCACTTCGTACTTGACCGGCTCGGAATCCTTGGGGATCTCGATGACGACGTTGATTTCGTCCGGCAGATTCTTGCCGGCGGTGACCAGTTCCAGTCCCATGCGCGTAGCTCCGAGGCTTCAGCAGTGTGTGGAGCGCGATTCTACGCGTTCGGCTGTTGCGGTGCAGCGACCCTGAATGGGCAATACGCTGACCCCGGCACGCGGCATAGTCCGCATTCATCATCAGTGGGTCCCCGATCGTTGTCGGCAAAGGCGCGGCGCACGCTGCAGGCTCATCCATCACTCGGGAATTGCCTTGTCCAAGCTCGCACGTGTGCTTGTTGTGCTGTTGCTGTCCTTCTTCGCCCAGGCCGCCCTTGCGGCAACACCGCCGCCGACCTTCGTCGATGCGGTGGACTGGCCCGCCAATGGCGAAGGCTGGGAGGCGTTTGTCGATCTTGAGCAGCGGCTGGAACACGATTTCGACCAGATCTGCGGCGACACCTTTTGCGGTGGCGAGTTCAGCAACTACCAGTCGTTGCGCTTCCGCTGCTCGGTGCATCGGGTGACCGGTGTGGTGCGCAGCTGCATCTGGACCTTCGGCGCCAGCGAGGTCAGCGTGGATCCCCGCAGCGGGTACCTGCGCTCGGATAGCCGGGTCTGGCGTTGCACCGCGCCATTGAAGGCTGCGACCCGTCTTGACGACATGTATCGCAGCTTGGCGGTGACCAACCCGCTGTTTGAGCTGTTGCCGAATGGCGCGCCGCCGATCTATGACGGCCTGATCGGCTGCCTTTGACAGCTGTTGCGTCGGCATGGCTGCAGGTGTCCTTAGCAGCCCTGCGCGATGTGCTTTAAAGCAGCGGCACCAGCAGCAAAGCCACGATGTTGATGATCTTGATCAACGGATTGATCGCTGGCCCGGCGGTGTCCTTGTACGGGTCGCCCACCGTATCGCCGGTAACGGCAGCCTTGTGCGCTTCGCTGCCTTTGCCGCCAAAGTGGCCATCTTCGATGTACTTTTTGGCGTTGTCCCAGGCACCGCCGCCGGTGGTCATCGAAATCGCCAGAAACAATCCGGTCACGATCGTGCCGATCAACAGCCCGCCCAGTGCACGTGGCCCAAGCAGCAGCCCGATCACGATCGGCACGACCACCGGCAACAGCGAAGGCACGATCATTTCGCGGATCGCCGAGCGAGTCAGCATGTCGACCGCGCGGTCGTATTGCGGCTTGGCGGTGCCGGCCATGATGCCGGGAATCTCGCGGAACTGGCGGCGCACTTCTTCGACCACCGCGCTCGCCGCACGCCCCACCGCTTCCATCGCCATTGCAGCGAACAGGTAGGGGATCAGCCCACCGATCAACAAGCCGATGATCACCGTGTGGTCGGACAGATCGAAGGCGAACACTTCGCCGGGATTGGCTGCTTGCAGGTTGTGGGTGTAGTCGGCAAACAGAACCAAGGCGGCCAACGCCGCCGAGCCGATCGCATAGCCTTTGGTGACCGCTTTGGTGGTGTTGCCAACCGCGTCCAGCGGGTCGGTGATGTTGCGCACGTCCGGTGGCAGCTCGGCCATTTCGGCGATGCCGCCAGCATTGTCGGTGATCGGCCCGTACGCATCCAGTGCGACGATCATGCCGGCCATCGACAACATTGCCGTGGCAGCGGTGGCAATGCCATACAAGCCGCCGAAATAAAATGCTCCCCAGATCGCCGCGCAGACTGCAATCACCGGCAGTGCGGTGGATTTCATCGAGATGCCAAGGCCGGCAATGATGTTGGTGCCGTGGCCGGTGGTGCTTGCCGCTGCAACGTGCTGCACGGGCTTGTATTGGGTGCCGGTGTAGTACTCGGTGATCCAGACGATCAAGCCGGTGAGCACCAGGCCGATCAATGCGCACGCATACAACGAGGTGGCACCGTGCGTGTTATCGCGCATCAACTACTGGGTGATCGGCCAGTAGGCGAGTGCGGCTAGTACGCCGGAAACGATCACGCCTTTGTAGAGCGCGCCCATGATCGAGCCACCCGCTTTGACCTTGACGAAGCCCGCGCCCACGATCGATGCGATGATCGACACGCCGCCGAGCAGCAGCGGATACAGCACCGCGTGCGGCCCGGTTTCGGCCAGCGTTAGACTGCCCAGCAACATCGTGGCGATCACGGTGACGGCATAGGTCTCGAACAGATCCGCTGCCATGCCTGCGCAGTCGCCGACGTTATCGCCCACGTTGTCTGCAATCACCGCCGGGTTACGCGGGTCGTCCTCGGGAATGCCGGCTTCCACCTTGCCGACCAGATCCGCACCCACGTCCGCACCTTTGGTAAAGATGCCGCCACCCAGGCGCGCGAAGATCGAGATCAGCGACGCCCCAAATGCCAGTCCCACCAATGCATGCAGGTTTTGCTCCAGCGGCAGGCCCATCGCTTGCAACACTACGTAATAACCGGCTACGCCGAGTAACCCCAAGCCCACCACCAGCATGCCGGTGATGGCGCCGCCCCGGAATGCCACATCCATCGCCTTGCCGATGCCATGCCGCGCGGCCTCAGCCGTGCGCACATTGGCGTGCACCGACACGCTCATGCCGATATAGCCGGCCAGGCCCGACAGCACTGCGCCGATCGCAAAACCCACTGCGGTGTACCAACTCAAAAACAGCCCGACCAACACGAACAACACGCCGCCAGCAATCGAAATGGTGAGGTACTGTCGATTGAGATAAGCGCGCGCACCTTCCTGGATCGCGGCTGCGATCTCCTGCATGCGTGCGTTGCCACTCGGCTGCGCGATCACCCAGCGTGCCGACACAATTCCATAGACGATTGCCAGGACCGCACAACCCAACGCAAGCAGTAATCCGTAGTGTTCCAGCATGACACCTCCAAAGAGAATGGACGTCGTCCGGTCGGGACGAACCAAGGGCGATGCACGCAGCGAGTGGACTGGCGAATACGGACTCGACAGCCACAATGACCGTAACGCGCGTCGCGATGTTCATGTGGCCGGATCGCGACCGAGTATGCGCCGCACCTTGTGTAGCTGCCACCACTACGGCTTTGGCGCGTTGTTCAGTCGCGGCGTGACAGTCTGCGGCCCAACGTGATCGACCCGATCCAGGAGTTTTTTATGTCGAACAATGCCGCTTCCAGGTATGCCGTGACGATTGCAGCCCTGTTGCTCACCGCCCACGCGTTTGCCGCCGAGCCAACGCCTGAATTGAAACAGCGCGCAGCCGGCACCGCGCAAGCGGTCGGTGCCGTGCACATCTTGCGTCAGATCCCCGAAGCCTGCGCCCGCCTTGAAGGGGTGTTCACCGGCAATGCCGCGCAGCCTTACACCCTCTCGGTGGTACGCAGCAGTCCCACCTGTCAGTCACGCGCGCGCTTCGTGGATTTCGCCAAGGCCACGCCCAGCGTCGCATCGGGCTGGATCTATCACGATGTGATCCGCGTACCAAGCGCAGCCTGCCCGGCGCAGCAAGCGGTGGTGCGCATCTGGCGCAAGCCGGTGGAGGCAAAGCCGCAACTCGATGGACAGGGCCAGTCGCGCATCTACCTGGAAGAGGCCAAGCAACAGGCCGCCGCCGGAAAGATTCCGCAGGTGCCGATGTTCGCGGCGCAGATGACGGTGGAAGGTAAGGCTTGTAAGTAGGTAAGTCGTGTCCGCAACGGGACGTTCAATCCCGTTGCGGAGATCGCTGTCATTCCACGCGTTCGAGCTTGGCAGCCATGCCATCGAATATCGTTTGATCTGAGGGCGAGAGATTCGGACGGCCGGATAGAAGGCGGTCTCAAGACTCACGTGCAACACGTGATGTGAACGTTGCGAGTTCGTCTTCCATTGCCTCGCTGGGTGTTGTCCGGCCCAGGGTTTTCCGTGGACGGGTGTTCATCAGTCATGCGGTGTGAGTGAGGTAGTGCTGACTGACGCCAGACAGGTCTGCTCCTTTGGGCAGCAACTGGCGAAGCAGGCCGTTGGTATTGTCGTTGCTTGTGCGCTGCCCCAGGGCGCATGCGGGTCGGCAAACCACACATGCATGTTTACCCCCTCCATCAGCTCGGCGTAGCGCGTCAGTTCGGTCCCGCGATCATAGGTCAGGCTCGTTCGCATCGAGGCAGGAGGCGTTTTCATCTGGCGGGTTACCCCTTCCAGCGCATCTGCCGCCGTGCAGCCATCCATCCGGCACAGAGCGTGCTGCACTTCCTCAGGCGTGATGGTGCTGAAGTCGCGGCTGCGTGGGAAATATTGGCGCAACACGCCGTTGAGATGTTCATTGCAGCCGCGTTGCCAGGG
>NZ_MDEJ01000126.1 GCF_002940065.1 Xanthomonas populi
CTGATCATGTCTGTCGTTCTCCGCTGGCAGGGCGTCAAGTCAATGATGGCAGATTGATGGGGTTTTTAGAGGCTCCTTTATAGCGATTCATATAGTCCAACCTTAATACCTCTTAACTGATCTGAAAGTGTTGAAATTCATCTTTCCCTGAGAGACTCCGAACCATGTTGTTTTAGAGGACTCAACAAGTAATCAATCACCCGCCGCTTCCCTGTCTTCACTTCCGCACTCAAGCTAATCCCGGCACTCATCCGCACCTTGACCCCATCGATCTCCAGCGTGCTGCCGTTCAATTTGATGCGTGCGGGAAACACCAGGCCCAGCTTTTCGTCCTGCGCGGCATCGTGGGAGACGCTGGCGACCGTGCCGGTCAGATAGCCGTAGCGGGTGTAGGGGAAGCTATCTACCTTGACGGTGACCGGTTGGCCCGGGCGCATGAAGCCGATGTCCTTGTTGAGGACGGTGACTTCGACCTCCAGTGCTTCTTCGGCCGGCACTACGACGAGTAACGGCTGTGCGGGCGTGACTACACCGCCCACGGTGTGGACGGCCAGTTGCTGGATCGTGCCGTCGACCGGTGCGTGCAGGGCCATCAGCTTGTCGCGCTGGCCGGTCTTGGCGACGTCCTGGGTCAGCTGGCCGGCCTGCTCGCTTGCCTGGCGCAAGGCATCCAGTGCCTGCTGGCGTGTGTCGGTGACAAGCACGCGCAACTCTTCCTGCGCCGCACTGATCGCCGAGCGGATTTCCTGCAGGCGGTTGCGCTGGGTGGCGAGCTGGCTTTCTGCGGCAATGCGTTCCTGTTCGCGCAATAGATAGTCGTGGCGGCCGACGTACTTGCCTTCGACCAAGCGGCCGTAGTCTTCTGCGCGCACCTTCGAAATGCGCGCGGATTCGGCCAGCGGTTCAATTGCGTCCTGGGTGGTCTGCAGTTCGGCCTGGCGCTGGGCGATGCTGGCTTGCAGGTTGTGTCGGCGTGCCTGGAATGCGTCGAATTGACTGCTGACCAATTGCTGCTCGTTAGCCACGCGTTCCGCGGGTAGATCCGGAGCGGGATCCAGCTGCGGGGGCTGCCCGGTCGCAATGGCGGTTGCCAACGCTGCCTGGCGCAGGGCAGCCAAACGGGCATTGACCAGTGCGTCGCCGGCCTGCGCAAACTCGGCGCCAGTGGCGGTGGCATCGAGTTCGACCAGCAACTGGCCTTTCTTCACCGCCTGTCCGTCGCGCACCAGGATTCTGCGTACCACCGCGGTTTCTGCGGTCTGCACCACCTTGGTCCGCGAATCGACCACAGTCTTGCCTGGTGCCACGGCGACGATGTCGAGCTTGCCCAGGCAGGCCCATAGCAGCGCGACACAGAAGAAGCCGATGATGATGCGCATCGTCCAGCGCGCGCTGGGCGAGACCGGAGTTTCGGTCAGCTCAAGATGCGCGGGCAGGAAGGCGCGTTCGTCTGCGCTGCGCGGGGGCGGGTCGAGCTGGCGGCGCACCGCCCAGGCCGATTTGAAGATCTTGAAATAGCGGAGAAAGAAATCGCGCCATCCCTGGAGCAGGTGCTTCATGGTGTCCCCTGTTGCAGTCTGTATAGATGCGCGTACTGGCCTTCCGGCCGGTCGACCAGCTCGGCATGCGAACCGCTCTCGATGATGCGTCCCTTCTCCACCACGACGATGCGATTTGCCTGCCGCACGGTGGAAAGGCGATGCGCAATGATCAGTACAGTGCGCCCCTTGCAGATGGCGCGCATATTGCTCATCACTGCGTGTTCGGATTCGTAGTCCAGTGCGCTGGTGGCTTCGTCGAGAATCAAAATGCGCGGATCGCCGATCAGTGCGCGCGCGATCGCAATGCGCTGGCGCTGCCCGCCAGACAAACCGGTGCCATGCTCGCCAACCTTGGTGTCGTAACCTTCGGGCAGTTCCAGAATGAATTCGTGGGCGCCTGCCAGCTTGGCGGCATGGATCACCCGCTCCAGCGGCATGCCGGGATCGGTCAATGCGATGTTCTCGCGCACGCTGCGGTTGAACAGGAAGTTCTCCTGCAGCACCACGCCCAGCTGACGACGCAACCAGGCAGGATCGGCCAGCGCCAGGTCCTGGCCATCGATCAGCACCCGCCCACGCTCAGGCGTGTAGAGTCGCTGCACCAGCTTGGTCAGCGTGCTCTTGCCGGATCCGGAGCGGCCGACGATGCCGATGATTTCGCCTGGGCGAATGTCCAGCTCTATCCCGTTGAGCACCTCAGGGGCATCCGGCCGGTAGCGGAACGTGACTCGCTCGAACGTCACCTGCCCACGGATCGGCGGCAGTGCCAGGCGGCTGCCCGGCACCTCGGTGCGGGTATTGAGGATGTCGCCCAGCCGCTCGACCGAGATACCGACCTGCTGGAAGTCCTGCCACAACTGAGCCAGCCGGATGATCGGCGCAGTAACCTGGCCCGACAGCATGTTGAAGGCGATCAACTAACCGATCGACAGCTTGCCTTCCATCACCAACTTGGCGCCCCAGAACAGCACCGCCACGGCGGTGAGCTTCTGCACCAGTTGCACGCCTTGCTGGCCCAGCGTGGCGATGCGGGTGACGTTGAAACCGGCGCTGACATAGCCGGCCAGCTGGTTGTCCCAGGTGCGGGTCACGCGCGGATCCACCGCCATCGCCTTGACCGTGCCGATCCCGCTGACCGTCTCCACCAGGAAGGATTGGTTGTCGGCACCGCGTGCGAACTTGTCGTTCAAACGCTGGCGCAACACCGGGGTGATCAAACCCGAAATGGTGGCGTACAGCGGCAGCGACAGCACCACGATCAAGGTCAGCCAACCGCTGTACCAGAACATCACCGACAGAAAGACCACTGTAAAGAATAGGTCCAGTACCGAAGTCAGCGCCTGCCCGGTGAGAAAGTTGCGGATGTTCTCCAGCTCACGGACGCGCGCAATGGTGTCGCCGACCCGCCGCGACTCGAAATACGCCAGCGGCAGCGACAACACGTGCCGGAACAAGCGCGCACCCAGCTCCACGTCGATCTTGCTGGTGGTGTGTGCGAAGACGTAGGTGCGCAGGCCCGATAGCAACACATCGAACACCGCCATCGAGACCAGCCCGATTGCGATGACGTCCAAGGTGGTCAGGCCGTTATGCACCAGCACCTTGTCCATCACCACTTGATAGAACAGTGGCGTGATCAGCGCGAACAGCTGAATGAAGAACGAGACGATAAAAACCTCGATCATCAACTTGCGGTACTTGATCACTGCCGGAATGAACCAGCTGAAGTCGAACTTGGCCAGGTCGCCGAGCACCGAAGCCCGCGAGGCCACCTGCAGCAACCGCCCCTGGTAACGCGCCTCGAACTCGGCGGGCGAGATGGAGCGCGGCCGTTTTTCGACCAGATCGTGGATCAGGATCTGGTCCGCACCGACCTTGGCGACGATAAAAGCGTCGCCATCCGGCACCAGGGCCAGCGCAGGTAACGCGGCCATGCCGATTCGCGCGGCCGGTTGGGTGACGACTTTGGCTTTCAGCCCCAGTTGGTTGGCGGCCAGCAGCAGCGTGGTTTCGTCGAACGGCTCACCGCCTCATCCAAACCCATGCGCCAACTGCACCGCGTCGGCGGCAGCGCCATGAAATTGCGCCAGCAGGACCAGCCCCTGCAGTCCCAGATCCGGTCGGTCTTGCACCGACGAGCCGCCCTCGAGCAACGAGAGCGACGCACTTGCCCTGACATAACGCGTTCCTTGCTGAAGAGCCCGGATCGAGCTCAAGTGACGGAATAGAACCTGGGGATGTTAAGAAACAGTCAATCAGCCGAACCCCCACTGGCGATCAATCTTTTCAATCGAGCGTTTCCCAGGCTGAGACGCCCTCACTCAATCGTGCGCATCGTTCACCAGGGCGTTGCTCATCTAACCCGACGCTGAAGGCTCGCCAGCACCTTGACATCGTGGCCGATGCAAGCATGCCCGCCTCTCCTATTTCCGCTACCATGCCAGGCCTCACGCCTACAACCGGCCTGCCGTATGTCCACTGCCCCGCAAACGCCGCTCGTCATTCGCGAGCGTCTGTCCGAAGTCCGCTACGAAATCCGGGGCGAGCTGGCGCGGCGAGCGCGGGAACTGGAGGCGCAGGGCCACAAGCTGATCAAGCTCAATATCGGCAACCCGGGCGCGTTCGGGTTCCGTGCGCCGGAGCATCTGCAGCGCGCCATCGCCGACGATATGGGCCGCACCGATCCGTATACCCATCAGCAAGGCCTGCCGGAAGCGCGCGAAGCGATCGCCACCGCGTATGCGCGGCGCCAGCATCCGGACGCGCATCCGGACCGCATTTTCATCGGCAATGGCGTCAGCGAGTTGATCGACCTGTCGTTGCGGGCGCTGCTCAATCCCGGCGACGAAGTATTGGTGCCCTCGCCCGACTACCCGCTGTGGTCGGCGGCCACCATCCTCAACGATGGCCGCCCGGTGTATTACCGCTGCGCGCCGGAAAACGGCTTCCAGCCAGACCCGGTGGAGATCGAGACGCTGGTGTCTTCGCGCACCCGCGCCATCGTGCTGATCAATCCGAACAATCCCAGCGGTGCCAGTTATTCGCGCGAGTTGCTGGAGCGCATCGTGGCCATCGTCAGCAAGCACAACCTGCTGCTGATGGTCGATGAGATCTACGACCAGGTGCTGTACGACGACGCTGCATTCGTACCAGTCGCGCCGCTGGCCGGCGCGCATCCGTGCATCACCTTCGGCGGGCTGAGCAAGGTGCACCGCGCCTGCGGCTGGCGCGTGGGCTGGGCGCTGCTGTCGGGCGAGCAATCGCGCATTAACGATCTGCGCAACGCGATGGACCTGCTCGGCGCCTTGCGCCTGTGCGCCAACGTGCCGGGCCAGTACGCCATCGATGCGGCGGTCAATGGGCCAGACACCATCTCGGCACTGTGCGCGCCGGGTGGCCGCTTGTACGAAACACGCCGCGCGGTGATCGAGGCCTGTGCGGCCAGTGCGCATCTATCGCTGGTGGCGCCGGCCGGCGCGCTGTACGCGTTCCCGGCGGTGGTCGGCCCGGCCGCACGTAATTTCGACGACCATGAGTTCGCGCTCGACCTGATGAACGAGGAAGGCGTGCTGGTGGTGCCGGGTTCCAGCTTTAACGTGCCGTACCGCCACCACTTCCGCGTGACCTTGTTGCCGGAAGCGCCGGTGATGCGCGATGTGTTCGCACGCATCGACCGTGCACTGGCGCGGCGCGCCGAGTCGGTGACCAAGGTAGTGGCGCTCAAGTCGCGCAGCGTGGCGTAATGGCGGCGGGCGGCACGCCGCCATTGCGCTACCTGGCGCTCGGCGATTCCTACACCATCGGCGAAGGCGTTGCGGTTGCGCAGCGCTGGCCACTGCAACTGGTTGAGGGTTTGCGTGCCTGCGGCTGGAACGTTGAGCCGCCGCAGATCATCGCTACCACCGGCTGGACCACCGACGAGCTGCAGGCCGATATCGATGCCGCCGCGCTGCGGCGGGGCCCGTTCGATCTGGTGAGCCTGCTGATCGGCGTCAACAATCAATATCGCGGGCGCTCGCTGGACGAGTACCGCAGCCAGTTCGATGCGTTGTTGCAGCGTGCGATTGCGTTCGCGGGCGGCCATGCAGCACGCTTGTTCGTGTTGTCGATTCCCGATTGGGGGCTGACCCCGTTCGCGCATGCGCAGGGCGCCAATGCGGGATTAATCGCCGCGCAGATCGATGCCTTCAACAGCGTCGCCTCCGATCTCTGCGCCAAACGTACCGTGCGCTTTGTCGACATCACCGCCACCAGCCGCGATGGCGGCGATGCGGCGGACATGTTGGTCCACGATGGCCTGCATCCCTCGGCAGCGATGTATGCGCGCTGGACGGCATTGGCACTGCCTGTGGCGCGCGATGCCCTAAGCTGACCGCGCAACTCGCCTCACTGCCAAGGAACGACATTGCAGACAATCGGCACCCAACCCATGAGCCGCGCGCAGGCGCTGGCGATCGCTCGCGCGTTCCTGCCGCCGCATCCGCTGGGCAATCGCTACGACTACTACTACACGCAGGCCAAGCTGCGTACCGATCCGTTGTATCCGGGCGTGCTGGCCGAATTGCGCAGCACCTCGGCGCCGGTACTGGATCTGGGCTGCGGGTTGGGCCTGCTCGCACATGCGTTGCGCGCCGATGGCCAGGCGCTGGCGTATCACGGGGTGGATGTGGATGCGTCCAAGATCCGCCGCGCGCACCACATCGCGCAGCGCTCGGCATTGGGCAATACGCAGTTCGCAGTGGTCGATCTGAGCGTGGCATGGCCGCAACACCGCGGCAGCGTGACCATTCTGGATGTACTGCAGTATCTGCAGGAAGGCATGCAGGCCAATCTGCTGCGCAGCGTGGCGCAGATGCTCACACCGGGTGCCAAGCTGGTGATCCGTAGCGCCTTGGGCGATGCCAGCAGGCGTGGCCGCACCAGCCGCGTCACTGATGTGCTGGCGCATCTGAGCGGCTGGATGCAGCGCATGCCGCGCAGCTACCCCACACGCGACAGCCTGCAGGCACAGCTGGATGCCGCCGGTCTGCGTGCGAGGTTTGCGCCGCTGTATGGCAATACGCCGTTCAACAACTGGTTGATCGTCGCCGAACCACGCTGAGGCGCTGCAAGAGGTATCTGGTTCGATGTAAAGCAATCAGGAAAAGCGGCTGCGTGGCCGCCAGATGCGCGCGGTCGATAAGTGCACAGCAGCAGGCAGATGCGCAGCGGTCAACGACTACGCTCCTCGATGAGCAACACCAGCCGCACCCCTGAACTGAGTACGGCTGGCACCTTGCACAGTGTCAAAACTTCCAGGACACCGTCAGCTCCACATCGCGCCGGTCGCCGTAGATCAACTGGCTTTGCTACACGATGTTGGCGGAGTAGGTGCGATCGAACAGATTGTGCACGTTGAGCTGCGCCGACCATGCCTGGTTGATGTCGCACGCGCCATCGCGTTGGCCAGCAGCACGCTGCCCTGCGTCAACCGCACCGTGCTATTCTGCGCGCCTGGCATCAGCTCGTGGATGGCCGACTGCCAGCTCAGACCACCGCACACACGCCATGGGCCGGTCTGCCAGCTGGTGAACACCGTGGCTTCGCGGCGCGGGCTTGTCGGATTGACATCGACGCCGCTGGCATCGTTGGCATCGAACTTGGCAAAGCCGAACGCGATGCGCCATTGCTCGAACAGCTGGCCATCGAGCTGGAATTCCACGCCCTGTCTGACCGTTCCGTTGGCCGCGATGTACGCCTGATCGGTGGTGCCGGGCACCAACTGGCCGATGTCATTGACCGCGAGGTTGTCATGCTGGATCCGGAATAGCACCAACGCTGCGTTGAGTTTGCCGCCAAGATACTCGCCCTTCGCACCGACCTCGTAGCTGTTGCCTTCCAGCGGAGCGATAGAGCGCCCGCTGCGGTCGCGATCGTGTTGCGGTTTGCAGATGCTGGTATAACTGGCGTAGCGCAAGTGGTGGTCGTCCACATCTAAGGTCAGCCAGGCGTGGGCGTGGTGCGGCCGCGACGCTCGTAGGTGTTGGCCGGCACCAGCTGATCGGTGTTCTTCCAGCCACGCCTGCGATGGCCTTGAGCGCATCGGTCAGGCTGAAACGGCCTGCGGCGTAGGCCGCGACCTGAAGCACCTCGCGCTCTTCGCCATTGGTCAGCGGCGTCCATTGCGGCTGCGCCATTGTGCCGGTCCAGGCCTAGACGCCTTCGGCGCTCAGCGGTTGTAGTGGCGCATTGGACAGGCTGCGCAGGTTGCGATGCATCCAGGTGGCACCAGCCGCAAGTTCGTGCTCGCGGCCCCACAGCGTCAGCGGCGAGGTGACGTAGGCATCCAGACTGTTCTGCGCGCTCAAGGTGGGATACCGGCCACCAAAATTGCTGGCAAGGCCCAAGCCGGTGTCCCTGTCCGGGTAATCGAGATAGCCGAACAACACCGATTTCCAATCGCGAAACGCTGATGCGCATATTCAACGGGCAGCTGCGCGCCATTGTCGAAGCGATGGGTCAGGCCGGCGAATGCATTGGTGGTGTCGGCAACGCCGCGCGCCCAGCGCGGAATCAATGCGTCCGAGCGCGCAACATTCGTGCGGCGGCCATCGCTGAAAAATGCGGACACGCCGCCCCAGGCGCAGTTGCTTTACCGTCACGCGCAATCCGGGCGCCGCCCCGCCAAACCGCGCTCGCGCATCGCTTCCAGCACGCCACGCAGGATGGTCGGGTTGTGGCCGTGCGCGGCGCCCTCGTGCAACAGCACGATCGCGCCGGGGCGCAGGTCGCGCACGATGCGGGCGACGGTGGCGTCCGGTTGGCAGCGCACGCCGTCGAAGCCACGTGCGCTCCATGCCACGCGGGTCAGGCCATGCGCACGCAGCGGCGAGGCGACGAACGGGTTGGTCATGCCCACCACCGAGCGGTACAGCCGTGGCGCCTGCCCGGTGATGGCCGACAGCACGCGCTGTGCCTGGCCGATTTCCTGCGCCATGCGGCGCGGGCCCAGCGCCCAGAACCAGGCCTGCGGATGGGTGTTGCTGTGGTTGCCGATGCCATGCCCGCGACGCACGATCTCGCGCACCAGTTCAGGCCGCTGCTCGGCGCGTGTGCCGACCACGAAGAAGGTGGCCTTCGCATCGAAGAAGTCCAGCAAGTCGAGCACGGCCGGGGTGTCGTCGGAAGGGCCATCGTCGATGGTCAGCCACACCTGCGGCGCGCGCCCGGGCAGGCGCGCCAGTACCGGCGCGTACAAGCGCTCGCGCGGCAGGAACACCGGCACCACGAACAAGGCGTGCGACAGCAAAAGCGCCGGCACCCCCCAGGCACCGCCCAGGTGCCACCACAGCAGCGCCACCGCCGCCTGCGAGAGGGCCAGCAGGCCCACCCAGCGGTACGGGTGCGAGGGGGTGCGATACAGCGTTTCCAGTGCGGTCATGCCACATGATGCCATGCGGCGTAGAATGCCCTGACTCCACGATCTGACCGAAGTGCTGCCATGTCTCTCGATCCCGCCCTGCGTTCGCGTATCGATACGCTGCTGCAATCCAGCCGCGTGGTGCTCTTCATGAAAGGCCAGCCCGGCATGCCGCAGTGCGGTTTTTCGGCCAAGGCGGTCGGCGTGCTGGACGGTCTTGGCGTCGACTATGCCCACGTCAACGTGCTGGCCGACCAGGACATCCGCGAAGGCATCAAGGCCTACGGCGACTGGCCGACCATTCCGCAGCTGTACGTGGACGGCGAGTTGATCGGCGGCAGCGACATTATCCTGCAGATGGCCGACAGCGGCGAGCTGAGCAGCATGCTCGGCCTGCAGGCGCCGGATCGCAGCCCGCCCAAGATCACCGTCACCCCGGCGGCGGTCGAGATGCTCAACGGCGTGCTGGCCGATGCGCCGGATGCCTCGCTGACGCTGTCCATCGACGCCGACTTCCAGCCGAACTTCCAGCTGGCACCGACCAACCCGAACGCCATCGCAGCCGAATCCAACGGCCTGTGCGTGCAGTTCGACCTGGCCAGCGCGCGTCGCGCCGACGGCATCACCATCGACTGGGTGGACGACATCCGCGGCCGCGGCCTGGCCATCGACAACCCCAATGCACCAAAGCCGGTGCAGGAGCTGTCGGTGCGCGATGCCGACGATCGCCTCAAGGCCGGGACGCTGACCCTGGTGGACGTGCGCCCGGCCGACGAGCGTGCGCTGGCTTCGATTGCTGCCCCGTTCCGCACACTGGACGCGCACGAGCGTGCCGCCATCGAGCAGCTGCCCAAGGACACCCCGCTGGCGTTCCTATGCCACCGCGGCGGCCGCAGCCTGCAAGCGGCTGAGCACTTCCGCAGCCAGGGTTTCAGCAACGTCTACAACGTCACCGGCGGCATCGATGCGTGGTCGGACGCGGTGGACAACGGCGTGGCGAAGTATTAAGTACAAACGCTCCGCACCAGTGTCACCAGTGCGGAGCGGTGAAACGGGCGCTCCAGTGGGCGTTCGTTTCTTGTTGCACGATAGCTTCGGCCAGATATCACGCCAAACCGCGCCGAACCTAGACAGCTGGCCGCCGTATCAATTTCCGGCGCGATCAGGAGGACCCGGCCAAGTTCGAGCGATATCAGGCGCAAGCACTGGTTCACCGACACTTGCCGGTCGATGGTCTGCTCGGCATCGTGTGTTATACGGACGACATGAAACTCTCCATCGAACGTCAGCTTAAAGCTAGCAACCTCACACTTCCAGTTCATGCCCGCACCGAGTGGTACTTCTGATTATTACGTTCACGCAAGGCAATTTGCTGCGGGCGCGCGTAAAGGCATTGGTCAACACCGTCAATACCGTCGGTGTGATGGGCAAGGGCATCGCACTGATGTTCAAGGAGCGCTTCAACGAAAATTTCCTCCGATATGTCGCTGCCTGCAAGGCAAAGCAAGTGCGCACCGGCAAGGTGTTCGTCACCTAAGCCAACGAACTGAACGGACCACGCTGGATCATAAATTTCCCCACTAAGCAGCACTGGCGTGGTGATTCGCGCATCGAATGGATTACTGAAGGATTGCAGGATCTGCGCCTTTTCCTGATCGAAAACAAGGTCGAGTCGATTGCCATCCCGCCACTGGGCGCTGGCAATGGCGGTTTGGACTAGGCTGATGTTCGTCCACTGATCGAAGAAGCGCTGGCCGGTTTAGATACCAACATTCTCGTGTTCGAGCCCATCCTAACGTATCAAAACGTCGCAAAGCGCTCCGGCGTGTAGCAGCTGACTCCGGCACGCGCATTGATTGCCGAACTGGTGC
Source organism: Xanthomonas populi (assembly GCF_002940065.1). Lineage (GTDB taxonomy): Bacteria > Pseudomonadota > Gammaproteobacteria > Xanthomonadales > Xanthomonadaceae > Xanthomonas > Xanthomonas populi. The sequence continues at coordinate 10,812 of NZ_MDEJ01000126.1, forward strand.
GTCGCTATTGGGTGCTAGGCATGGAATGCAGCCTACTTGAAATCCAGAAGTTGGCATGGTTCCTTGAACGCAACATAGAGCGCGCAGGCTTGCCTACGCTGGATTTGCGCTTTGGGCCTCACAAGTACGGCCCATATGCCGACCGTCTCCGCCATCTACTGAACGGATTGGATGGCAGCTATCTGCACTGTGACAAGCGAATCGGCGACGCTGATCCCTTAGATGTCATCTGGTTCGATGACGCTCGCAAAAGCTTTGTCCAGACCTATCTCAAGAGCGAAGCGAAACAGTATGCCCAGGCACTGGAAGCCACTGCGGCCTTAATCGATGGTTTTGAATCTCCTTTCGGTATGGAGTTGCTGGCAACGGTTGACTAGGGCCTGTTAACACTAATGGCCTGAGCGAGTAAACTATCGGGTATGGAGATCACACCAGAGCAATTTTCCCTAAT
>NZ_MDEJ01000127.1 GCF_002940065.1 Xanthomonas populi
CATGCGCGCACTTGTTTCTACACGATCCGGGTGCAACCAGCTGATCTATCTCGGGAAAACGTGGGGAAACCTCAGGATCGAGGTCCCCGACGCAAAGGCAACAAAGCCTGGCGATCTCGAAGAATGCGCCTGAGCACGCATACAGCCTGAGTTGCAGCAACAAAGCCCCTCTCCCGGCGGGAGAGGGGTTGGGGTGAGGGTATGGGCAGAGCCACGCGCAATCGAGCATCCGATACGGCAGATAAGAGCGAAACACCCGATCACCCAACAAACAATCACTCAGCGCTGCAAGAGCCGAGGCCACCCCGAGCAGCAAACAATCGCGCCGCCCAAGAACAGCCCCACAGCTCCCTCAGCAACCCTCAATCGTCCAACTTGGTCAGCAAGTAATTCGGCTCACCGATCCGCGCCACCAGATCCAGCTGGGTTTCCAGCCAATCGATGTGCTCTTCTTCCGACTCCAGGATGTCCACCAGCAGCTGCCGGCTCACGTAGTCGTTGACGGTCTCCGCATACGCCACCGCCTCGCGCAGTACAGCCACCGCCTCGCGCTCCAGCGTCAGATCGCAGCGGAACATCTCGGTCGGGTTCTCACCGATACGCAGCTTGCCCAGCGCCTGAAAATTGGGAAGCCCTTCGAGAAACAGGATGCGGTCTGACAGCTTGTCCGAATGCTTCATCTCGTCGATGGATTCCTTGTACTCATGCTCGGCCAGTTCTTTCAAGCCCCAGTTCTTCAGCATCTTGGCGTGCAAGAAGTACTGATTGATCGCAGTGAGTTCGTTGTAGAGCACCTTGTTGAGGTACTCGATGACTTTGGTATCGCCCTTCATGCGATGTCTCCGAGACAGTGAGCCGGCCGCACTTTAACGCGTTGGATCAGCGCATGAAGGAACGCGAATCGTGATCAGTTGCGGGACGCGTGCGCGCGCAACGCCTACTGCCTCAAGCAGCGATCGCCAGTCCCAGCATGGGCAATGGCAGCGCGCGGGTCGCATGCGCCTGACTCAGCAGATCGCTGGCCATGTCCAGGCACGACCCGCAGTTGGAACCACAGCCTGTGCGCATGGTGAGTTCGGCCAGGCTGGCGCAGCCACTCTGGGCCGCTTCGCGGATCTGGTGGTCGGTGACCCCATTACAGATGCAGACGTACACGGTATCGGTCGGGTGCTGGCGATCCGGAGAGGACCGGCACTGATTGCACCGCAAACGAGAATAGGTGTCAATTCCAAACGTCAATCATTATTAATCCGCATCGTGCGAGCCCCGCTGCGCTTACGTGGACGCTTGCGCGGGCTGTCGTGTCCAGCCGCGCTGCTGCCCGGCAACCACGCTTCCAGCGCACGCTCGGGCATCACACCGACAGCGGCAGTTCCAGCAAGGTTCTGCGCCAGGGGGGCCAGATGGCGCAGCGCACGTGCATAGACGCCGCGCTTGAACATCACCACGTGCTCGACCGGATACCAGAAATCCACCCAGCGCCAGTGGTCGAACTCCGGGGTATCGGTATGGTCGAGCTTGAGGTGAGATTCCTCGCCAGTGAACTGCAGCAGGAACCAGACCTGCTTCTGGCCGATACATACCTGGCGTTCGTTGCGGCGGACCGCCCGGCTGGGCAGGCGATAGCGTAGCCATCCAGGGGTGGCACCGAGCACCGACACATGCTCGGGCAACAACCCGGTTTCTTCGCGCAACTCGCGGTACATGGCTTCGACGGGGGTCTCATCGGTATTCATGCCACCTTGCGGGAACTGCCAGCCGTCCCTGCGCACACGCCGTGCCCAGAACACCTGACCGTCTTGCCGCATCAGCACGATGCCAACGTTTGGCCGGAAGCCGTCCGGATCGATCACGATGCGGACTCCTGAAAATCTAATGTCACCGACTCTGCCACGGCGACGGCCAGCTCACAAGCTGAAAACGAAATGCTTGACAACACGCGCGCGGGTAGTGAACATATCCGGCTACCTAGGCTATGTAGCTCAGCCGGTTAGAGCACAGCACTCATAATGCTGGGGTCGGTGGTTCGAGTCCACCCATAGCCACCAAGGTGTTCATGCGCACACGGGCATGCAATAATCTTGGATCAATACGTTTTATTGCCCCGTCGCCAAGCGGTAAGGCACCTGACTCTGACTCAGGCATCGGTGGTTCGAATCCATCCGGGGCAGCCAAACACAGAAGGCTCGATCGAAAGATCGGGCCTTTTTTGTTGCCTGATGGCTTTCAGGCAAGCGAAATTTTCCAAACCCCAAGACGACAAAAGCCCAGCATGGCCGGGCTTCTGAAGCAGGCGCCCCGGCGAAGCGGGACGCACCAAACGCGATGGATCAGCGCTTTGAGAACTGGGTAGCGCGACGGGCCTTGTGTAGACCGACCTTCTTACGCTCGACTTCGCGGGCATCACGGGTCATGAAGCCAGCCTTGCGCAGCTCAGACTTAAGGGTTTCGTCGTATTCGACCAGCGCACGGGCGATACCCAGACGGATCGCGCCGGCCTGACCGGTGGTACCGCCGCCCGAAGCGGTGACCAGGATGTCGAAGCTTTCGGTGTTCTTGGTCAGCTCAAGCGGCTGACGCACGATCATGCGTGCAGTTTCGCGACCGAAGAACTTGTCCAACGGCAGGCCGTTCACCGAGATGTTGCCGGTACCCTTGCGCAGAAATACGCGAGCGGTTGAGGACTTGCGGCGACCGGTGCCATAGTTTTGCGTGATAGCCATGATTAGATATCCAGAACTTTCGGCTGCTGAGCGGCGTGCGGATGCTCGGCACCCGAATAGACCTTGAGCTTGCGGTACATGGTGCGGCCCAGGGGACCCTTCGGCAGCATGCCCTTGACGGCGATTTCAATCACACGCTCCGGGTGGCGCTGCAGCGCCTGCTCCAGGCTCTCGGTCTTCAAGTTACCGATGTAGCCGGTGAAGCGGTGATACTTCTTGTCTTTGAGCTTGTTGCCGGTCACAACGATCTTCTCTGCATTGATCACCACGAGGTAATCACCGGTATCGACGTGAGGGGTATAGATCGGCTTGTGCTTACCGCGCAGGCGGCTAGCCAGTTCGGTGCAGAGACGGCCAAGCGTCTTGCCGGCGGCGTCAACGAGATACCAGTCGCGCTGGACGGTCTCTGACTTGGCGGTGAACGTAGTCATGAGGAAGCTCTTGAGTAGTCGGGCGGATTGCAGCGGCAACCACCGCTGGAACTTTGCCACGCGTTGTGAAGGCGAAACATAGGATGCGTTATTGTACGGGACGCCCCGTGGCGGCGCAAGTCGGCTCCCCGGCCGGCGCCGGGCGGTTGGCAGCGCGCCGGCCGGGGGCCAGAATCGGGGGATGACACAGACCTCTTCATTCCGACTGCATGGCCCGCTAGACCGTCTATTGGTCGAAGCGCAGCGCGCGCTGGACACGGTATTCGGCAATCCGCCCGCAGAGCGACCCAATCCAGCCGCCGGCACGCCCGACGCCTCTCTGCAACCAGACCAACGCAGGCATGCCGCAGGGCTGATGCGCATCAACCATGTCGGCGAGGTCTGCGCGCAAGGCCTGTACTTCGGCCAGGCCGCAGTTGCCCGCGATGCCCACACCCAGCAGCATCTGCTGGAGGCGGCGCAGGAAGAAACCGACCACCTAGCCTGGTGCGCCGACCGCCTGCACGAACTGGACAGCCGCCCCAGCCTGTTCAACCCGCTATGGTATGCAGGCAGCTACGCACTCGGTGCACTGGCCGGATTGCGCGGCGACGACTGGAGCCTGGGCTTCGTGGTCGAGACCGAGCGGCAAGTGGAAGCGCACCTAGACGAGCATCTGGAAACCCTGCCCGAGATCGACCAGCGCAGCCGCGCCATCCTGCGCGTCATGAAGATCGACGAAGCACGCCACGCCGAACAGGCCGAACAGGCCGGCGCCCGCATCCTGCCACCCCCGATCCCCAGCGCCATGGCCCTGGCCTCCAAGCTGATGAAGACCATCGCCTACCGCGTTTAGACAACAGGCAAGGCACCGCACAGACCATCGGCACTCCGCCCTGCAGACCCAGCCCACTGGAGCAAAGCTCACTTTGTTAAGGGGGGCGCGCCAAAGGCGCGGAGATAGGATAACTACGGAGTTGGGCCCAAGACTTGCGAAGCACACTTTGGGAGGCAGGCCCGCGCAGTGCGACTGACTACATCCACTACATCAGCTTCAAGCCAACCACACCTGCAACGATCAAGCCGATGCACGCCAGCCGCGACCATGACGCACTGTCGCCGAACAACGCGATGCCGGCGATGGTCACACCCACCGCGCCAATGCCGGTCCAGATCGCGTAACCGGTTCCCAGCGGGATGGTCTTCAGTGCCTGCGTCAACAACCACAGACTGATGGCCGCCAGGCCGATCGTCAGCACGGTCGGCCACGGGCGCGTAAAGCCGTCGCTGTACTTCAGGCCCATGGCAAAGCCGATTTCGAACAGGCCGGCCAACAACAGAGAGACCCAGGGCATCGCATCACTCCTCGATACTTAAAAAAAAGGGCGAAAAAAACGACCTAGTGTTTGCACACTGGGCCGCCGTCGGCTGTGGAACGCGAGGTCATCGCGCGTCGTGCCGTCCCGCCTTACATCTTGCGCACACCTGTCAGCAGGCACGCAGCAGCCCGATTCCTGCGCTTATTCGCTCAGGTTACGCCCGTGGAACAGCTCTTCTATTTCGCGCTTCAACAGCGTCTCGATCTTCATGCGCTCCTTGAACGAGAGGTTCTTGGCGCGCTCTTCGAACAGGTACTGATCGAGATCGAAATCCTTAAGGTGCATCTTCGTGTGGAAGATATTCTCCTGATAGACGTTGACGTCGAACATCTCGTAGCGCGACTTTACGTTCTTGGCCATGAAGTGCTGGATCGAGTTGATCTTGTGGTCGATGTAGTGCTTCTTGCCCTTCACATCGCGGGTGAAGCCACGGACACGGTAGTCCATGATCACGATGTCCGATTCCAGACTCTCGATCAGGTAGTTCAGCGCCTTCAACGGCGAGATCACGCCGCACGTGGCGACATCGATATCGGCGCGGAATGTCGCGATGCCTTCCTGCGGATGCGTCTCTGGGTATGTATGGACAGTAATATGACTCTTGTCCATATGAGCAACCACAGCATCGGAGATCAGCTCCCTGCCTGCCTGCTTCTTGTCGATGACGGGCTCTTCCGAGATGAGGATCGTCACCGACGCGCCCTGCGGATCGTAGTCCTGACGTGCGATATTGAGGATGTTGGCACCAATGATCTTGGCCACATCGGTCAGGATCTGCGTCAGACGATCCGCGTCGTACTGCTCATCGATATACTCAATGTAGCGCTGACGCTCCTCTTCTGTACGCGCGTAACAGACGTCGTAGATGTTGAAGCTCAACGCCTTGGTGAGGTTGTTGAACCCCTGTAGCCTCAGGCGAGGCAACGGCTTGACCACGTCGGTCTGTCCTTATGGAAGGCGGGAAGGGTGCCAATTATGAGCCAAAGATCCCAGCAACGAAATGCCGACGTTGAGAATGGTTTACCTTGCATGACTCATGCCGTTAAGCTTCAGGAATTACACGCGGAACTACCATGAGCCCAGGAAACACCACGGTTGTAACCACGACGGTACGTAACGCTACCCCTTATCTTTCACTGGACGCGGGAACGATTGAGCGTTTTCTGGCGCACAGCCACCGCAGGCGCTATCCGACCCGGACCGATGTATTTCGGCCAGGAGACCCGGCTGGCACCCTCTACTACGTTGTCAGCGGCTCGGTCAGCATCATTGCCGAGGAAGATGACGATCGTGAGTTGGTGCTGGGCTACTTCGGGAGTGGCGAGTTCGTCGGCGAGATGGGGTTGTTCATCGAATCCGATACGCGCGAGGTGATCTTGCGCACCCGCACCCAGTGCGAACTGGCCGAGATCAGCTACGAGCGACTGCAGCAGTTGTTTCAGTCCAGTCTGTCACCGGACGCGCCACGCATCCTGTACGCGATTGGTGTTCAGCTCTCCAAGCGGCTGCTCGACACCACAAGGAAAGCCAGTCGCCTGGCGTTCCTGGACGTGACCGACCGCATCGTGCGCACGCTGCATGATCTGTCCAAGGAGCCCGAAGCGATGAGTCACCCGCAAGGCACACAGCTGCGCGTTTCGCGGCAGGAGTTGGCACGCTTGGTGGGTTGCTCGCGCGAAATGGCCGGGCGCGTGCTCAAGAAGCTGCAAGCCGATGGTCTGTTGCATGCACGCGGCAAGACCGTCGTGCTGTACGGCACGCGCTAAAGGAAGTGTGATCGCGGTTGGTGCGGCTTCGCACCGACCGCCGATTGATCCGCATGTCGCAAGGCATGCGGACTGATGCATTCAGGCGCTTTCCGCTATCGACTGCCGGGTGTTTGTTGTGCATCGCCGACTGAATGCCTGCACTTGCGACTTCAGCGACCTTGGGCCATCGCTTCCTGATCGGTAGTTGAGCATCAGTCTGCCAATGCGTTTGCTGGGACCACGCTCGATACGCGATGCCCTCACCTATCTCGACTGCGCGCGTACCTGCAGCGACGCTTGAGGCGTATTGCCTCCGGCAACAGGCGCTACAGCGCCTTGCCCCCACGGTCGCGACAACCCCAGTTGAGGATCGGCGTGCCTGCAGGCAGCACCTCACGAAACAGCGCTTCGCGATTGGCCTTGGGATTCACCACCACCGGTGCGCGTGCGGCCTTCAACAACGGCAGATCGGCCGTACTGTCCGAATAGGCAATGGCGATGTCGCCATAGCCGCGTTCGCGCAACATGCGCATCTTTTCTTCATTATGGCAGTGACGCCGCGCGGTGACCGCACCCAAGCGTGGGCCGACCAGGCTGCCGATCACCGGCACATCCTGATGCGCGACGAAGCCGAGAATCGCGCGCGCCAGTTCCGGCGGTGCGCCGGTGGCGACCACGACACGATCGCCTGCGGCGCGATGGTCGGTGAACACCTTCAACGCATGCGGCAACAAACGCTGCCGGATCTGCACTTCATGCTTGAGCACGTACGCATCGATGAAGCGATTGAACTCGCGCGTGCGATGCAAGCCGAAGGTGGCGATCCACACATAGCCGGACACACCGCGCCTGCGGGTCGACAGCATCGCCACCATCGGACCGAGCACTGGCGAGGCCAACAAGGCGACCAGCAGGCGCAATGGGTTGCGCTTGATCAGCCATGCAAACAGATGACTGCCGGAATCGCCGTCGTACAGCGTGTGGTCGAAGTCGAAGACCACCAGCGGGGCGGCGTCGCGCGGTGCGGGATACGACTCAGTCATGCGCAAAGAATAGCTGACGCAGCGCCTCGCCAGGTTCGGGCGCGCGCATGAAGGTCTCGCCAACCAGAAACGCGTTCACATCGTGGCCGCGCATCAGCTGCACATCGGCATGGGTGACGATGCCGCTTTCGGTCACCAGAATGCGATCGCGCGGCACTGCGCCGCGCATGTCCAGCGTGGTCTGCAACGAGACTTCGAAGGTGCGCAGATTGCGATTGTTGATGCCTACCAGTGGCACCGGCACCTGCACCGCGCGCTCGAGCTCGTCGATGTCGTGCACTTCCACCAGCACATCCAGCCCGAGCTGCATGGCCAGGCCGGAAAGATCGGCCAGCTGCGCGTCTTCCAGCGCCGAGACGATCAGCAGGATACAATCGGCACCAAGCACGCGCGCTTCGTAGACCTGATAGGCATCGACAGTGAAATCCTTGCGCAGCACAGGTACCGTGCAGGCCTCGCGCGCCTGCTGAAGATACGCATCGGCGCCCTGGAAAAAATCCACATCGGTGAGCACCGACAGGCAACTGGCGCCGCCGAACTCGTAACTGACGGCGATGTCGGCCGGATGGAAGTCGGGGCGAATCACGCCTTTCGACGGGCTGGCCTTCTTCACTTCGGCAATCACAGCCGGCTCGCCGGCGGCGATGCTGGCCTGCATGGCGGCCGCGAACCCGCGCGTGGGCGGCAGGTCGGCGCAGCTCGCGATCAGCTCGGCAAGTGGTACGCGCGCACTGCGCTCAGCGATTTCTTTGGCCTTGCGGGCAAGGATGGTGTTGAGGATATCGCTCATCGTATCGAGTCCTGGCGGGCGGGCATTATCGGTCAAGAAGGCCGCAACTGACTGTGCCCGAACGCCAGCGCACAGCATGCCAGCGGTACCGTGACGATGCCGGCCAGTGGCTGCCGCGCATCGGGGCAGGCCTGAATCAGGATTGCGCGGCAGCCTGACGGGTGAAGGCAACATAGGCATCCAACTTGCCACGTGCCGAACCATCGGCCAGCACCGCGCGCGCGCGCGCCACGCCGGCGGCGATGCTGTCGGTCACACCGGCCACATACAAGGCCGCGCCGGCGTTGAGCGCAACGATGTCCAATGCCGGGCCGGGCACGTTGTCCAGCACCTGCAGCAGCATCGCGCGTGATTGCGCAGCATCAGCCACCTTAAGGTTGCGGCTGGCCGACATGGCGATGTGGAAATCTTCCGGATGCACTTCGTACTCGCGCACCTGGCCATCGCGTAGCTCGCCGACAAGCGTGCCGGCGCCGAGCGAGAGTTCGTCCATGCCATCGCGCCCCCACACGACCAACGCGCGCTCGGCGCCGAGCTCCTGCAGCACGCGCGCCTGGATGCCGACCAGATCCGGGTGAAACACGCCCATCAGGATGTTGGGCGAACCCGCCGGATTGGTCAGCGGACCGAGAATATTGAAGATGGTACGCACGCCTATTTCGCGACGCACCGGGGCCACCATCTTCATCGCCGGGTGATGCACCGGCGCGTACATGAAGCCGATGCCGGTCTGCGCCAGCGAGGCCGCAACCTGCTCGGGCTGCAGCTCGATCACCGCACCCAACACTTCCAGCGCGTCGGCACTGCCAGACTTAGACGAGACGCTGCGGTTGCCGTGCTTGGCGACCTTGGCACCACCAGCGGCGGCCACGAACATCGCGCAGGTGGAGATATTGAAGGTATGCGAACCGTCGCCACCGGTGCCGACGATGTCCACCATGTGCTGACGATCAGTCACTTCCACGAGGCGCGAAAATTCGCGCATGACGGTGGCCGCACCGACGATCTCGCCGATGGTTTCCTTCTTGACCCGCAGCCCGGTGAGGATGGCTGCGACCATCATGTCGGAGACCTCGCCGCGCATGATCTGCCGCATCAACTCGACCATTTCGTCGTGGAAGATTTCGCGGTGTTCGATGATGCGTTGCAGGGCTTCTTGCGGCGTGATGGGCATGGGCGAGGACCGTGGAAACACTGAGGAAGAGGTACGAAAGGACAGGTAAGCGATCAGTCTTGGCAAGTGGTGCGAGCGCACCTGCAACGCCATGCCACGACGCTGTGTACGCCGCTCATTGCCCCGGACGCCGCATGCGAAAACGCGCCTGGGCCTGCACTTCGAAATAATCGGCGGCACCACCAGCGCGCAGAATCGTCTGCACTGCAGCGGGATCGTAGATGCCGTCCTGTAGCGCTGCGTGCGCCAGATGCACGCCGACCACTTCGCCCAAGACCAACCAGGTTTCGATGGCCTGCCCGCTTGCGGTCTGCAGCGGCAACAACTGGCTGAGCCGACATTCGAAACTCACCGGGCTTGCTGCCACACGCGGGGCACCGATCAGGCGCGACGGTGCAATCTGCAAGCCGGCCAGTGCGAACTCGTCCACCTCTGAGGGAACCATTGCCGCGCTGGCATTCATGGCCTCGGCCAACGGACGCGTGGCCAGGTTCCAGGTGAATTCGCCGGTGGCTTCGATGTTGCGCAGGCTGTCCTTGCGGCCGATGCTGGCAAAGCCGACGATTGGCGGCACGTCGTTGAAGGCATTGAAAAAGCTGTAAGGTGCTAGATTGGCGATGCCGTCGGCGCTGCGCGAACCGATCCAGCCGATCGGGCGCGGACCGACGATGGCGTTGAACGGATCGTGCGGCAGCCCGTGGCCTTGGGCTGGTTCGTAGAAGTGGAAGTTGTCGCTACTCGTGGTGCTCATCGTGATCCGGATGCAGGCGTGGACGAAGCGAAGTGAAAAACCCTCTGCGCCATGCAACGCAGGTGATTGCGGGCAACGCACACAGGGGCAGCTAGTAGGTCGACGTTGCTGAAGACTGCATCGAGATTGACGAAGGCTGCATCGACACTGGCGGCGTGCGCGGTGCGCATTTCGATCAACGTTCCAGAAAGTTCTTCAGTAAGGCGTGACCGTGCTGGGTCAGGATCGACTCGGGATGGAACTGCACGCCTTCCACCGGAAACTGGCGATGACGCAGGCCCATGATCTCTTCGATCGAGCCATCCGGATTCTCGGTCCAGGCGGTGACTTCCAGCGCTGCGGGCAAGGTGGTCTTGTCCACTACCAGCGAGTGGTAGCGCGTGGCTTCGTAGCTGTCCGGCAGGCCGGCGAACACGCCCTTGCCGTGGTGGCGGATCGGCGAGGTCTTGCCATGCATGATGTTGCCGGCGCGAATCACATCGCCGCCATAGACCTGACCGATGCTCTGGTGACCCAGGCACACGCCCAGGATCGGCGTGGTCTGGCCCAGCTGCTCGATCAGCTGCAGCGAGATACCGGCCTCGTTCGGTGTGCGTGGACCGGGCGAGATCACGATGCGCTCGGGCTTGAGCGCGGCGATCTGATCGACGCTCAGCGCATCGTTGCGCACCACCGTGACCTCGGCGCCCAGGGCCTGCAGGTACTGCACGAGGTTGTAGGTGAAGCTGTCGTAGTTATCCAGCATGAGCAACATATCGGGCCTATCTGCCTGTTTTTTTGAAGGGTCTCTGCCCATAACGATTCATCCATACCCGCTCTGATACCCGCTAAATTTCTTGATACACAAACTACCGGGGAACGAGCATCACCAGCGTGTATCTTCGCACGGGCTCGCTCTTGGGTTCCTCTGGGGAAAGTCGCTTCGCCACAGAGACAAAGAGTGCCCAATTGTTCGGGCGCTGCGTGTACCGCCGTTGCGCACGTTCCAGCCAGACAGCAATGCGTTCGCGCACGGATGTTTCCACCTGGTCCAGCTTGCGCTGCATGTCGCGCAACACGCGCCCCAGCAGCGTGCGTTGACGCCGTGCGCAGCGTTGATGGGGTGCGCCAGCAAGTCTTCCATTCTCGCCCAGCCGCTGCCGCCACCGCGTCAGCGAGCGGGGATCGCACGGCAGGCGG
>NZ_MDEJ01000128.1 GCF_002940065.1 Xanthomonas populi
ATGTCTGTCGTTCTCCGCTGGCAGGGCGTCAAGTCAATGATGGCAGATTGCTGGGGTTTTTAGAGGCTCCTTTAAGTGACTGAAATTGCATCATGGGCAAATAGCGCTGGAATTTTCACGCCATTTATCGCTGAAGATCACAGCATCGCGTGGAAACAAGAGCAGTTGCGTATTTTTTTCTCGTCTTTTATTCATCTTCCGTCTATCGTTGCATTTTACGAGTTGACGGACTCCGGGGTATGAAAATCGGGTATGCGCGCGTCTCGACGGACGATCAGAACCTCGACCTGCAGCGCGACGCACTGACAATGTCCGGGTGCGAGCGGATCTACGTGGACACCGCCAGCGGCGCGAGGGCGGATCGGCTTGGCCGAAGCCCTGAGTTTTGCGCGTAGCGGTGACGTGCTCGTGGTGTGGCGCCTGGACCGGTTGGGCCGCTCGCTGAAGGAGCTGGTTGGTCTTGTCGATCAACTGAGCGCGGCGGACGTCGGCCTTGAAAGCTTGAATGAGCGCTGGGACACGACACGTGCCTCCGGTGAACGGGTCTTTCATCTCTTCGGCGCCATTGCGCAGTTCGAGCGCCGGTTGATGGTGCAGAGAACGCGCGCCGGCCTGCAGGCCACTCGCTCGCGTGCACGCAACGGGGGACGCCCAAGTGCTAGCCCGGACACTCTTCAGGCGATCGCTACACTGGCCCCCACTGACCGTCGGCTGGGCAGTTGGTGACAAGGCCAGGCCCAGGCCTGTCGTCAAGGGACAGGCGACCAGTGCGACATCGGACGGAAGCAGACGTAGCAGGTGCGATCAAATGAAACGTCTGTGGCGGATCTGCTCGCGTTCTTCTTTGGTCAAGTCATCGATGTGGATGTAGTGGACTCCTTGTCCGCGCGGCGCGCTGAGAAGCTGCGACTCGATCTCGTCCTGGCTGTTGTCGGACGACGAGATCAGCCCGACAATCGTTCCATGCGGGGCCACCCGCCATAACGCCACACGTTGGAAGATGCGCTCCTCTTCATTGGCATCGGTGCGTTGGGGATAGGTGGCGTACCAACCATCGGCAGGCAGATAGCGATAAGAACCGTAGTCATTCATAGCGTCTCTTGCTCGATGCGGGGTGACGCAATGATTGTCGATATGCGCCGATAAGCGCGATGTGGGAACTTCTGATTTCGCGCTGCAATTACGCACTTGGTCATCTGGGCTTCGCTGCTGCGTGGAGCGTTTCGTGCACTGCGTTCAGTGCGCCAGAACACACCGGCAACTAGCCGTTTCAGGGGGTCGGCAGGAATGCATGAAAAATTCTTAGCTGACAGCAAGTTAGCTCACTTTTTGCTGTTTTTTTACACGCATCCCTGCCGACCCTCATATCGGCCGCATCGCCTCGCGCTTCTGGTACGATACCAACCTGGAAATCGCCGACCTGGCAACCGTCCAGATCGGCGCAAAAAAGACCGCGGGCGGTTGAACCTTCCTGCCCAACCTGTTCTACAGCTTCGGCAACAACGACCGCCCCGACCATGTCGGAATCGACGGGCGGCAAGACAAATTCACCAAGGACAGCTACGCCTATTCCGGCAACACGTGTGTGCGCTGCGGCGGCGGTCCGCTGCCGTATCAGCAACTCACGCCTGCACTGCTGGCGCAGGTCAGCAACATTCCCTCATTTGGCGTGGACGGCACCGCCACGCTCGGCGATCTGGGCATCTTCACCGGCACCTATTAGGCGGCGGCACGCTCATCACCGCCTGCGCGTTGGCGCGGCTGGGTTGCAACGCGCGCGTACTCGGTGCGACCGGTGCGCAGGACCGCGCGGTGAAAGCAGCCGCGCTGATGGGCTGCGGCGACGGCGCCGATGCCTGCCTGGCCTGGGCACGCGCGCTCGGCCTGCGCCAGGCGGTGATCAAGTTCGGCGCCATTGGCGCGATGGTCATCGACGCTGCTGGCGCCCGCCCGATCGCCCAGCCGCCGTGAAGGTGCGCAACACCACCGGCGCCGGCGACGCATTCGATGCCGGCTTCGGTGATGAGCGCGCTGACGGGCGCGCCCCCCCCCCCGGCCGGCACGTGGCCAATGTGCGCAACCAGGGCGCGATGGCCGAGCTGACCGACGACGACAACGTGGAAATCGCCGCAGACATCGACCGCGACCGCATCGTGCCGATAATGGCCGCACCACTGCAGGCCCCTGTGCAAGGCCTGGTGTGCGCGTTCAAGGCCTATGAACACGCCGCAATCGAGGCCGCGCTCCGCGGCAGCCATGCAGCCATCTGGACGCCTGCAAGGCGATGCTGATCCACCCGGCGATCGGCGAGTGAGCCCGTCGCGGCGCAGGCTGGGAAAGTTGTTCGGGCATTAGCACGACGATAGCCACTGCGCAGGTCCGTCGCAGGCGCGGGCATGCGGCTGGTTGACGGGTGAGCTGTGTCGCCGGGTGTTGACGTACGCCTGTTCGGAGCGCTTCTCGCCCGCAGCCCCCCATACGGCGCCGAATTGTGCGAACGCACTAGGCACATTCGGCGCACACGTTGTATGGTCATCGGAAATTGGTCATGCATAGGTCTCATCGTCAGTTAGCGGGTCACGCGGCTGATGAAGCAGTGCCCGTCGTGCAGGCCCCATGCCGAACCCAAGGAGCCTCCAGGTCATGCACACCCGCCGCGACATCCTTCAGTTGCTGGGCGCCAGCGCGGGCGCCGGCTTGCTGGCCGGCGCACTGCCCGCCTTCGCCGCTCCCCCCGCTGCCTGCACTTCCACGGCTGCCGGCGCGTTCGTCAGCAAGCGTCCGCCCAAGGCGCAGCGCCGGTTTGTCAGCAAGGCGGTGGAGCAGCAGATCGTGCAGATCACATCGCGCATCGCCGACCCCGAGCTGGCCTGGCTGTTCGAGAACTGCTACCCCAACACGCTCGACACCACGGTGGAAACCGGTACCCGCAACGGCAAGCCGGACACCTTCGTCATCACCGGCGACATCCATGCGATGTGGCTGCGCGACTCCTCCGCGCAGCTGCACCCGTATGTGCCGCTGGCCAGGCGCGCCCCCGCGCTGCGGCGCATGTTCCATGGCCTGATCCAGCGCCAGGCCGCCTGCATCCGGCTCGACCCGTATGCCAACGCCTTCCTGCCCGATGGCCAGACCCAGCGCCTGAAGTGGTCGCTCAACGACATCACCGAGATGAAGCCCGGCGTGGGCGAGCGCAAATGGGAAGTGGACTCGCTGTGCTACCCGATCCGCATCGCGCACGAATACTGGCGCGCCACCGGCGACAGCGCGCCGTTCGACGACGACTGGCGCGCGGCCATGCACGTGGTGGTCAAGACCTTCCGCGAGCAGCAGCGCAAGGACACTCGCGGCCCCTACGTGTTCCAGCGGCCCTCGCCGCTGGCGACCGAAACCCTGGTACTGGAAGGCTACGGCCAGCCGACCAAACCCAACGGCATGATCCACTCGATGTTCCGCCCCTCCGACGATGCCTGCGTGTATCCGTTGTTCGTGCCGGCCAACCTGTTCGCGGTGACCTCGCTGCGCCAGCTGGCGACGATGAGCACGCAGCTGCATCGCGACACCGATTTTGCCGCCGACTGCACCGCGCTGGCCGATGAAGTGGAAACCGCCACGCACACCTTCGGCCAGCAACGCGATGCCGACAGGCAGGCGTACTGGGCGTTCGAAGTGGACGGTTACGGCAACCAGTTATTCATCGACGACGCCAACGCCCCCGGCCTGCTCAGCCTGGCCTACCTGGGCTGCTGCGACCGCGCCGACCCGGTGTTCCTGCGCACCCGCCAACTGGCCTGGAGCGAACGCAACCCGTATTTCTCGCGCGGCAGTGCAGCCGAAGGCGTCGGCAGCCCGCATAGCGGCATGGGCACGATCTGGCCGATGTCGATCATCCAGTACGCGCTGGTCAGCGACGACGACGCACAACTGCGCCAATGCCTGCAGTGGCTGAAGACCACGCATGCCGGCACCGGCTTCATGCACGAAGCCTTCGACAAGGACAGCCCGAGCACCTTCACCCGCGACTGGTTCGCCTGGGCCAACACCTTGTTCGGCGAACTGATCATCGACCTGCACCAACGCAAACCCCAGTTGCTGCGCAGTTGCTGATTTTGCAAGACGCTCGATCTTCCTTCCCAGAAGGGACCGCAAAGCTCTTGATCTTCGCTTCTCCCGTCGGGAGAAGGTGCCCGAAGGGCGGATGAGGGTACGGCGCACCCACCTCGCGACATCAGAGACCACACCACATGGCAACACGACGCGGTTTTCTCCAAGGCGCCATCGCAGCGGCACTTTTCGGTAGCGGTGCGCTAACAACAGGGCTTGCCCGCGCACGCGCAGGCAACTACGCACTCCCGGCCGATGCGCGCACCCGCGCCGACCTCTCCCGCCATGTCGATGTCTTCATCGGCACCGGCGGCCATGGCCACACCTTCCCCGGCGCAACGCTGCCGTTCGGCATGGTGCAGCTGAGCCCGGACACCTACAACGCCGTGTGGGATTCGTGCTCGGGCTACCACGAGTCAGACGGCTCGATCATGGGCTTTTCGCATACGCATCTGTCCGGCACCGGCATCGGCGACATGCTGGACGTTCTGCTGGTGCCCGCCACCGGCGAGGTGAAGCTGGTGCCCGGCGCGCTCGACGCACCGGACACCGGTTACCGCTCGCGCTTCGATCACAGCGACGAAGCCGCCTCGCCCGGTTACTACCGCGTGCGGCTCAAGGACAGCGGCGTGCATGCCGAACTCACCGCCACCGCGCGCGCAGGTCTGCACCGCTATCACTTTCCCAAGGGCAAGCCGGCGCACGTGCTGCTGGACCTGTGCCACGGCATGCAGGACAAACCCGGCATTCCCACCCGCATCACCGACGCGCACCTGCGTGTGGTCGACGAACGCACGCTCACCGGCGGCAGGCGTGTCTATCAATGGGCGCAGGGGCGCTACATCTATTTCGCCATACGCCTGTCGCGGCCGTTCAAGCAGGTGCAGCTATACAACGACGACCAAGCGCTGGCCGCAGGCACGCGCAGTATCGACGGCGTGCATCTTAAAGCCGCACTGCATTACCCCGACGCCTCCGAGGCACCGCTGCTGGTCAAGGTCGGCATCTCCGCCGTCAGCGCCGACAACGCGCTGGCCAATCTGGATGCGGAACTGCCCGACTTCGACTTCGCCCGCGTGCATGCGCACGCCGTGGCCGCGTGGGAAAAGGAACTCGCACGCGTCCGTATCGACAGCGACGACGACGCGCAACGCCGTATCTTCTACACCGGCCTGTATCACAGCCTGCTCGCGCCCACGCTCTTCAGCGACGTGGATGGCCGTTACCGCGGCATGGATCTTAATATCCACACCGCGCCCAAGGGCTATCACAACTACAGCACCTACTCGCTGTGGGACACCTACCGCGCCGCGCACCCGCTGCTCACCCTGGTGCAGCCCGAGCGCG
This sequence comes from Xanthomonas populi, assembly GCF_002940065.1. Classification (GTDB taxonomy): domain Bacteria; phylum Pseudomonadota; class Gammaproteobacteria; order Xanthomonadales; family Xanthomonadaceae; genus Xanthomonas; species Xanthomonas populi. The sequence continues at coordinate 5,452 of NZ_MDEJ01000128.1, forward strand.
TGCCGGACCTGGTGCAATGCCTGGTGCGTGGCGCCAACGAATGCCCGGACGGCGTGGGCATCTGGCCGCTGCAAGGCGTGGAAACCGGCTGCATGATCGGCTACCACTCGGCGGTGGTGCTGGCCGAAGCGCATGCCAAGGGCTTCACCGGCATCGACTACAAAGCCGCCTGGCCCGCCTACCGCAAACGCGCGATGGACGACACCACGCATGGCCTGGCTTACTACCGCAAGCTCGGCTACATCCCCGCCGACAAGGTGGACGAAGCGGTCAGCCGCACGCTGGAATACGCCTACGACGATTGGGCCTGCGCGCACCTGGCCCAAGCCGCGGGCGCCAACGCCGACGCCCGCGCACTGCGCGAGCGCTCGCGCAATTACCGCAACGTGTTAAATCGCGACAGCGGCTTTGTGCAGGCGCGCCTGGAAGACGGCAGCTGGGCCACACCGTTCGACCCGCGCGGCATGGGCCACCTCACCCAATGGCGCGACTTCACCGAATCCAACGCCTGGCAGGCCACCTTCCTCAACCAGCACGATCTGTACGGTTACATGGACCTGTACGGTGGCCGCGACGGCTTCGTCGCCAAGCTCGACGAACTGTTTTCCACCAGCTCCGAACTCCCCGCCGATGCGCCGCCGGATATCGACGGTCTGGTCGGCCAATACGCGCACGGCAACGAACCCAGCCATCACGTGGCGTATCTGTTCGCCTATGCCGGCCAACCGTACAAGACCCAGGCGATGGTGCGCCGCTTGCTGCGCGAGCAGTACCACGATGCGCGCAATGGTCTGTCCGGCAATGAAGACTGCGGGCAGATGAGCGCCTGGTTCTTGCTCAGTGCGCTGGGGTTGTACGCGGTAGATCCGGTCAGCGGCAACTACATTCTTGGCAGCCCGCTGTTCAAGCGCGCAGAACTCGATGTCGGCAACGGCCGCACGCTGCGCATTCTCGCCAGCAACAGCAGCGCGCAGAATGTGTATGTGCAATCGCTGCAGTGGAACGGCAAACCGATCAACCGCAGCTGGATGCGACATGCCGATCTGGCCGCTGGCGGCACGCTGGAATTTACGATGGGTGCCAAACCGAATCCGGCCTTTGGCGCGAACAAGGAGGATTTGCCGCCTTCGTTTAGTTGATGCTTGTTTTTACACGTCACTCGTCACCGCCGAGAATCGCCCATGTTGCGCACTCCCCTCAGCCCCCTCGTTCTGGCCCTCGCGTTCGCGCTCCCCGTCACCGCTGCTGCCGCTACCGCCGAGCCCTGGCCCACGTTCGGCACGCAAGGCACGCAGTTCGTGCGCGACGGCAAGCCGTATCAGATTCTCTCCGGCGCCATCCATTTCCAGCGCATTCCGCGCGAATATTGGAAAGACCGCTTGCAGAAGGCACGTGCACTCGGCCTGAACACGGTGGAGACCTACGTATTCTGGAATCTGGTCGAACCGCAACAAGGTCAGTTCGACTTTTCCGGCAACAACGATGTGGCCGCATTCGTGCGCGAAGCCGCCGCGCAGGGCCTCAACGTGATCCTGCGGCCCGGCCCCTACACCTGCGCCGAGTGGGAGGCCGGCGGCTACCCCGCGTGGTTGTTCGGCAAGGACAATCTCCGCGTGCGCAGCCGCGACCCGCGCTTTCTCGCCGCCAGCCAGGCGTATCTGGATGCTGTCGCCAAGCAGGTGCACCTGCTGCTCAATCACAACGGCGGCCCGATCATCGCCGTGCAGGTGGAGAACGAATACGGCTCCTACGACGACGACCATGCCTACATGGCCGACAACCGCGCCCTGTACGTCAAGGCCGGCTTCGACGACGCGTTGCTGTTCACCTCCGACGGCGCCGACATGCTCGCCAACGGCACCTTGCCAAACACCCTGGCGGTGGTGAATTTTGCGCCAGGCGAGGCCAAGAGCGCATTTGAGAAACTGATCAAGTTCCGCCCCGACCAACCGCGCATGGTTGGCGAATACTGGGCCGGCTGGTTCGACCATTGGGGCAAGCCGCACGCCAGCACCGATGCCAAACAACAGACCGAAGAGCTGCAGTGGATCCTGCGCCAGGGCCACTCGGCCAATCTCTACATGTTCATCGGCGGCACCAGTTTCGCCTTCATGAATGGCGCCAATTTCCAGGGAAATCCCAGCGACCATTACGCGCCGCAGACCACCAGCTACGACTACGACGCCATCCTGGACGAAGCCGGCCGTCCCACGCCCAAGTTTGCGCTGATGCGCGACGCCATCGCCCGCGTCACCGGCGTGCAGCCGCCCGCGCTGCCGGCGCCGATCGCGATCGCGGCACTGCCGGAAACCCAGTTACGCGAATCCGCCTCGCTGTGGGACAACCTGCCCGCACCGATCGCCATCGACACCCCGCAGCCGATGGAACACTACGGCCAGGATTACGGCTACATCCTCTATCGCACCACCGTCACCGGCCCGCGCAAGGGCGCACTGTATCTGGGCGATGTGCGCGATGTGGCGCGGGTGTATCTGGATCAAAAACCGGTTGGCAGCGTCGAACGCCGTTTGCAGCAGGTCTCCACGCCGGTGGATATCCCTGCAGGCCAACACACACTGGATGTGCTGGTCGAAAACAGCGGCCGCATCAACTATGGCCCACGCATGGCCGACGGCCGCGCCGGCCTGGTCGACCCGGTGCTGCTGGACACCCAGCAACTCACCGGCTGGCAGGCCTTCCCGCTGCCGATGCGCTCGCCCGACAGCCTGCGCGGCTGGACCCGCAATCACGTCGATGGCCCGGCCTTCCATCGCGGCACCCTGCGCATCGGCACGCCCACCGACACCTATCTGGACATGCGCGCCTTCGGCAAGGGCGTGACCTGGGCCAACGGCGTCAACCTCGGCCGCCACTGGAACATCGGCGCGCAACGTGCGCTGTATTTCCCGGCCCCGTTCCAGCGCAAGGGCGACAACACCGTGGTGGTGTTCGATCTGGACAGCACCGCCAAGCCCAGCGTGCGCGGGCTGCAGCAGCAGGTGTGGATCACGCCGAAGGACTAAGAGCGGCTAACACCCCTCCAGGTGGGCGCGGCCGGTGCTCGCAACGGCATCTACCACTCTTACACACCGGCTCCGAGCGCGCCGTCCGCACCCACCTGGCGACTGCTCGCTACCTTTTGTTGGCCACTTTAGCCGTGGCAGCGCGCGTGTGCATTTCACTGCTAAAGGCGCCACGGCCGCAGATCTCTCAAGCACTGAACACCTAGGACGTTGCGGCAGCGGCAGCACCTTCGCGGATGCGTGCGGCCTGCATTTCGGTTGCCAGCAATGTGCCGCGCACATCGGTAGTGTGCTGACGGGCCTGTTTCATACAGAAATGCGCAAAGCCCGCACTGCCTGGCTTCGGCGCGATGGCGTTGGCAGTCAACACACCGACCAGGCGCTGCTGCAGCCCCTGCATCCTATTTTCTGCTCGCTGGATTTTTCTCATGTCTGAACTTTCCAGCTCCTCCTCTGACATACCCAACTCTTCCAACATCAGGTTGACGGATCGCAGCTGAAATTCGTCGCGCTCACGCGCTTCACGCAGTTGCGTGGCCAGGCGTGCCTGTGCGTGCTTAGCGGTGGTGGCGGTCTCTGTGTCGGGGATTGCACCACTGGCAGTCTCTACCCGCGACCGCAGTTTCGCGTCGAGATACTTCTTTTGTAACTCGAGGCAACATTGCATGTACGCAATCTGCGGTTTGACCGATCCTGGCGTCTGCAGCCACTGGCTCAACGCTGTTTCGGTCAACGTATCGGTATGTTTTGCATAGCTTCGCGCGGCTTTCTCGCTGGCGATGCGGGGCTTGCCGCTCAGCACGGCACGCCCATAGGTCGCCCCTGCAAAAAGCGCCGCCTTGGTCCGCTTCTTGAGCGAGGCCTGTTGGGTCGCTTGACCAGCTGCCTTGCTCTGGTCGGTAGAGCGAGGCACTGCACGGTAGCGTTTTTGGATGTCGTTGGCGCAGCTCTGCAAGAGCACATCCCGTGCTTTTTCCTGACCGTCGATATAGGCGTATAGCGCGCTGCGCAGTTCGAATCCATGCTGCGGAACGGCAGCAGTTGGCTCCGTAGCGGCTGACGCCTCGTCGGCTGCAGGCGAGGCCTGGCTCGCCGCTGCCGATTGGGCAGCCACCGCCTGTTCGGTTGAGTAGGCAATGACGTCATCAGACACCAGCGGGTCGCCAGCGCCGCTCGTTACACCGGTGTGCGATGCCTTTTCCTGGGTACCGTGACTGACGGGCGTTGTGCCATGCGAGTCCAATTCCCCTTGTGCAGCAGCGACGCCCACCTCGGTCGTGGGCAGCAGGTCGGCTACGGCAAGCAATGCCCGGTCCACGCCCGGCATGTCCGCAGTCTCGTACCTGCGATAGCGTTTTTGCTTGCCATGCGCCAGCAGGAACTGGTGGCCACCAACACCCATCGTGACCGCACCCAGTAGACCGGCGCCGACCACCAAACCGGTGCCCACTGGCCCGGCCACGGTGGTTGCACCAAGCAAAACAGCCGTACTGACTCCGGTTTTGGTCAAGGTGCTGGCCGTGTAGGTGACACCGCCAACGACAAAGCCCTTGTTCCAGCTGTTGAAGCTGCCAGCGAATCCGCTGCGCTGGGCCAGCTTGGTGCTCAAAAAGTGCTGGTAGCGTTGCGCGCCAGGGCTGAGATCGCCTGGTTCCAGCTGTTTCAGGAAGTTTTCAACACGCGCCACATCGGCAACGACGCGCGTTTTCTCTTTGCGTGACTGGTGCAGAAACGTACCGCCCAGCGCAGTGGCCGCGACGCTTGCCAGCGGAGCCAATACAAATGTGCCGGCAATACCGGCCGCAGATGCAGCGCCTGCTGCAGCGGTGCTGTGGCTGATCAAGCCAGCAGCATTTGCGCTCTTAGCGCCGAGTGCCAGCCCGCCCTGGATGCCGAGCTCAGTCGTGGCTTTGGTAAAGATCACGCTGGCAGACGCCATTGAGGTCACCGCGATGGCGCCATCACGTGCGTTGCGCTGTTGTTGGTAAGCAACTGTATCAATCGCATCGCTCAAGGCATGGATCCGAGCGCCTGCAGCTGCCGCCAGTGGGCCGCTCTCCGGCACAGGTTGCAGCAACGCCCTCTCCGACTGCAGTTGACGTTTGCGTTGCCGCAGGACACCGCGCTGTTCGGCCACTTCGCGGGTTTCTTTGTAGGCGGCGTAGATTGCAAGGCCCGATAGCGGCAGCATGGCGCCATTGATGCTCAAACTCATTGCCAGGTCGGCAGCGCCTCCCGGCCCGCCCTCCTCAGCCAGCGTGTTCAGCAGGCTCTCGTGCGCTGCAGGCTCGATCGGATGCGGGTCCACAGAGTGCCCTGCGTCGATACCGGGCTGAGTCTGATGGTCTGCCGAAACTTGGGTGTGATCGATCGGCGTGTGTTCGTCTGAATGAACAGGTTGGTCGGCCTCCGGGGACTGTTTAGGTTCGCCCGAATTGGGCACTTCCGCGATCAGTTCGGACGTATTGTCTGCGGTGCCATGCAGAGGATCGGCAAGATACTTGGCAACGACGAATACGTCGTAAGCCGCTTCGGCCTCCTGAATTTCGGCCATGGAATTTTCGCAATCTTTCCGCTTGGATGCATGAGCGGAGCCGGACGTGCTCTTAAACGACTTTCTCTTTAGGGCACCTCGAACAACCAAGTCGTAGCCGTGGTGACACGCACTGGATGATGACCATACCTTCAAAAAATCAG
>NZ_MDEJ01000129.1 GCF_002940065.1 Xanthomonas populi
TGGAGCGATTACGCACACTGCCCGAACACGTCTACAACCAGATGGTCATGGGCTGAAAAACGTGGGGATACCTCAGGTCCAGACTCCCTCTTCGTCTTCGATCGTGACGAGCTGGCCTAGGCGAATCGCAGGCCATAGCCATACATAGGCAGCTGCGAGACTGAACCTCTTGCGGTCAGTCTTGAACAGAAGTTGCATTGCCAGGCCAAGCGCCTGCGCATCAACGGCATTAGGTTGCATTGGCGGTGGTTGAGTTAAATGTCTGCGCTGCAACGGCAGCGTCCGGGAAGGTGAGCAGTGCGGCAGGGATTGATGCACGCCCGTTCAAGCTTAGACCTACCAGGTAGCTGGTGGGTTCGCAGTCGACAAGCACGACGGTTCGATGGCCAGAATTGGTGATGCCGAGTGTCTTATCCGCGACTTCGGCACCGAAGAGCAGTGTTCCCCCATGCACGCGTTGCCCCTCCAGCTGGACTGTATAGGCCATACGATGCGTATCAAAGAAATACAAGGCGGTGGACACGTGATCGCTTGCGTAGCCCAGGACAAGCCAGTGTGGCGGTAAGCCTTTCCAAACGCGGCGTGAGACCGCGACCTCGGTTGCGATAAAAGCCGAGACCCGCTTGGGTCCCGACGACCGATCGGCCAGGATCGACCGCACCAGCTTGATCGCCCGGCGTTTGGAGACGCGATAGGAAAGGCGTGGCCTTGGTCTCAGCCAGCGGTTGGCGGCACAAAGATGAATAGCCGCGTTCGGAAGTGCGCGCAGGAGCGAGTTGATTTCCTCGCCAATCTGAGACCCCTGGGTTGCTTTGCCTTTGATGTGGTCAGAGAGCCAATCGTGGCGCTCATCGTGCTTTGTGGGCTGATCGAACGCATAGTCACTGCGCTGTTGTTCGCGGTAGTAGCGTGCAATGAGTGCTTTGAAATGGAACGCCTCTGGGCTTGACTCAGGCAAAGCACACGCTTCTGCACAGTGACTGAAAAACGCAGCTTCCATGTGATGCTCGATCTGGATGAGCAGTTGATCGATGTTGGCGATTGCCTTGCCGAAGCGGGAATACTTCTTGAAGAAATAGGCAAGCGATGGAAGCGAGTGGCGAACATCACGCATCTCATCGCCGAAAAAGTGACGATGCCCATCGGTGCCACGCTTCCAGCTGGGAACTGCGCGGAAGCCGCCGAAATCCAGGAACTGCACGTTCGATGTGATGTTGTCGCTGGTCGGGCGTCCGGTCCAGAGGCGATGCGCGCGACTTGCGGCAATCTGCTCGGCAAGGCGGAGGTAGAGCGCAGACAAGTCAACGCCTAGGCCATTGGGATTGCCGGCATCGCGCTGCGTGTGTTCGTCGGCAAAGTGGATGGCATCTTTGACTCGCAGGCTATCTTGAAATTGATCGCTGTTTGCACTACCTGATGTCCCGAAATACAGGCTGCGCTCGAAATGCGCCAAGCGCAGGAAAGCAGGCCTGATCAGAATTGCGCACCGCTCCGGCTCGTCGGCATCGGTGCGTGCCAGTGAGAAGCCGGCATCAATGATGGCAAAAATGGGGACTGCACCGTGGGGGAGCTCTGCGTTGAGGATCTCGCTAGCAACTGCCTCGCGAATGGCATCGTAAAGATAGAGACAGCCATGCGAGTGTGACCAATCATGGGCCTTAGAGACCAGTGGCGTGGGGCCGGTTCCTTTGGCGATGAGCATGCCATCGGAGCCACAGCGGCCACTGCCTCCGTGGATTGCCCCACCGCTCCCACCGTAGCGATCAGCGCCCAGTGTCTGTCCGCCGAAGCTGCCGGCGATGCAATGAGCTTGGAGAGAGGTCACGGCAAAGCGCTCGAGCAGGGATGCTGAAATGCGGGCCCGAGTTGGCTCTTCGTGGATGGCCATGCCTAAGTCATGAAACCAGCGCTCATTGAGCCACAGCACGGAAGCATCTGGCAGTTTGCCCACTGGAAAGGGCACGAGCATTGAGCTGCTCACGCTGGCGAGGTTCAACAGGTTAGAGCCGTTCTTGTCATCCATGTCCCAGCAGTCGTTGTGCATCTTGCTTCCTTGTTTCCGCAGCTGTTGCGACTTCGCGTTCGACAGACTCAGTTGATGCTAGCAAGCGTGTCGCAACTCGTCCTCCTGAACCGCCCCGGGTTTCCCCGGATGCCCCTTGGTTTGAGTCACGCCGACATGACGCACTCAGGGGAGTGCGAAGAGTCGTTGGCCTCAGCCTCGGCCGGTGGGATATTCCCGATCGGCTCCGGCAATCGGCAGTTGTTGAACCAGTCGACCCAGTTGCGCGTGGCCCACTCGAGCTCCTTGCGCGTTCGCCAAGACGGCTTGCGATGGATGACCTCGGCCGTGTAGAGGCCGTTGATGGTCTCGGCCAGCAGCGGGTTGTGACCCGAGGGCAGGCGTCGCGCCCGTAGGCGTCCCCCCACGCTGCCCACCGAGGGCTCCAGGCCGGCCTCAGCGAGCCGCTCCGTGTAGCGGATCGACACGGACCGAACGCCTCGGTCGCTGTGGTGAATCAGGCGACCCGGGACGACCGGCTTGCTCGCGCTCGCGTAGAGCGCCTGTTCGAGCGTGTCGAGCACGAAGTCCGTCTGCATCGAGGACGGCGCCTTCCAGCCCACGATACGACGGGCGAAGACGTCGATGACGAAGAGCGCAACGATGCGCCGCATGCGCCATCCACCTAACGCGAACGGGCACTGCCTGCGCAGTGCCCGTTGGTGACGTCAACCCGCACCATCAATGCGGCCCATGACCATCGCCAAACCTCAGCCCTTGGTAAATGCCAGACGCCCACCCTCGGTACGCACGCGCACGGTGTCGCCGCTGAGGTACTGGCCGGACAGGATATGCTGGGCCAGCGGGTTCTCCACCTGCGACTGGATCGCGCGCTTGAGCGGGCGGGCGCCGTACACCGGATCGAAGCCGACATTACCCAGCAATTCCAGCGCGGCATCGTCCAGGTCCAGTTTGAGGCCGCGTTCGGACAAGCGCTTTTCCAGCCCATGCAACTGGATGCGTGCGATCGATTTGATCTGCGCCTTATCCAACGGATGGAACACCACGATGTCGTCCAGCCGGTTGATGAACTCCGGGCGGAAGTGCGCCTGCACCACGCCCATCACCGCCGCCTTCATCTGCGTGTAGGCCTCGGCGCTGCCGTCGCCGGACAGCTCCTGGATCTGGTGCGAGCCCAGGTTGGAAGTCATCACGATCACGGTGTTACGGAAGTCCACGGTGCGGCCCTGGCCATCGGTGAGACGGCCATCGTCGAGCACCTGCAGCAGGATGTTGAACACATCCGGATGCGCCTTTTCCACCTCGTCCAGCAGGATCAGCGCATACGGACGCCGACGCACCGCCTCGGTTAGATAGCCGCCTTCTTCGTAGCCCACATACCCCGGCGGCGCACCGATCAACCGCGAGACCGAATGCTTCTCCATGAACTCGCTCATGTCGATGCGGATCATCGCCTCAGTGCTGTCGAACAGGAAGTCTGCCAGCGCCTTGCACAACTCGGTCTTGCCCACGCCGGTCGGCCCCAGGAACAGGAACGAGCCACTAGGCCGATGCGGATCGGACAGGCCGGCACGCGAACGCCGCACCGCATCGGAGACCACCTTGATCGCCTCGTTCTGGCCGACCACGCGATGATGCAACTCGTCTTCCATGCGCAGCAATTTGTCGCGCTCGCCTTCGAGCATCTTGTTGACAGGGATCCCGGTCCAGCGCGACACCACTTCGGCGATTTCTTCGGCGGTCACGCGATCCTGCACCAGCTTGAAGTCGTGATGTTCGACCTCGTTGGCCAGCGCCATCTGCTTTTCCAGCTGCGGCAACACGCCGTACTGGATCTCGCTCATTTTTGCGTAGTCCTGACGGCGCTGTGCGGCCTCCAGTTCCAGCTTAGCGTGCTCGATCTGCTCCTTGACCTTGGTGGTGCCCTGCAGCGCGGCCTTCTCGGATTTCCACAATTCGTTGAGGTCGTAGAACTCGCGCTCGAGTTTGTCGATATCGGTTTCCAGATCAGCCAGGCGCTGACGCGAGGCGTCGTCCTTTTCCTTCTTCAGCATTTCGCGCTGGATCTTGAGCTGGATCAGGCGGCGCTCCAGGCGATCGATTTCCTCCGGCTTGGAGTCGATCTCCATGCGAATGCGCGATGCCGCTTCGTCCATCAAATCGATCGCCTTGTCCGGCAGCTGGCGGTCGGTGATGTAACGGTTGGACAAGGTGGCGGCGGCCACGATGGCCGGGTCGGTGATCTCCACGCCGTGATGCACCGCGTAGCGCTCCTTCAGCCCACGCAGGATCGCGATGGTGTCTTCCACCGTCGGCTCGCCCACGAACACCTTCTGGAAACGGCGCTCCAACGCGGCGTCTTTTTCGATGTACTTGCGGTATTCGTCCAGCGTGGTGGCGCCAATGCAATGCAGCTCACCGCGTGCCAGCGCCGGCTTGAGCATGTTGCCGGCGTCCATCGCGCCATCGGCCTTGCCCGCGCCGACCATGGTGTGCAGCTCGTCGATGAACAGGATGATCTGGCCTTCGTTCTTGGACAGATCGCTGAGCACCGCCTTCAGGCGTTCTTCGAACTCGCCACGGAACTTGGCCCCGGCGATCAGCGCGCCCATGTCCAGCGACAGCACGCGCTTGCCGCGCAGGCCTTCGGGCACTTCGCCGTTGATGATGCGTTGCGCCAAGCCCTCGACAATCGCGGTCTTGCCAACGCCGGGTTCGCCGATCAGCACCGGGTTGTTCTTGGTGCGCCGCTGCAACACTTGAATGGTGCGGCGGATTTCTTCGTCGCGGCCGATCACCGGGTCGAGCTTGCCGCTCTCTGCACGCGCGGTCAGGTCGATGGTGTATTTTTCCAGCGCCTGGCGCTGTTCTTCGGCGTTTTCCGATTGCACGGTTTCGCCGCCGCGCAGCTTGTCGATGGCAGCTTCGATCTTTTTCTTGTCGCCGCCGGCCGCGCGCAAGGCCACGCCCAGCGGGCCGGCATCGTCGGCGGCGGCCAGCACGAACCACTCGCTGGCGATGAAGGCATCGCCATGTTGCTGCGCCAGTTTGTCGGTCTGATTGAGCAGGCGGTTGAGATCGTTGCCGATCGATAGATTGCCTTCCTGCCCGGAGACCTTGGGCAGTGCGTCCAGCGCCTCGCCCAGCCGCTCGCGCAGCAGCGGCACGTTGACGCCGGCCTGCGACAGCAACGGGCGCGTGCTGCCGCCACTTTGGTCGAGCAGCGCGGCGAGCACGTGCACCGGTTCAATGATGTTGTGGTCGCGGCCCACAGCCAGCGACTGCGCGTCGGCCAGCGCCTGCTGGAACCGCGAGGTGAGCTTGTCCATCCGCATGGGAAAATCCTCTGAACTGGTGGCCGGCAACTTCGGCGATACCGTGCAGATGCGGCTGCTGTGCGGGGTTTCAAGGCTTGGCGGGTGCAGCACGTGCAGATGCGGGGCATCAAGACTGCCTCACGTTGCATGGTGTGGGGCTGCGTGGTGTTTGATTTGCGCGCTTGCGTTGCGCATTGGCATTGGCATTGGCATTGGCATTGGCATTGGCGTTGGCGTTGGCGTTGGCTTAGGCAGACTCAGGCCGACGACCAGCCCGCTAGACGATCCGCCGCGGCGGCACGGTGGCACGCGCCGCTACGCCCTGCACAGCATCGACATCCTTGGCGTCCTAGGCATCCGCAGTGGCCGCTGGCGCCGGCACCTACACCTACACCGTCCCAAGCAAACGCGACAGCACCTGCGCCTGGATTGCCGCCAAGGCGGGCGCGCCGGGTGCACGCGGATGCGGTACCGGCACCTGCATATCCAGGCCAACCTGGCCGTATTCGATCAGCACAATGCGATCGGCCAGCGCGCTGGCCTCGGCCACGTCATGCGTGACCAGCACTAGCGTGAAACCGTGTTGCCGCCACAATTGCACGATCAGCTGCTGCATCTCGATACGCGTCAATGCATCCAGCGCGCCCAGCGGTTCGTCCAGCAATAGCAGACGCGGCCGATGCACCAGCGCACGCGCCAGGGCCACGCGTTGCCGTTGACCGCCCGACAACCTCGCCGGCCAGTCGCCGCCACGGGTGCCCAGCCCCACCGCGTCCAGCGCGGCCTGTGCCTGTGCGCGACCGGCACGGCCCAGGCCGAGCGCCACGTTGTCGATCACCCGCTTCCACGGCAGCAACCGCGCGTCCTGAAACATCAGCCGCACCGCATCGCGCTGCGCTGCCAGCGGTGCATGACCGCTAGCGACCGTGCCGGTGTCGGCCGCTTCCAGCCCGGCGATCACCCGCAGCAAGTTGGTCTTGCCGCAACCGCTGCGCCCGACCACCGCGACACAGGCGCCAGCTGCGATGTCCAGATCAATGCCATGCAACACATCGCTGCCGCCATAGCGTTTACCGATACCGCGCAATGCGAGCGTCAGGCCGGTGCCGGTCATGCTCATCGGCGCAGCTCCGCACGCTGTTGCTGCGCCGGGTGCCAGCCCAACCACCAGGCTTCCAATCCACGCGCGGCCAGATCGGCCAGCTTGCCCAGCAGCGCGTACAGCACGATGGCGACCACCACGATGTCGGTCTGCAGAAACTCGCGCGCGTTGGTCGCCAGATAGCCGATGCCGGAACTTGCGGAAATGGTCTCGGCCACGATCAAGGTCAGCCACATCAATCCCAGTGCAAAGCGCAACCCGACCAGAATCGACGGCAACGCCCCCGGCAACAACACATCGACAAACAGCTGCGGGCCGCGCAAGCCGTAATTGCGCGCCATCTCGATCAGTGCCGGGTCCACGCTACGGATGCCGTGATAGGTATTGAGGTAGATCGGAAAAAACGTGCCCAGCGCCACCAGAAACAACTTGGCGCCCTCGTCGATGCCGAACCACAGAATCACCAGCGGAATCAGCGCCAGATGCGGCACATTGCGCAGCATCTGCAAGGCGCTGTCGAGCAGGCGCTCGGCCACGCGCGACACACCGGTGAGCAGGCCCAGCGCAAACCCAATGCTGCCGCCGATCGCCAGGCCCACAGCCGCACGCCAGCTGCTGATCGCCAGGTGTTGCCACAACTCTCCGCTTTGCACAAGCGTGATTGCGGCACGCAGCACCGCATCCGGCGCAGGCAGAATGCGCTGCGGCAACCAGCCGCCGGAGGCGGCGATCTGCCACGCCACCAGCAAGGCCAGCGGCAATAACCAAGGCACCAGTAGACTGCCAAAACGACGCGAGCCGGTGCTCATCGCGGAACCTTGATGGTGTGGCGACGCATCGCAACAACAGCGCGCATGTGCGTGTGTCCGGGAACCCGGCACCCGTTCCCGTCTGCGTCCACGGTCCCGCGCATCACTTGCCCGCCGCTTGTCTGCCCGCCGGCGATGCAACTGCAAGCGCTGGCGCACGCCACACGGCCGGTGCCACCAGCACCCGCTTGGGCAACAGGCGCTGGGCGTAGAACAGATCGGCGGTGGCCTGCTGCGCCTTGATGACCTCGCCGCTGAGCGGTTGCACGCTGGCCGGCGGGCGATGCGTCAGCGTGCGCTCGACCACCGCGGGCGACAGCCCGCTCACCTGCGCCAGCACGCGGATACTGCCGGCGCGGTCGCGCTCCAGCAGCCCGTCTGTCTGATTGAGCTGCCCCATCACCTGCTGCACGAACGGGCCCCAGGCAGTGGCATAGAGCCGCGAAGACAGAAAGAAACCACCGGTCAGTCCCAGCCCTTCGCCGTTGGCGAGCAGACGCGCACTGCCATCCAGCGTCAAAGCCGAATACCACGGGTCCCAGATCGCCCAGGCATCCACCTGCCCGGCCGCGAACGCCGCGCGTGCGTTGGCCGGCGACAGATACAATGGCGTGATGTCGCGCATGCTCAGGCCCGACTTGGCCAACAGGCGCAGCAACAGGTTGTGCGCGCTGGAGCCTTTCTGAAACGCAACCCGCTTGCCCTTGAGATCGGCCACGCGCCGCAGCGTGCTCTTGGCCGGCACCAGAATGGTCTCGGCCTTGGGCGTGGGCGGCACCCAGCTCACGTACACCAGATCGGCACCGGCAGCCTGCGTGAACAGCGGCGGAATATCGCCGGCACCACCCAGATCGATGCTGCCCACGTTCAAGGCTTCCAGCAATTGCGGGCCGGCCGGGAACTCGACCCAGCTGATCTTGGTGCGCGGGAAGCGTTGTTCCAGCAGGCGATGCTGCTTGGCCAGCACCAGGCTCGACACCGCTTTTTGATAGCCGATACGCAACTGCGCCGGCTCTGCTGCCCATGCGGGTTGCAGCCACGCGATGCTGGACAACAGCAACGCAGCAAACAAAAAGCGGTAGCGCATCGGAATCCTCCTCATTGCCAATCGGTGGACGGTTTTTCCCAGAGGTTGACGCCGCCCTCGACCGCGAAGCGATCGATCTCGTTCAGCGCTTCGGCACTGAACGCAGGCGACTGCAAGGCCGCGACGTTTTCGATCAATTGCTCCGGGCGGCTGGCACCCAGCAATGCCGAACTCACGCGTGGATCGCGCAGCACCCAGGCCAACGCCAACTGCGCCAGACTCTGCCCCCGCCGCTGCGCGATCGCATCCAGCCCGCGTGCGCGCTGCAGGTTGTCCTCGGACAGATGTTCCGGCCGCAGCGACTGCCCGCCCGGACGATTCACTCGCGCATCGCCGGGCACGCCATTGAGGTATTTACCGGTCAACAAGCCCTGCGCCAACGGCGTAAACGCGATCACGCCGGCACCGACCTCGTCCGTGGCATCGAACAACTCCTGCTCGGCCCAGCGATTGAACAGGTTGTAGGCCGGCTGATGGATCAGCAGCGGCACCTTCCACTCGCGCAGCAAGGCAGCGATCTCGCGCGTGCGCGCCGCCGAATACGACGACACACCCACGTACAAGGCCTTGCCCTGCTGTACCGCGCTGGCCAATGCGCCGGCGGTCTCTTCCAATGGCGTGTCGGCATCGAAGCGGTGCGAATAGAAGATATCCACGTAGTCAACACCCAGTCGCTGCAGGCTCTGATCCAGGCTGGACAACAGGTATTTACGCGAACTGCCGCCCTGCCCGTACGGGCCCGGCCACATGTCCCAACCGGCCTTGGTGGAGATGATCAACTCGTCGCGATACGGCTTGAAATCCTCGCGCAACAAGCGGCCGAAGTTGATCTCCGCACTGCCATACGGCGGGCCGTAGTTGTTGGCCAGATCGAAGTGGGTGATGCCCAGATCGAACTCGGTGCGCAGCAATGCGCGTTGCGTGTCGATCGGCGTGCTGTCGCCGAAGTTGTGCCACAGGCCCAGCGATAGCGCCGGCAACACAAGGCCGCTGCGGCCGACACGACGATAGGCGATACGGTCGTAACGATCGGGATGTGCGAGATAGGTCATCAGAATGTCCGGTAGATCAGCGTGCGCTGAAGCGATTGGCGGGGCGTGCCAGGCCCAGATGATCGCGCAACGTGCGCCCTGCATAGTCACGCCGGAACAGCCCGCGTCGCTGCAGCTCCGGCACCACGTGATTGGCAACATCGGCCAGGCCGCCCGGTAGATGCGGCACCAGCACGTTGAAACCGTCCGCTGCCTCGCCTTCAAACCAGGCTTGCAGCTCGTCGGCAATCTGCGTGGGCGTGCCGATCAGGCTGTAATGCCCGCGCCCGCCGGCGATGCGCCGGCCGAGTTGGGCAATGCTCAACTGCTCCTGCCCGGCCAACTCGGTAAACAACTGCTGGCGACTGCGCTGCCCGGTTTCGGTGAGCGGCAACTCCGGCAACGGGCCATCCGGTGGATAGCCGGACAAGTCGAAGTTGCCCAACATGCGCGACAGCAGCGCGATGCCGACGTCAGGCTCCACCAGCGCCTGAAACTGCTCGAACTTTTCCTGCGCTTCGGCCTGGCTCTGCCCGACCACGATGAACACGCCGGGCATCACTTTCAATGCATCGCGCGAGCGCCCGAACTGTTCCAGCCGCCCCTTGATGTCGGCGTAGAACGCCTGCGCCTTGGCCAGCGACGACTGCGCGGTGAATACCACCTCGGCAGTCTCGGCCGCGAGCGCACGCCCTGGCTCGGACGCGCCGGCCTGCACCAGCACCGGATGGCCCTGCGGCGCGCGCGCGATATTGAGCGGGCCGCGCACCTGAAAATGCGGGCCGCGATGGTCCAGCACATGCAGCCGTGCGGGATCGTAGTGCACGCCTGCGGCGGTGTCGGCGATAAAGGCATCGTCGTCCCAGCTGTCCCACAGCCCTGCCACCACTTGCTGAAATTCGCGCGCCCGCGCATAGCGCTCGGCATGCATGTAATACGCATCGCGGTTGAAATTCAGCGCCTCGTCGGCGGCGTCGGAGGTCACTAGATTCCAGCCGGCACGCCCACCGGACAGATGATCCAGCGAGGCGAACTTGCGCGCCACGTGATACGGCTCGTTGTAGCTGGTGGTCATGGTGGCGATCAGGCCAATGCGCTCGCTCACCACCGCCAACGCACTGAGTAGGGTGAGCGGCTCGAATAGGCTGGAACGCGCCATTCGCGATGCCACCGGCCCACCGGCGGCGGCCAGGCTGTCGGCGACGAACACCGCGTCGAACTTTGCGGCTTCGGCAATGCGTACCATCTGCCGGTAATGATCGAACACCAGCGGATCGGCACTGGCCTGCGGATGCCGCCATGCGGCCACGTGATGACCGGTGGCCATCAGAAATGCACCGAGCGAAAGCTGACGTGCGGCGCTCATTGCAGCCTACCGTGCGTAGCACCCGCACTGCTCGAATCAACATTCAAAACCATCGAACACATCTTCAAAAATCCTTATAGGAGCCTCTAAAAACCCCAGCAATCTGCCATCATTGACTTGACGCCCTGCCAGCGGAGAACGACAGACATGAT
>NZ_MDEJ01000130.1 GCF_002940065.1 Xanthomonas populi
ACCGATGCGCGAGCGCTTGCTTGCGTGCGCCGCTGTTGACTCGCGCGTTGCGCCTGATCAGTCGCATACCGATTGCTATGATTGCTATGCCGGTTGCGACGCAGTTCGCGGCTGATCGTGCTCGGTGCACGTTGCAAGGCATCGGCGAGCGCACGCAGCGACAGCCCGGTTTCGTGCAACGCATGGAGACGGCATCGTTCCGACAGGTCCAGGCGACTGGATGACATGGGCAACTCCACTTGGCGATGAAGTGGCTCAGGCCAGGTCGCCTGGACCGCTTCACAACCGTTGGTGTTGCGATTCAACGTTGAACTCGCCCGTAGAAAGAATTGATTACACATGTACGCGATTCCGGCATGGCTCCTGATTGGGCGATGCCGCATCCATGCCCGCGACTCCGCTGCGGCGAAAATACGCCGGCAACCGCTAGCGGCTAATCTCTGTCGAGCTTGAGGTGTGAATCGGCATAGCTCTTACATGACGCGCAGATCGCTCTAACATACATCGGTCTTTCTCCGAATAGGCAGCGACTGCCGAACAGTTCCGGCCTAGCCGACCTCGTACAGCTCCAGCGGCAACTCATCCGGGTCGGCAAAGAAGGTGAATCTCCGACCGGTGTAGTCGTCGATGCGGATGTCTTCGGTGGCCACGCCGTGCGCGTTGAGATGCGCGAGGGCCGCGTCCAGATCTTCGACCCGAAAGGCAAGATGACGCAGCCCGCGCGCTTCTGGGCGGCTGGGGCTTAGAGCGGCTAACAAAACTACTGCGCAGCCGCCAGGCGGGCGCGGCCGATGCTCGGAATCGGCATGTAGCACTCGTACACTCCGGTTCTGAGCGCGCCGTCCGCACCCACCTGACGACTGCTCGCTACGTTTTGTTAGCCGCTCTAAGCGGTGCGTTGGGAAAGGAAAACAGTTCAATCTGCCCGCCGTCCGGCAGCGCCAGATCCAGTTTCCACGAATCGCGCGCCTGCCGTTAATGCTCATTGAGCACCCGCAGGCCCAGGATGTTGCAATAGAACTGTTTGGAGACCGCGTAGTCGCTGGCGATGATCGCCACGTGGTGGATGCCGGCGAGCATCATGCCGCGCCTCGCAAGCGCTGCGACATCGGATGCCACGCGCCGCGGCTGTCGGCGAACAACGAAGCGTTGCGCACAGCGGCAGTGATGTCGCGTGATGCACGTGCAGGCAACACCGATTTGGTCGACACGTAGGTCTTCGCATGCATGCTTGTTTGCAGAGCGTGTGGCAAGGCGACCTTCCAAGTGAGCAGCGCAAAAGGATACCCGCGCGCTGTTGAAGCGCTTGTGCAACGTCACAGCTTTCCGCTGTATGGCTGTGATCGTCTGCCTGCGCATGGCAGGATGCGGTGCCCCCAATCAGACACGCCCATGCCCGAGCCGTCTTCCACCGCCGCACCGCAATTCCAGCGCAGCATGCAGGTGCGCCATCTGGTGATGTTGTCGCTGGGCGGGGTCATCGGTACCGGCCTGTTCTTCAACACCGGCTACATCATCGCCAGTACGGGTGCGTTGGGCACGGTGATCGCGTATCTGATCGGCGCGTTGGTGGTGTATCTGGTGATGCAATGCCTGGGCGAGCTGGCGGTGGCGATGCCGCAGACCGGCGCCTTTCATGTGTATGCGGCGCGTTATCTAGGCCCGGCCACCGGCTACGTGGTGGCGTGGTTGTATTGGCTGACCTGGACGGTGGCGTTGGGATCGAGCCTGACCGCTGCCGCGTTCTGCATGCAGTACTGGTTCCCGCACACACCGGCCTGGCCGTGGTGTCTGTTGTTCTGCGCGCTGATCTTCGGCTTGAACACGGTGTCGGCGCGCTGGTTTGCCGAAGGCGAATTCTGGTTTTCGTTGATCAAGGTGATCACCATCCTGGTGTTCATCGTGCTCGGTGGTGCTGCGGTGGTCGGCGTGTTGCCGTTGGCAGATGGTTCGCCGGCCCCCGGGCTGCGCCACCTGCGCGCCGATGGCTGGTTTGCACAAGGCACGTTGCCGATTCTGATGACGATTGTGGCGGTGAACTTCGCATTTTCCGGTACCGAGTTGATCGGCGTTGCCGCAGGCGAAACCGCCCTGCCGGCGCGTGCGATTCCTTTGGCGATCCGCACCACGCTGGTCCGGCTGGTGGTGCTGTTTGTCGGCACGGTGCTGGTGTTGGCCGCGCTGCTGCCGGCCGAGCAGGCCGCAGTGGAGACCAGCCCGTTCGTACGCGCCTTCGAATTGCTGGGCATTCCGTATGCGGCCGATGTGTTGAATGCGGTGATCCTGACCGCAATCCTGTCGGCGGCCAATTCCGGGCTGTACGCGGCCGCGCGCATGCTGTGGTCGCTGGCCAACGAAGGCACGCTGCCGGCGCGGCTTGCACGCTTGACCCGCCGCGGCATCCCGTTGCCGGCGTTGGCATTTAGCATGCTAGGCGGCCTGTTGGCGCTGCTCACCGGTGTTTACGCGGCCGATACCGTCTTCGTGGCGATCTCGGCGGTGTCCGGCTTTGCGGTGGTGGTGGTGTGGCTGAGCATCTGCGCCTCGCATTACTTTTTTCGGCGCCAGTTGCTGCGCGATGGCATCGCGCCTGAGAGCCTGGCGTATCGCGCGCCGTGGTATCCGTGGACGCCGATCCTGGGGTTCTCGCTCTGCCTGCTGGCCTGCATCGGGCTGGCATTCGATCCGCAGCAACGCATCGCGCTATGGTGCGGCATCCCGTTTGTGGCGCTGTGCTACGGCGCCTACGCACTCACTCGATGGCTTGCCGCCAGGAGACAGCACGCATGACGATTCTTGCTCGCAATCCGCGCGCCGACACGCCTTTCAGCCAGGCATTGCAGCACGGCGGCTATGTGCTACTCGACGGCGCGCTCGCCACCGAACTGGAACAACGCGGCTGCGATCTCAACGACGCGCTGTGGTCGGCACGCGTTCTGATGGAGCAGCCGGAGTTGATCTATCAGGTGCATCGCGACTATTTCGCCGCCGGCGCGCAGTGCGCCATCACCGCCAGCTACCAGGCCACACCGTTGGGCTTTGCCGCGCGCGGGCTGGATCTGGCGCAATCGCAAGCGCTGATCGCACGCAGCGTGGCCTTGGCCACGCAGGCGCGTGCCGATCACCTACAGGCGCAGCCACAGGACGCGCCCTTATGGGTGGCCGGGTCGGTCGGGCCATATGGTGCGTATCTGGCCGATGGCTCGGAATATCGCGGCGACTACGACTTGCCGTTGGCGCAGCTGATGGAGTTCCATCGCCCACGCATTGCCGCGTTGGCAGCGGCCGGTGTGGATGTACTGGCGTGCGAAACGTTGCCGTCGGCTAACGAGATCGTCGCGCTGCGTTTGCTGTTGGAAGAATTTCCACAGCTGCATGCATGGTTTTCCTTCACCTTGCGCGATGCCGCACATCTGAGCGATGGCACACCATTGGCACAGGTCATCCCGGCGCTGGATGCTTGCAAGCAAGTGATTGCAGTGGGCATCAACTGCATTGCCCTGGAACACGTCGCCGCCGCGTTGCAGACGCTATCGGCACTGACGTCGCTGCCGCTGGTGGTGTATCCCAATTCGGGCGAGCACTACGATGCCAGCGACAAGCGTTGGCACGCAGGCAACACCACCGCATGCACGTTGGCCGACCAGCACGCGCAATGGCTGGTGGCCGGTGCGCGGCTGATCGGCGGCTGCTGCCGCACCACGCCGCGCGATATCGCCGCGTTGGCGGCTGCGCGCGTGGCGGGCTGAACTGCGTCAGCCCTTTTGCGTGGCGATCCAGCGTTGGATTTTGTCTTGCAGGATCTCCAGCGGCACCGAGCCGTCCTTGAGCACTTCTGTGTGGAAGGCGCGCACGTCGAAGCGCGGCCCCAGTTCGCGTTGCGCCTGCTCGCGCAGCTGCGCGATCTTCATCTCGCCTACTTTGTAGGCCAGCGCCTGGCCGGGGATGGCCATATAGCGGTCCACCTCGGTTTCGGCATCGGTGCGGCTCATGCCCGAGTTGTCGAGCATGTAATCGATCGCTTGCGTGCGGCTCCAGCCCTTGCTGTGCAGGCCCGTATCGGTCACCAAACGGATCGAGCGCCACAGCGCATTCTGCAGATAGCCGTAGGTGTTGTACGGGTCCTGATACAGCCCCAACTCGCGCCCCAATGACTCCGCATACAGGCCCCAACCTTCGATATAGGCGGTCTCGCCACCCAGACGGCGGAACTTGGGCAGATCGGTCAGCTGCTGCTGTAGCCCGAGCTGGAAGTGGTGGCCGGGAATCGCCTCGTGCAGATACAGGCTCTCGGTCTCCCAGGTCTTGCGCGAGGGCAGGTCGGAGGTGTTGACGTAGAAGATGCCCGGCGTGGTGCCGTCGCCGTTTGGGCGCGTGTAAGAGCCGCTGGCGACCGCTTGCGCGCGCTGGGCTTCAAGCACGCGCACTTCCAGTGCCGGCATGCCCTGCAGATTGAACAGGCGCGGCACCGCACTCTGTACGCGGCCTTGCAGGCCACGGTAGTAGCCCAGCAATTCGGTGTCGCTGCGGAATGTGAAGCGCTTGTCGGTCTGCATGAACTTGTAGAACTTGGGCAGGTTGCCGCGAAACTTGACCTGCTTGGCCAGCGCCTGGATCTCGCCTTGCAGACGCGCGACTTCATCCAAACCGATCTGATGCACCTGCGCCGGGGTCAGGTCCGAGGTGGTGCTCTGACGCACGTCGTAGGCGTACCAGGCCGCGCCATTGGGCAGCGCTGCCAGACCGTCGGTATCGCGGCAGGCCGGCAGGTATTCGGTGGCGATAAAGCTGCGCAGCGCACGGTAGGCCGGCATGATGCGCACTTCGATCAGCCGCTTGTACTCGGCGGTGAAGCGTTGTTTGTCTGCCTCGGGCATGTCCGCGGGCAGGTTGCGCACCGGGTCCCAGAACAGGCTGTCTTCGGCATTGCGCGCAATGATCGCGTCCAGCTGCGGCAGCACCTTCTGCATCAGCACCTTCGGCTGCACTACGCCGGCCTGCATGCCGGCACGCATGTTGACGATGGCCTGGTCGAACAGCGCGGGGATGCCGACCGCACGCCGCGACCAGTTGTCGTAGTCCTTGACTGTCTTGAACGGCTGCGCGCCGGTGCCCGAGCCCAGCACCACTGCGATGCTGGCGATGTTGTAGAACTGGTTGATCGGCAGCATCCAGCTGGGGAACTGCTCGGCCGCCAGCGCGCTACGTGCATCGCGCACGAAGATCGCGTAGCTGAGCAGGTCCTGCCCGCTCAAACCGTCCGGCCCCAGCGCCTCGGCCTTGCCCAGCCACAGCACGGTGAAGTCGTGCGACTGCTGGCGAAACGCCGGCGACAGGAAGTTGGGCAGCTCGTCGTTGTAGTGCCCATCGCCCTGAAAGGTAGCCTGCAGCGGGTTGAGCTTGAGCGAGGCATCCCAGTACTGGTCGTAGAGCAGGTTGAGCTGTTGGGCCTTGCTCAGCACCACCGGCGCGGCGACCACACGCGGCCTGGCTTCGGCGGCTTTGCCACCTTTGGCGGCCTTGGTGGTCTTTGCCGCCGGCTTGGCGGTCTTCTTGCCTTTGCTCGCCTTCGCGCGCGTTTGCGAGGTCTGCGCCTTGCCGGTTTTCTTCTTGGCCGCATCGGCGGGAGCTGCCAGCCACAGGCTCATGATGACGGCCATGGCCAGGGACAGCAGGCGGGAAAAGCTGAGGGGCATTAGCGGCTCCGGAAACAAGCGAGCGGGGAGCTTGCCCGATCCACACCGTTCAGGCCACCCATCCAGCACATGGGGCGCGCCTGGAATTCATGAAGCGCGCGCGCCACGCTGGCGGCGCTCATGCATGGTGCAGTGCGATAGTCTTGCGCGCATGCCTAAGGAATGAATCGACATGCAGGACGCAGCGGCCCGCGCAGGGTGGGCAGGGGGTCTGGCGCGATCCGGCGTTGCCTTTCGTCGAACTGCGCCACGTGGTCAACAGCCGTCGCCTGTGTTACGCCGCGCATACGCACGAGCAATGGTCGGTCGATGCTGTGGATCGCAGGCTTGCGCGTTACCGCAATGGACGCGTGCGGGCGCAGGTGAGCGCGCGGTCGCTGACCCTGATCAACCCCGGCGATGTGCATGCCTGCAACCCGGATCAGCAGCAGGACTGGTCGTTGCGCATGCTCTACCCGGACGTGGCGTGGCTGCGCGAACAATAACGCGCACTCGGTCTGGCCGGCAATGCAGATGTGCACATGCTGGCAGCGCCGTTGTGCCAGACGCCGGCAGCCTACGCCGCCTTCGACCGCATGCATGCGCTGCTGATCGATGGCAACGCCGATGCGCTGGCACGCGAGAGTGCGTTGATCGCGTTCGTGGCGCGCCTGCATCTGCACGTGGAGCCGATGCGCCGTGCGGTTGCGGTCGATACCGTGCCGATGCGGCAGGTGGCCGAAGCTGTTTCGGCAGCTGCACATGCCTGCGCAACGCTGTGCCGGCCAGCAACCAGCACCCCAGCGAGGGATAGCAGATCAGCGCAGACACCGCCGCGAAGCCCGCAAGTTGCGTGGTGCCTGCTGTCGCATACAAGGCCACGCCGGAGGTCGCCGCCAGCCATGGGGCTTTGGGGTCGAGTCATTGCATCGCCGCACCGTTCCAGAACGAGGCGGTCGGGCGCGGCCTGGCCGCATTGATGACGCCATCGACGCGCAGCAGGCGCCATGCCATGTAGAGCAAAAACGCCACGCCGGCCAGATGCAATCCGCGACCAAGCAACGGCCAGCGCACCAGCACCTGCTGCAGCGCCATGCCCACCAACAGCAGCAGTGCGGCGAAGCCGGCCGTGGCCCCTCGATCACGTGCGTCTGCCCGGCACGCGCACCGGCGCTGGCGCCAGTGCTCAGTGCCACTAGGTTGACCGATCCTGGCGACATTGAGCACACCAAAGCAAAGCTCACCATTGCAACAAGATGGTCCATTGCGCGGAGTCCATAGCGGGGCGCAACAACATGGCCAGCGACAGCGCTGCCGGATTGAACAAAATTTCGATGGACGGCGGTTGCCGTCTCCGCGTGAGCGGCAACGGATCGAGCAGTCGTGATAAGCACGGGAACCGTGCTCATCACCGCAGGGGGCGAGTGCTACACGCCGCTCCGAGCACTATAACTGCGCGCACTTGGCGGTGACCGCAGGCGTCTTGCCAGCTGCTCTTAGTTAGCAGCCGCTTCCTTACGCAACTGCTCGGCGCGGGCGGCGCCCAGATACGTGCTGATGGCGCGGCGCGCCAGATACAGCAGCGGGATCAGTGCGATCGCAAAGCCCATCTTGTAGACGTAGTTGAGCGTGCTTACCGCCAGGAACTGGTCGATGGACCAATGCTGCGGGCCAAGCACAAAGGCGATGTAGATCACCACAAAGCTGTCCACTAACTGCGACACCGCCGTGGAGCCGGTGGCACGCAGCCACACGTGCTTTTCGCCGGTGGCGCGGCGGATGCGATGGAACACCGACACATCGATCAACTGGCCGAACAAGAACGCCACCAGCGACCCACCGATCGTCCACAGGCCCTGGCCGAACACCGCCGCAAACGCAGCCTGGTAGTCGGGCACGCCCTGGCTCTGCGCAGCAGTGACCCACCACCCTGCCGGCGCCAGTGCGATGGCGGCGAACGCGAATACGAAGCCATAGCCAATCAGCGCCACCGCCACCCAGGAGATGAAACGCACCCCGCGGCTGCCGAAGAACTCGTTGATGGTGTCGGTCATGATGAACACCACCGGCCACAGCAAGGTGCCGGCAGTGAAACTGAGCGAGCCGGTCTGGCCGAACAGATTCCAGTTCAACGGTGCGATGCCGAGCGTGTCTTCCAGCGCGAAGATCTTGACGCCGATGAACTCGGCCAGCGCCGCATTGACGCAGAAGAACGCCGCCAGCGCGATGAACAGGCGGACCGCACGATCGTCTAGGGTGCGCACGTGTGTCATTTGCTTTAGCGATCCGCAGTACGGGTAAAGGGAACCGATTCCGGCGCCACTGCGCCGCCGGAGATGATGAAGCTCATCGCCTGATCCACGGTCCAGTCGGTCGGTGTGAGCAGCTCCACCGGCACGATCTCCAGATAGCCGGAGGTCGGGTTGGGCGTGGTCGGCACATACACCGCCGCCAGCTCGCGGCCGGTGCCTTGTTCCTTGATCACGCGCGTGACCAAGCCCACCGACTTCATGTCGCGATGCGGGAAGTCGATCAGCACCACGCGCTGCGTGCTACCGGGCTGTGTCTGCAGGATGTCGAGCAACTTGCGCGCGCTGTCGTAAACCACGCTGGCCAGTGGAATGCGCCGCATGACCGCCTCGAACCAGCGCAGCAGGCGCTGGCCGATCACCCGCCG
Organism: Xanthomonas populi; assembly: GCF_002940065.1. Taxonomy (GTDB): domain Bacteria; phylum Pseudomonadota; class Gammaproteobacteria; order Xanthomonadales; family Xanthomonadaceae; genus Xanthomonas; species Xanthomonas populi. The sequence goes on from NZ_MDEJ01000130.1 coordinate 8,353, forward strand.
ACTCAAAATACCGACGAACAGGATCACGCCTACAGTGGCGATCAGCGCGATGGTGTTCTGCACCCATAGCGCCTTGATCCAGCCCAGATAGTCGGGGAACGAGGCGGCGATGCGTTCGGACAACGGCACCACCCATGGGCTGCTGATGCCCGACAATAGCGAGAACACGAACTTCACCACCACCCAGGTCAACCAGACCGGCAGCAGGGTGAGCAAACCGGTCAAAAAGACGCGTTGCAGGGAAGGGCGGGCGTGCGGAGTGGGGGATTCGGACATCCGCGCATTGTAGGCACTGCGCCGCGTCCGGTGCAGGCCAGCGGCGTGCCTTGTTCGCAGGGGAGAAGGCAAGTGCGCATTGGCGCTATGCCACTTGCGAGTCTGTTCGAAGCCGGCATGCACTCACCGCCCATTGCGACTCTGAGCGCGCCGGCCACACTATCTGACCACCGCGCGAGGCGCTGGTGGTCGCTCCAGGACAGCTCCTGGTATCGAGGAGCCGCGCCGCCATCTGCGACAACCTAGGTGGCCGACGCTGTCACCAATGTCATCGGCATTCCGCGTCCTTGCCTGTACGCGGAAGAGTAATCAACGCAGCGCGCAGATCAGTTCAGAACAACGCGCCGCTCATACCGTTTGCTTAGAACCGGAAGTTCAACCACCCCATCACGAAGGTCGAATCGCCGTAACCGGCTTTGGTCAGCGCAGGCCCTGCCATCAGGTGTTCGGCGCGGAAGGTCACCGACCAGTTCGGGTCGATGGTCCAGGTCGCGTTGATGCGCGGCATGGTGCCGATGCGGCGCTCACCGGTGCTCTGCGTGCGCGCATAGGCGCGCGCCTGGTTGTTGTAGATCGCATCGCTGGTGGTCTGGCGCCACAAGGTTTCCCATTCCAGATTCACGATGAGCTTGGAGGTGGGCGAAAAGATCAACGTCGGTGCGGCAGTGACCAGATTGACCGGGCCGAAGAACGTCGCCCAGCTGAAGTAGATCGTGTTGCCGTAGAGGAAGTTGTTGTTGCGCAAGGTACCGGTGCCGGAGGTGCCGCCGCCACCGGAGGCGATTTCGCTATGAAACCCCACGCGCGGCTTCCAGCCGCTGTCGCTTAGCGCCCAGGCATTGGAGGTGCTCGCCATGTAGGCGCGCAGATCGCGTCCGCCGAAGCTGCCGCGTTGCACGGTCACGAACGAATCGGTGCGCAGCTTGCCCACATTGCCCCACAGGCGCAGGCCGTAATAGTTGCGGTTTTCTTCGGCGGTCTGCCGGCCCCACAGCTGATTGTCGTTGCGGAACTGGTAGAAGAACGGCTCCAGATACATCGGCTTGGCGGTCGGCAAACGGTAGCCGCCGACCACGCCGCGGAAATGCCGCGAGCGGTCGATGCGGTCGTCGCCCAGACCTTCGGTGCCATCAAGGTTGAAGTTGAAATCGAACACGTTCACGCGGGTTTTTTCGCCGATCGCCCAGGCGCGCACACCGTTGAAGGTCACAAAGATATCGGTGTTGTCGCGCAACGCCATCAGCGTGGTCGGACCATCGACAAACACCTGGCGACCGACGCGCAGACCGAGGTCGGCGTTGGACACACGTCCCTTTACGTCGAAAAACACCTGTTGCAGGATTGCATTGTTTTCCTGGGTGCCGGCCTTGGCGCCTTCGTTGCGCCCATCCAGGCTACCGTGCGCCAGCTCGGTATACAGACGGAAGTGCTCGCCAACATGGAAGTCGGCACCGAAGAACGCGCGAAACAGATACTGCTGTTGCGAATGGCTGCCTGGAATCAGGCCAGGATTGGTGACGGTGTTGCTGCGCACACGCAACTCGTTGCTGAGCGAGACATACACATCGCCGGACTCATTGAACGGAATGTACTTGAGCGGATCGAACGGGCTCTTGCGCTTGGACGGATCCTTCAGATACGACCAATCTTCGGCCCAGCGCGCCTGCCACATGTTGCCGCCTTGTTTGGCTCCCCAACCCTGTGCTTCGAGCGGATAGCCCTTCGCGGCAGCAGGCGCTGCCGCGGGTGCTGGCGCCTTGGCCGGCTCCGGCTTGGTCTGTCCGGCGTTGACCGGCGCCGTCTGCGCCTGCGCCAGACTCAAACCAGGCAGCGATAACCCGAGCGCAAAGCACAGGCACCGAGTGGTACCTAAGGAAGTCTCGGCTATGGCCGACCGTGCCAAACGCGCAAGTTGCATCGTGTTGCCCTATCTAAAAGTGAGTCGCCTGAGCCAGCTGTATCGGCTCAGTGGACCATGACTGTAGTGGAGCGATTCCGCAAAGGGAGTAACCCAATGGTTCTAAGCACATGAGCCGGGATTTGCTATTCGGGATTGGGTATTTGCAAAAAGTTGGCTTGTCGATTGGCACCCGGTTCCTCTTCAGTTCGTTTAAGAGCCCGTTCAAAGTCTTCCCGAATTATCCGATCATATGGAGATGAGAGCACGCTATCCCAGTGACGTCAGCCGCGA
>NZ_MDEJ01000131.1 GCF_002940065.1 Xanthomonas populi
TGGCCGCACGGGAGCTGATGCGTCATCTGGGGATCAACTCCAAGCGCGCCTGGCGGATGAAGCACAAGATCATGCAGGTCGTGGCCGACGCGCCATCGGTGGCGTGTATCACGCCATCGCGCAAGGCAAATACGCAAGGCGGTATCTGGGAGAAGCGGCCTATCGGTTTAATAGTCGATTCCGCTTGCGCGACATGCTGCCACGACTGGCCACGGCCATGATGCAATCCACACCATGTCCAGAGCCGGTTCTGCGTGCGGCGCGCAATTTTCACGGCTGAGAGTCAGAGCGAATCAGGACGGTTCTTGGTGCCGCGTGGGTGCAAATTACCCGCCACAACCTGCGCTTACATCCGTGCCAACTCCTGAAAAAATGCAGTGCATAATGGATGCGGCGGCAGTGCCTGGAAAAGATCTGCGCACCGATTACCGCTTTGCAATAGTGAACAGTTACGGCTATTACAACGATGGCACTAGCACCGCAGCACCGCGAAAGACCGCTGCAGGCCGCATCCGCAGACGCCTGACCGCTCATTCAGCCGCACGCGCGCAGCGCTGACCCGCCGCGCGCGCGGCAGCTACAATGGCCGGCTATGACCGCTGTCCTGCCGCTGCCGCAACCCCTGGCCAACCCCGCGCCGCGCGACCCGCGCCAGCCGTTGCAGCGTGGGCAGCTGCGCCTAGGCAAACGCCTGCAACGCCAGGTGGGCCAGGCCATTGCCGATTTCGGCATGATCGCCGCCGGCGACAAGATCATGGTGTGTCTGTCCGGCGGCAAGGACAGCTACACCTTGCTGGACATGCTGCTGCAGGTGCAGCGCAAGGCGCCGGTGCCGTTCACCCTGGTGGCGGTCAATCTGGACCAGAAGCAGCCCGGCTTCCCCACGCAGGTGTTGCCCACGTATTTGCGCGACCTCGGCGTGCCGTTCGACATCGTCGAGCAGAACACCTACTCGGTGGTCAGCCGGGTGATTCCGGCCGGCAAGACCATGTGTTCGTTATGCTCGCGGCTGCGGCGTGGCGCGCTGTATGCCTACGCGCAGGCGCACGGCGTGACCAAGATCGCGCTCGGCCATCATCGCGACGACATCGTGGCCACGTTCTTCATGAATCTGTTTCACCATGCCCGGCTCGCGGCGATGGCGCCCAAGCTGCGCAGCGACGATGGCCAGCAGGTGGTAATCCGCCCGCTGGCCTATGCGCGCGAAGCCGACATCGCCGCCTACGCGCAGGCGCGCCAGTTCCCGATCATTCCGTGCAACTTGTGCGGTAGCCAGCAAAACCTGCAGCGCCAGCAGGTCGGCCGGATGTTGCAGCAGTGGGACCGCGAGCAGCCTGGGCGGGTCGAGCAGATCGCACGCGCGCTGGGCGATGTGCGGCCCGAGCAACTGGCCGACCGCACGCTGTTCGATTTCCTGTCACTGGGCCGCAGCGGCGATGCAGCGCCGCCTGATCCCGCTCCCGATTCAAGCGCCTGGCTCGCCGCCAGCGACACCCCACACCACAGCGACTGACGCGCCCCATCCGGGCGCCGGCAGTCTTCCAACCCTCCACATTTCTTACTCCTCTTCGGTCTGACGCATGTTCTTTCGCAATCTCACCTTGTTTCGTTTTCCCACCACGCTGGATTTTTCGCAGATCGACACGCTGCTGCCGCAAGTGCAGCTCAAGCCGGTCGGCCCGCTGGAAATGAGCTCGCGTGGTTTCATCTCCCCATTCGGCCGCGATGAGCAGGAAGTGCTTTCGCATCGGCTGGAAGATTTCTTGTGGCTCACCGTCGGTGGCGAGGACAAGATCCTGCCCGGCGCGGTGGTCAACGACCTGCTCGAGCGCAAGGTCGCCGAGATCGAAGAGAAGGAAGGCCGTCGCCCCGGTGGCAAGGCCCGCAAGCGCGTCAAGGACGACCTGATCCATGAGCTGCTGCCGCGCGCCTTCGTCAAGAGCTCGCGTACCGACGCCATCCTGGATCTGCAGCACGGCTACATCGCGGTCAACACCTCCAGCCGCAAGAGCGGCGAGAACGTGATGAGCCAGATCCGCGGCGCGCTCGGCAGCTTCCCGGCGCTGCCGTTGAATGCCGAAGTCGCACCGCGCGCCATCCTCACCGGCTGGATCGCCGGCGAACCGCTGCCCGAAGGCTTGAGCCTGGGCGAAGAGTGCGAGATGAAGGACCCAATCGAAGGCGGCGCGGTGGTCAAGTGTCAGCACCAGGAACTGCGCGGCGACGAGATCGACAAGCATCTGGAAGCCGGCAAGCAGGTCACCAAGCTGGCGCTGCTGCTGGACGACACGCTGTCGTTCGTGCTCGGCGACGATCTGGTGATCCGCAAGCTCAAGTTCCTGGACGGCGCACTGGACCAGCTTGAACACAGCGACGACGACGGCGCGCGCGCCGAACTTGATGCCCGCTTCGCGCTGATGAGCGCCGAAGTGCGACGCCTGTTCCTGCTGCTGGAAACCGCGTTGAAGCTAAGTAAGGCCGAGTAATAGCAAAAGTAGCTAACAAAACCTCTCGAACGCTGTCGCGATGGCGGCAACGTGTTGGCCGCACGCGCCTTCGTTGACGAGTGGAGCGGTATCGGGAATGGCAGTGACGTTGCTCGGATGAAACTGCGCTGATCAGACCGCATCTGATCGGACAGTCGCGCAATGCGCACTGCTCGCAACCATGCACCGACCCTCTCGACTGGTCCTTGCCTGCCCACCGACGCGGGACCTTATGCGGCATGGATGCCGCATAAGCGCCTACACGGACCTACTTGCGGCGTGTCTCCACGATGGTGGGCGGGCAAGGGCCCTGCAGCCAAACCACATCAGCCGCGCTCCAACTGAGCGATCCGCGCGGCCCACTCCCCCAAGACACACGACAACCGGGACTTCGAGTCGCGGCGTCGTCACACGGCCAGGCTAGGCCAATCTCACTCCCCAGACATCAACCTGCTTCGCGCATCCGTGCGGTCAGGCCTTTGAGGAAGGCGCGCAGCAGCTGGTCCAGGCAGGGGCGGAAATTCTTGTGGCCGGGCTGGCGGAACAGAGCCGACACCTCTGGCTTGGACAGCGGGAAGCCGGCACTGGCGAAGATGGCGTGCATGTCCACGTCCTTCAGCTCGAAGGCCACCCGCAGTTTCTTCAGCACCAGGTTGTTGCCGACCTTGGTTTCCAGCGGGCGTATCGGCTGGCTTTCGTCGCGGCCGCGGAAGCGCAGCACCAGCCCGTCGAGAAAGCGCGCCATCATCGCGTCTGTGCAGGGTTCGAAGCCGGGCTCGTCTTCTTTCTTCAGCCAGGCCTGCAACTGCGCCTTGTCGAGCGCGAACTCAGGGTCGGCCAGGTGGGTGATTTCCACCACCTTGTCGTCGCTGAGGTCGAGCATGTAACGGATGCTGCGCAGTACATCGTTGTGGATCATGACAATTCCGGGGCCCCGGCCTGCCGCCGGAAAGGCGCTATTCTACGGGGCCGATGCGGAATGCGGCGCGTGCCGAACCGATCCGTTGCGAATCCGAAGCCGCTCAGAGTGGCCCACAAGGCGTCGCCAGCAGCTGTCAGGTGCATGCAGTCGGAGCGCAGGGGTGGTAGTTCGCGCGGTGCATGCCGCTCCGAGGACCGACCGCGCCCGTTCGCGGGGTGAGCGCAGTCGTTCTGAGCGCCGCTCAGCTGCCGCGATAAGTGGAATACCCGAACGGCGAGAGCAATAGCGGCACGTGGTAGTGAGCGTCGCCTGCGATGCCGAAGGCGATCGGGATCTGCTCCAGAAACGGCGGGTCGGTCAGCGCCGTGCCGGCCGCGCGCCAATAGCCGGCCACTTCGAATTCCAATCGATAACGGCCCGGTTGCAGCGTGAGTGAGGCCAGTTCCGGGCAGCGCCCATCGGCGTTGGTGACACCGTCCAAGTGCAGCGTATCGCCGGCGAACAGGCGCAACGCGACGCCTGCGGCGGGGCGGCCGCTGGCGGTATCCAGCACATGGGTGGACAGCGTGCTCATGCCACCGCCTGGGTCGGTTGCGGCCATTGGCCGACGAATTCGGGCTGGTCGTAGGCCAGGTAGCTGTCGACGATGGTCTGGCGGTCGTCCAGAAACAGTTGATCGGCCACCGCGCGCGCCAGCCGTGGCAGCGCGACCTTGAGTCCTGACAATGCCGCCGCCGACGGGCCGTGGTTGATCAGCGCCGAATAGTTGAAGGCGAACAGGCCGTGCAGCAACGCAGCATCGTCGGGCGTGCGCGGGAGCAGTTCGAAGCCAGGCCCCAGATAGGGGTGCGCATCCAGCGCCGCATTGGCCTGACCCGGCGGTGGCTGGTAGCGGTCGGCCCAGCAGGCGATGCGCCCGGACAGCGCGGCCAGTTCCGGGCGCAGTTGCGGGTCGGTGACCAGGCCGGTGGCAGCAGCGAGGAAATCAAAACGGTGCTCGCCCTGCGGCGTGCGCACCACCACCTCGCCATCGCGTTCGGCCACCTCCAGCCACGGCGCGCCCAGGTGCAGCGCAAAGCCGGCATGCGCGCAGGCGCGTTGGAAGGTGTCGTTGGTCGGCGGCTGGTTGTGCGCCAAGAAGCTGGCCATCATCCGGTACTTGTCCGCATCGGGCAGGGTCAGAAAGCGCGCAATGATGCCGGCCTGTTCCATGTGGCGGAACGGATTGATGCGCGGCAATTCGCTACGCCGCACGAAGACGTCCGCACTGGCGACGCCTTGATCCAGCGCGAAACAGGCGTTGTCGAATGCGGAGGCGCCGCCGCCCAGAATGCCCACGCGCTTACCGGCCAGTGCGGCGAAGTCGATATGGCCGGAGGTATGCGCGTAGCGCTGCGCAGGCAGCGCGCGACTGATCCAGTCCGGCACCATCCATTGCCCGCCACCCTGGATGCCGGTGGCCAGGATCACTTTGCGCGTCAGCAGCGGCGCGCCCATCGCCAGATGCAGGCGATGGATGCCGGGCGCCATGTCAGGCTCTACCCGCGCCAGCTGCGTGGCATTGCGCACCGGCAGGCGCAGCACTGCACGATACCAGCGCAGATAGTCCATCCAGCTGCCGCGCGGAATCTTGTCCAGCGCATCCCAGCCGGCAGTGCCGTGCTGGGCTTCCCACCAGGCACGGAAGGTCAGCGACGGCACGCCCAGGTCGATCGAGGTGATCTGCTTGGGCGTGCGCAAGGTCTGCATGCGGGCATAGGTCACCCACGGACCTTCCTGCCCGGCTGCGTTTTCATCGATGACCAGCACGTTGTGTAGGCGCTCGCGTTGCAGGGCGAATGCTGCGCCCAGGCCGCTTTGGCCGGCGCCGACGATCACCACGTCATACACGTGACCTGCCGGATGCACGCGCGGCTGCACCCACGCATCGCTGCCGTGGGCCAGCCGTTGCAGATCGTGGTGGAGCTCGCGTTCGAGTTGGGCCAAACTCATGGCAGTGCCTCCAGGCGCAGTTGCACGATCTTGCCGATCTCGGCGAGGGCGGTGGACATTTCTTCGCTACGCGCTGCATCCAGCCGGCGTTCCAGCGCGGCCAGGATGCCGGCCTTGTCGTGCAGCCGCACGCAGAGCACAAACGGAAATCCGAACCGATGGCGATACGCCTGATTGAGCGCGTGGAAGCGCTTGAACTCGGCTTCGCTGAGCCGATCCAGCCCGGCCGAGGCTTGCTCTGCGGCCGACGCTGCCGTGAGCGTGCGGTCGATCGCCGCCTTGCCGGCCAGCTCCGGATGCGCGCGGATCAATGCGACCTGATCTACCGGCGATGCCTCCAGCACCACTTGCATCAGCCCGCGATACACATCGTCGAACGGGCGCCGTTGTACGGCGCGTTCGACCACCCATGGCGAATGCTCGAACAACGCGCGGTAACGCGCCACGAAGGCGGCATCGTCCAGCGCGCGGGCATCGACCACACTCATGCGTGTGTCCCCTGTAGCGAGACATGTGCGGCCACCACTTTCCAGCCGTCGGCAAAGCGCACCCAACTCTGGCTCTGGCGGCCGCGCGCGCTGCCACCGTCGCGAATGAATTCCGCATGCGTGGTGGCGAAGCCGTGGCCGAAGCCATGCACTTGCACATGCACGAGCTGGCGCTGTGGCGAGCCACCGCGGCCGATGCGGAAGGCGCGGATCGCCTCGATGCCGTACAGCACTTCGCCCACGCCGTAGCGCACCGTGCTTGGCGCGGCCTGAAACAGCGCGTCCATCGTGGCGATGTCGTCACGCATCAAGGCATCCTCGTAGGCATGGAAGGCGGCTGTCACTTGGGCGATCACCTCGGGCAGATCGATGTCGGCAGCGTCGATGCTCATGCCGGGTTTACCTGCAGCCAGTGACGCGCGATATCGATGCGTCGCGCGATCCAGGCATCGCCGCTGGCCAGCACGTGATCGACGAACCGTGCCAACGCCGCCGCGCGCGCGGGCTTGCCGACGATGCGCCCGTGCAGGCCGATCGACAGCATGCGCCCACCTTCCCTGCGCAGTTGGTCGACGCTGTCGCGCAGATAGCGAAAGAATGGTTCGCCATCGGCAAACCCGTTGTAGGCGACGAATTTCATGTCGTTGGCGTCCAGCGTGTACGGCACGATCAGCTGCGCGCGGCCGCGCTGACGGTCGTAATACGGCACGTCGTCGGCGTAGCTGTCGGCGTCGTAGACAAAACCGCCATCCTCGGCAATCAGCCGCGCGGTGTTGGGGCTGGTGCGGCCCTGATACCAGCCCAGCGGGCGGCTGCCGGTGACGCGCGTATGCAAGGCGATGGCCTGAGCGATATGCGCGCGCTCGGTGGCCTCATCCACGTGCTGATAATCGATCCAGCGCAGGCCGTGGCTGGCGATTTCCCAATCGGCGGCCTGCATCGCGGCAACTGCGTCGGGGTTGGAGGCCAATGCCTGCGCCACACCGAACACGGTCACCGGCACGTTGCGTGCGGTGAACAACCGATGCAGCCGCCAGAAACCAGCGCGGCTGCCGTACTCGTACAGGCTTTCCATCGCCATGGCGCGCGCGCCCGGTTGCGATTGCGTGCCGATCATTTCCGACAAAAAGGCTTCCGAGCCGGCATCGCCGTTGAGCACGCAGTTCTCTGCGCCTTCTTCGTAGTTGATGACGAACTGCACCGCAATGCGCGCGCCACCGGGCCACTGCGCCGCCGGCGGGGTGGCGCCATAGCCGACCAGGTCGCGCGGTGCGCTCATGCCTGCGGCTCCGCATGCCAGGCCGCCAAGGCAGCTTCGACCGCCAGCCCTGGCGTGCATGCGTAACCTTCGGCGCGCAGCACCGCTTCCAGCGCGGCCAGGGTGATCAGCACCTTGTGCTTCATCGCGTTGTAGCCCATCGCACCGATGCGCCAGATCTTGCCCTGCAACGGCCCGAATGCAGTGCCGATCTCGATTTCGAAATCCTCGCGCATGCGCCGCCGTACCGCATCGCTGTCGATGCCGGGCGGAATCACCACGCCGGTGACGTTAGTCATGCGGTGCGCATCGTCGCCGAACACTTCAAGCCCCAATGCGCGGATGCCGGCACTCACCGCACGCCCGGCGGCGGCATGGCGGGCGAAGCGTGCATCCAGACCTTCCTGCAGCGCCACGCGCGCGCATTCGCGTGCGCCGTAGAGCATCGTGGTGGCTTCGGTGTGGTGATTGAGGCGCTTGTCGGACCAGTAATCCATGATCATCGCCAGATCGAAATAATTCGAGGCGATGCGCGGCCCGCTGCCGTTGACGATGTCGGCGCGCACGATGCCGCGTTCGACATGGCGGCGCGCGAAGATGGCGTCGGCCGCTACCGAAGACACGGTGATCGGTGCCGAGCCGGATGGCCCGCCCAGGCATTTCTGCAGGCCGCCGGTGACCACGTCCACATCCCAGCGATCGCTGGCGATTTCCATGCCGCCGATGGTGGCGGTGGCATCCACGTAACTCAGCGCGCCGGCCGCGCGACACAGCGCGCCGAGGCCATCCAAGGGCTGGGCCATGGTGGTGGAGGTGTCGCCATGCACGGTGGCGACCAGCTTTGGGGCGATGCGCTCGATCGCTTCGGCAAGGGCGCTCAGCGGCACCACCTCGCCCCAGGGTGCGTCCACGGTGTGCACGTCAGCGCCGAGCCGGCTCAGGATTTCGGTGAGCAACAAACCGAAGCGGCCGAAGTTGATCACCAGCACGCGATCGCCCGGATTGACCAGCGACACCAGCGCCGCTTCGATACCGGCGCGCGCGGTGCCATCGACCAGGAAGGTCCAGCGATTCTCGGTGCCGAACAACGGCCGGTACAGCGCCATCACCTCGTTCATGTAGGTGGTCATTTCCGGGTCGAACTGACCCAGCAGATCGGCCGCCATCGCGCGCAGCACGCGCGGATGCGCATTGACCGGGCCCGGGCCCATCAACAGCCGCTGCGGGGGATCGAGTTCGCCGAAGGTGTGCAGATGACGCAGATCAGGTGACAAGCGGATCTCCCAGGTGTTCGATAAAGTGGCGCATGACCGCCAGCGCGAGGTCGGCATCGGCCGGGTCGACGTGTTCGTCCGGATGATGGCTGATGCCGCCGGCGCAGCGCACGAACAGCATCGCGGTGGGGCACAGCGCGGCCATCACCATCGCATCGTGACCGGCGCCGGAAACCAGTTGGCGTGGCGCGATACCTTGTGCGGCGACTGCGTGTTCCAGACGTGCGATCAACGCCGCTGCGCATGGGCTGGCGGCAAGTGCTTGTAGCGGGTCGATGGCGATGGCGATGCTGCGTTCTTTGCTGATCTGTGCGAGCGCGTGTTCGATCTGTAGCACCGCCGCATCGCGGGTGGCATCGCTGCCGGCGCGCACGTCCAGCGTGCAGTCCACGCGACCTGGCACCACGTTGGTGGCGCCGGGGGCAACGTGCAGTTTGCCGACGGTTGCGACCAGATCGTCGCTGCCGGCGCGTGCGAGGTGTTCGATCGCTAGTAGTGCTTCGGCCGCTGCGCTCAGCGCGTCGCGACGCAAGGCCATGGTGGTGGTGCCGGCGTGGCCTGCGCGGCCGTCCAAGCGCACTGCGAAGCGCCGCTGTGCGGCGATGGCGGTGACGATGCCGACCGGCAAGCCTTCGGCTTCCAGCACCGGGCCTTGTTCGATATGGGTTTCCAGATAGGCCAGCACGCTGCCCGGGGCGCGTGCGGCTCGCTGGATGTGTGCGATGTCCAACTCCCACCCGGCTAGCGCGGTGGCCACGTCGATGCCGACTGCATCGGCGACTTTCAATGTGGCAGGGTCGAGCGTGCCGGCCACCGCGCGGCTGCAGAACATCGAGGCGGGAAAGCGCGAGCCTTCTTCGTCACCGAAGGCAATCACTTCGATCGCGAACGGCAAACGTCGTCCCTGTGCATGCAGCGCGGCCACGCATTCGATGCCGAGCAGGATGCCGAGCGGGCCGTCGTAGCGGCCGGCATCGCGCACGCTGTCGAGATGGCTGCCGATTAACAGCGCTGGTGCCTGTGTGCGTGCGCCTTCGTAGCGGCCGATCAGATTGGCCGCTGCGTCCAGTCGCACCTGCATGCCGGCCTGGCGCATCCACTCGCTCACCTGTGCGATGGCCGCACGATGTGCCGGGCTGAGCCAGGCGCGGAACAGCTCGCCGGGTATGTCGCTGTAAGGCGGAAGGCCCAGCGCATCGCAGCGGGCTACTTCGCGTGCGCCGGAGCAGGTCATGGGTGAGGTGCGTTGCGTGCTCAGCATGTGGCGCGGTGGGGGTGATTTGTTCCACAGGCGCTGCGAGGACCGCGATGCGACAGGGACTGATGCATAAAGCCTCCGCAGGCGGTGTGGAAGGGGCGAGGCAACGCTGGGCGATGGCTTGCCCGGTGACGTCGTGGCGACAGGCGCGTGCGCAGCGGGCGGCGACCGTTGAATCGACTATACGAACCGCCCAGGTCACCCCAAAGCGGTTTTTTTAGGGTCATGCGTTGCAAAAAATGCGACGGCTGGTTGTGGCTGTGTTTTATATCTTCTCTCTTCCGGAGAAGGTGGCGCGTAGCGCCGGATAAGGGTACGAGCGAAGCCTGGCGCGGTTGGAACGACACGAAGGCTTCGCCCGTTCCCTTGTAAGGTGTGGTGCCCCGCACCAGAGCGTACCCCTGGGAGTTTTTTGAGATTGTGGATGTGAGTGGGTCGGTGCGGTTTTTTTCCTGATAACCGGAACAGTTGCCAGGGCGCAAAGCCCGATGTTGCAAGGCTGGGTGATGGGAGAGGGATGATGACGGTGGAAACTCAGACGCGCGGGCAGCGCGCCAAGACGGACAGGCTCGATGCACGCGTGTTGGCCCACTTTGCACGCGCGATCCAGCCTGCCCAACGCGCGTTGCCAGATGAGGCTGCCCAGGCCTTCACCGATCAATTGGCGCGGCGGCGCCAGTGGGTGGAGATGCTGAGCATGGAGAAGACCCGTCTCAAGCAAGCAACAAACACGCAGGGACACCACGACATGAAGCTGCATATCCAAGGGCCGGAGGAGCGCTTGCGCGCCTTGGAGGCGGGCCTGCGCCAATCGGTGGAGCAGTTGCCGGCATGGCATGCCAAACACGATCTGTTGAGCGAGGTCAAGGGCGTTGGCGAGGTAACCGTGCTGACGTGATTGCCAGTGTTCCGGAGTTGGGGCAGCTGGACCGCAAACGCATTGCAGCGTTGGTCGGCGTGGCACCACGCGACCCTTCACCGGGCTTGACGCCCAACCCAGTTGCTCACCCCGCCCCCTTATCGCTTGGCGATCTGCCAGATTAGGCGTCGAGAGCCGGCGTGGTCGACCGATCCCCCACAGGTCTGAGCGACCGCGGGAGAGCGAGGTCGC
>NZ_MDEJ01000132.1 GCF_002940065.1 Xanthomonas populi
TTGCGTCAACGTGGTGCTGGGCAACCTCAAGCGCGCCATCAGTGGCGTGTATCACGCCATCGCGCAAGGCAAATACGCAAGGCGGTATCTGGGAGAAGCGGCCTATCGGTTTAGAGCGGCTAACAAAACCCAGGAAGAAGCCGTCAGCAGATGATGGAGCATGCAAGCCAGAGCAACGCCAAGTGGAGATCGATGCGGCGTTCAAAGCGGATGCGCAGTTTGCCCATGGCTGCGAACCAGGCATGCGTGCGCTCGACGACCCAGCGATGACGGCCCAACCGGTCGTTGCGCTCGATCCCCTTGCGTGCAATCCGCGCAATGATGCCGCGCTGCTTGAGGAAGGCGCGACAGCGGTCGATGTCGTAGGCCTTGTCGGCATGCAATTTGTCTGGCCAACGTCGCCGGCGCCCTGGTTTGCCACCAATTGGCGGCAAGGCCTCGACCAACTCCTCGAACACGACCGAGTCGTGCCGATGGGCGCCGGTGACGCACACCGCCAAGGTCACGCCGTTGCGGTCGACGATCAGATGCCGTTTGCTGCCGAGTTTGCCGCGATCGGTCGGGTTTGGCCCGGTGTAGGCGCCCCCCGGGGGGAGGCAACACTGGCGGCGTCCAGACTGGCTCGGCTCAGATCCAGCCTCTGGACGCGACGCAGCTCGGCCAGCAACACCTGATGCAGACGATGCCACACACCGGCGGCTTGCCAATCACCCAACCGGCGCCAGCAGGTCATGCCACTGCCATCGCCCAGTTCCATAGGCAGGTCTTCCCACGGCACGCCCGTGCGCAAGACATAGACGATGCCGTTGAGGGCTTGCTGATCACTGATACGTGGCCGTCCACCTTTGGGCGAACGCTTGACTTGCGGAATCAGTGGTTCGATGCGCTTCCACAGCGCAATGGGGATCTCTTTGCGAGGCGTCATGTTCGCAATTTTGCAACCGGAGACACAATATTCAAGGGGTTTTGTTAGCCGCTCTTAATCGTCGATTCCGCTTGCGCGACATGCTGCCACGAGTGGACACGGCCATGATGCAATCCACACCATGTCCAGAGCCGGTTTTGCGTGCAGCGAGCAATTTTTATGGCTAAGAGTCAGGGCTAATCAGGTGGGTGCTTGACCTTGGTCAAGCGGTGTTCGATGCCGTGCTCCTCGCAGACGCGAGTGAAGAGATGCGCACAGGCATATCGGTCGGAACTGCGGTTGGTGAACTGGATGCCGTTATCCGTCAGAACCGTCTGCAAGGTGTAGGGCACTGCCTGGAGCACAGTGCGCAGGAACTGCACTGCAAACAGCTTGTTGGCAGAGGCATGCAGTTCGGTGAGCGCAAACGTGGACGTCCTGTCGATGGCCACGAACAGATAAAGCTTGCCCTCGTCCGTCTGCACCTGTGCAATGTCGATGTGGAAGTCGCCAATCGGATAGTTTTTGAACCGCTTCTTGGCGGGGTCGTCGCCTGTAATCTCGGGGAGCCGCGAGATGTCATGGCGTTGCAGGCAGCGGTGCAGCGATGAGCGCGTCAGACGCGGAATGCTCGGCTGCAGTGCATAGAGACAGTCATCCAGCGGCAGCAACGTGTGCTTGCGGAAAGCGACTCTGTGGTATCGCTCGACGGATCGCCTCTGTCGTGGTGGCGCTCCCATGCAGAACCTGGCCCATCGTGCTTGCTTCCATTCGAGGGAAAATAACGCACCATCAACACCTGGGATCAAACAAACAGCAGTGTCGCGAAAAGATGGCATGAAATGTGGAATAACGCGCAGCCTGTCCGTACTGCGCGCATCCGTACTGAAACGTCCGCAGCAAGCGCTTAAGGTGCGCTCTTCTCAGCATCACGCTGCCTGCGGATCTGCGCATCCACCGCGGCAATCGCGGTCATGTTCATCACCCGGCGTGAAGTGGCGCTGGTGGTGAGGATGTGCACCGGCTTGGAGATGCCCATCAGGATCGGGCCGATCGCCACGCCGTCGGTGAATACGCGGACCAGGTTGTAGGCGATGTTGGCCGCTTCCAGGTTCGGTAGCACGAACAGGTTGGCACGGCCCTTGAGCGTGCTGTTGGGCATGATCTGCTTGCGCAGCGCTTCGTCCCAGGCGGTGTCGCCCTGCATTTCGCCGTCGATGTTGAGCTCGGGCTTGCGCTTGAGCAGGGCTTCGCGCACCTGGCGCATCTTCAGCGCATCGCGCGAATCGTGGCTGCCGAAGTTGGAGTGCGACAGCAGCGCGATGTTGGGCTCGATGCCGAACAGCTTGAGGCGGTACGCGGCCTGCAGCGTCGCTTCGACCACCTGCTCCACGGTCGGGTCTTCCTGCACATGCGTATCCAGGAAGAAGAAGACGCCCAGCTGATTGATCACGCCGGTCATCGCCGAGGTGGAGCTCACGCGCGGTTCCAGCGGAATCACGCTGCGGGCGTAACCCAGCTTCTTGTGAAAGCGGCCGACGACGCCAGACAACATCGCATCGGCTTCGCCACGCGCCACCATTACTGCGG
Organism: Xanthomonas populi; assembly: GCF_002940065.1. GTDB lineage: Bacteria > Pseudomonadota > Gammaproteobacteria > Xanthomonadales > Xanthomonadaceae > Xanthomonas > Xanthomonas populi. Next base: position 2,495 of record NZ_MDEJ01000132.1, read on the forward strand.
CGATCAAGGTCGGACGCGAGCGCATCAACTCCTTGGCGGCAGTGACAGTCACGCCGCGACGTTCGGTCAGTGCGTGGTAGTACTGCCAATACTCGTTGAAGCGCGGGTCGTCGTAGATGTTGGTGATTTCAAAGTCCACCCCGGCGGTCAGGCGCAGACCCATGCGTTCGATACGCGCCTGAATGACGTCCGGGCGACCGATCAGAATCGGGAAGGCCAGGCCTTCGTCGACCACGTTCTGCACTGCACGCAGCACCACTTCTTCTTCGCCTTCGGCATACACCACGCGCTGCTTGTCGGCGCGCGCGCGGTCGTAGACCGGCTTCATCATCAGGCTGGTGCGGTAGACGAACTGGCCGAGCTTGTCGCGGTACGCCTCCATGTCGTCGATGGGGCGAGTGGCCACACCCGAATCCATTGCCGCCTGGGCAACCGCCGATGACAACTCAACCAACAGACGCGGGTCCAGCGGACGCGGAATCAGATATTCCGGGCCGAAACTGGGCGTTTCGCCGAAATAGGCCGCGCCCAAGTCGGAGGCCTCGCGCCGCGCCATCGCCGCAATCGCCTTGACGCAGGCGATCTTCATGTCTTCATTGATGCCGGTGGCACCCACGTCCAGCGCGCCGCGGAACAGATACGGGAAGCACAGCACGTTGTTGATCTGGTTCGGGTAGTCCGAACGCCCAGTGCCGACGATGCAATCCGGACGCACAGCCTTGGCCGCTTCCGGAGTGATTTCCGGGTTGGGATTGGCCAGCGCGAAGATCACCGGCTGGCGCGCCATGGTGGCGACCATTTCCGGCTTGAGGATGCCGGCCGCCGACAGGCCCAGGAAGATATCCGCGCCGTCGACGATCTCGGCCAGGGTGCGCTTGTCGGTGTCGCGCGCGTAGCGCTGCTTGTCCGGGTCCAGATCGGTGCGGCCGGTGTGGATCACCCCGTCGCGGTCCAGCGCCAGGATGTTCTCCGGCTTCAGGCCCAGCGAGACCAGCATGTTGACGCAGGAGATGCCGGCCGCGCCCATGCCGGTGGTGGCCAGCTTGACCTCTTCGATCTTCTTGCCGGTGACCACCAGCGCATTGAGCACTGCGGCGCCGACGATGATCGCGGTGCCGTGCTGGTCGTCATGGAACACCGGGATGTTCATGCGCTCGCGCAGCTTGCGCTCGACGATGAAGCATTCCGGCGCCTTGATGTCTTCCAGATTGATGCCGCCGAAGGTCGGCTCCAGGCTGGCGATGATGTCCACCAGCTTGTCCGGGTCGTTCTCATTGATCTCGATGTCGAACACATCGATGCCGGCGAACTTCTGGAACAGTACGCCCTTGCCTTCCATCACCGGCTTGGATGCCAGCGGGCCGATGTTGCCCAGCCCCAGCACCGCAGTGCCGTTGGTGATCACCGCCACCAGATTGCCGCGCGCGGTGAGCTCGCTGGCCTGGGTGGGTTCTTCGAAGATCGCCTCGCAGGCGAAGGCTACGCCCGGCGAATACGCCAGCGACAGATCGCGCTGGGTCAGCATCGGCTTGGTCGCGATGACCCTGATCTTGCCGGCCGGCTGCTGGCGGTGGTAGTCGAGGGCGGCCTGTTTGAAGTCGTCGTTGGACATCGGCTGTTTGGTTCTCAAGGGCGCAGGAGGGCTGAATTCTACCCTCCTGCCTGAACGAGGGCCTGTCGCGCAGCTGTCAGCGCGGCAGGAAGATCGCATGCTGCAGCGCGTCGTGCGTTGCGGCCAGTGTTGGCTCGGAGCGAAAACGGCCCTGTATCCCGCCGGCATCGCCGACGGAATACAGGGCCGCAGGAAGCATCAGCGCGCGCTGATCGGGGCGGCGACGTCGGTCGAGGCCACCGGTGCCTGCAGCGGCGGCGAGCCGCCATCCAGCACCAGCTTGAGCTGATCGCGGTCCAACGCATTTTCCCAGCGCGACACCACCACCGTGGCGACCGCATTGCCGATGAAGTTGGTCAGCGAGCGGCACTCGCTCATGAAGCGGTCCACTCCCAGGATCAGCGCCATGCCGGCCACTGGCACGTCCGGCACCACAGACAGCGTGGCCGCAAGGGTGATGAAACCGGCACCGGTCACGCCGGCTGCGCCCTTGGAGCTGAGCATCGCCACCGCCAGCAGCGTGATCTGCTGACCCAGGCTCAGGTCCACGTTGGTGGCCTGGGCGATGAACAGCGCCGCCAGGGTCATGTAGATGTTGGTGCCATCCAGATTGAACGAATAGCCGGTCGGCACCACCAAGCCCACCACCGACTTCTCGCAGCCGGCCTTTTCCATCTTTTCCATCAGCGACGGCAGCGCCGACTCCGACGAAGAGGTTCCAAGCACCAGCAGCAACTCGGCCTTGAGATAGCGCATCAGCTTAAGCACCGAAAAGCCGCACAGGCGGCAGACAATGCCCAGGATCACCAACACGAAGAACAGCGAGGTCAGATAAAACGAGCCCACCAGCCAAGCCAGATTGACCAGCGATTCCACCCCGTACTTGCCGATGGTGAAAGCGATCGCACCGAATGCGCCGATCGGCGCGGCCTTCATCAGCATGTGCACCAGGCGGAACACCGGCGCGGTCAGCGCTTCCAGAAAGCTCAGGACCGGGCGGCCACGCTCGCCGACCAGGGCCAGCGCAATACCGAACAGCACCGCCACGAACAGCACCTGCAGGATGTTGCCATCGACAAATGCGCTGATCAGCGTAGCTGGGATGATGTCCATCAAAAAGCCGACCAGGCTCAGCTCGTGCGATTTCTGTACGTAGGTGTTGACCGCGCTCTGATCCAGCTCGGCCGGATTGATGTTCATGCCGGCGCCGGGCTGCACCACATGCGCCACGATCATGCCCACGATCAGCGCCAACGTGGAGAAGAACAGGAAGTAGGTCATCGACTTGGCGAAGACCCGGCCCACCGTCTTGAGGTGGGTCATGCCGGCGATGCCGGTGACGATGGTCAGAAAGATCACCGGGGCGATGATCATCTTCACCAGCTTGATGAAGGCGTCGCCCAGCGGCTTGAGGCTTTCGGCAAATGCCGGCTCTAAATGGCCGAGCAAGGCGCCCAGGACGATTGCCACCACCACCTGGAAATACAGCTGGCGATAGAAGGGGACGGACGCCGGCAACGGGCCGGCAGGCTTGCTGATGTGCATGACACCACTCCGAGGGAACATAGAGGGCGCCTGAGCAGGCACCCGGTGCATGCATTCTGGCCGCACGCCAGAGCCGGGGCCGATAGCCCATTGGTACTAAGCACTGTCCGCCTACCCACTATCCGCGGATTGAATGCCGTTTTACACTTCAGCCGCGCCATCGCCGGCCGTTAATCTCGTTCAACACAGACAACGATTCCCTGTGCGTTCGCCGCCCGGACCTGCGCGCTTGCTGAAGCCGTTCATTGCGAACGCCATGGCAGGACGCCCGGCCCCTCCTCATTGCCGAAGACCACACCTATGCGCCTCAATCTGCTCGTTCTCGCGTTGGCCATCGCCGTCGCGCCCGCTGCCGCCAATGCGGCCACCTCCCTGGAAAACTGGCCGACCAAGTACACCTTCGGCGATGGAACCGAGCTCGGCCTGACCGGCAACTACGCCTACGACGACAACAACTTCTCCGGCAGCGACCGCCTGGAAGACCGCACCGATTTCCGCCGCAAGGAACTCGGCGCCACCCTCAAGAAAAAGGGCGTCTATGACGCCATGGTGAACTTCGACTTCGAAGCCAAGCTGTGGCTGGACGTGTTCTTCCGCGTCGAGACCAAGGCGGTGTTCGGCCAGGATTACGGCCGCGTGCGGCTGGGCTACATGAAGGTGCCGGTGGGTCTGGAAGCGATGCAGAGCTCGCGTGCGGGCAGCTTCATGGAACTAGGCCTGCCGGTGCAGGCAGTGTTCCAGGGCCGGCGCACCGGTGCGGAGTGGACCCTGGAGCGTCAGCAGTACCTGCTACAAGCCGGCGCCTATGGCGGCAAGGATCTGCAGGGCGACAACCCCGGCACCACCCAGGCCGTGCATGCGGCCTGGACCCCGATCAAGGCCGAAGGCAATGTGCTGCATCTGGGCCTGGCCGGTTCGGTCGAAAACCCGCGAGGCTTCAGCGACGGCCGCGGCGTGTCGTTCAGCCCGCGCGTGCGCCTGCGTGCCCGCCCGGAAGCCGGTCTGACCGACGTGCGCCTGATCGACACCGGCACCATTCTCGATGCGGATCACGTGATCCGCGCCGGCGTGGAAGCGGTCTGGATCCACGGCCCGTTCTCGCTGCAGAGCGAAACGCTGCGTGCCGAAGTGGCGCGTAACGCCAACCAGCCGCACTTCATCGCGCAGGGTCAGTACCTCTACGGCACCTGGACGCTGACCGGCGAGTCGCGTAGCTATGCCGGCGGCGTGCCGGGCATGATCAAGCCGGCGCACGACTACGGCGCGGTCGAACTGACCGCCCGTTACAGCCGTCTGAATCTGGAAGACAACCTTGTGCATGGTGGCCGCCAGCACGACACCACCATCGGCGCCAACTGGTACCTCACCAGCCACTTCAAGATGCAGGCCAACTACAGCTGGGTGAATGCCACGCGCAATGGCGTGCATGAGACCCCACACGTGATGGAACTGCGTGCGCAGGTGCAGTTTTAAGCGTTATTGATTGGTTGGCCGCTTCAATACGCTGATGCTGTGACACACACCAGCGTGTGTGCCTGTGCGGCCGCATCCTTCCGAGGATGCGGCCGTAGTCGTTTGTGGGGGCTTGTTCGGTGGTCATGTGTGGCTGTCGTCGCTGCGGGTCTCCGCGGCGATAGCTGCACGATGTACCAGCGCACCGCCATACTTGTCGGCATGTATGCCTCGCAACGCCGCCGCCTGCTGTTCACGCTGTCCATCGTGCTGGGCGGCATGTTGGTGGCCATGTTCGCGGCCGGGCATTTTGTCGAGCAGAACGCCTTGCACGACGAAAGCGCCACCGTGCGGCGTCAGCTGCGCCTGTATGCGCAAGCGTTGCAGCAGCGCATCGATCGCTATCGCACCTTGCCGCAAATTCTGGCGCTGGACCCGGAGCTGCGCGCTGCGGTATCCGGGCCGTTGTCGGCCGCGCAGGTGGAACGGCTCAACGACAAACTCGAACGCGCCAACAACGTCACCCGATCCTCCACGCTGACGGTGATCGACCGCAGCGGTATCGCACTGGCGGCCAGCAACTGGCGGGCGGCGCGCAGCAATGTGGGCGTGAACTACGCGTTCCGTCCTTACTACCAGCAGGCGCTGTCCACCGGCAGCGGCAGCTTCTACGGCATCGGCATGACCACCAGCGAGCCGGGCTATTTCCTGTCGCAGGCCATCGTCGATGCCGGCGGCCAGGTGCAGGGCGTGGTGGTGATCAAGATCGCGTTGGCCGCGCTGGAACGCGAGTGGCTGCAGACCCCGGACATCGTGCTGGCTTCCGATGCCCACGAGGTGGTGTTCCTGGCTAGCCGCCCGGAGTGGCGCTACCGCATGCTGGCACCGCTGAGCCTGCGCGATCGCAGCCAATTGCGCAGCACCCGCCAATACGCCGACCAGGGATTGCTGCCGCTGCGGCGCCGGTTGATCGAGCAGACCGGCAACGGTGGCGTGCTGGCCGAGATACGCGAGCCGCCGCTTGCCGGACCGGTGCTGTGGCAGACCATGGAGGTGCCAGAAAGCGGCTGGCGCCTGCATCTGTTGCACGACACCCGCGCCAGTGCTGCAGCCGGCCGTGCCGCGGCGATTGCCGCTGCTGGTGCGTGGTTGGCGCTGGCCTTACTGTGGTTGTTCGTGCAGCAGCAGCGGCGCTTGTCCGCCGTGCGTCAGCGCAGCCTGCACGAGCTGGAAACGCTGCTGCAACAACACGCCGAAGAACTGCGCACCGCGCAAGATGGCGTGGTCACCGCCGCGCAACAGGCCAATGCCGGTCTGAGCCGCAGCCTGGAACATCTGCCGCAGGGCGTGGTGGTGATCGACGATGCGCTCAATCTGGTGGCGTGGAATTCGCGCTATGTGGAGCTGTTCCGCTTTCCGCCCGAGTTGCTCAAGATCGGCCGCCCGATCGAAGACCTGTTCCGCTTCAACGCACGCCGCGGCTTGCTTGGTCCGGGGCAAATCGAAGCGGCGATCGAGCGTCGCTTGAACCACTTGCGCAGAGGCAAACCACATATGCGCGAGAGCGAAAAGGAAGACGGTACGGTGCTGGAAATTCGCGGCAATCCGCTGCCCGATGGCGGATTCGTCACCAGCTACGCCGACATCACCAGCTACAAGAACGCCGCGCGCGAACTGCGTTCGTTGGCCGACGCACTGGAACACCGTGTGGCCGAACGCACCCGTGATCTGGACGCGGCCAAGCGCGAGGCAGAAAACGCCAACCGCTACAAGACCCGCTTCGTCGCCTCGGCAGTGCACGACCTGCTGCAGCCGCTCAACGCCGCGCGCATGTTCGTCTCGGTATTGCACGGCCAGCTGCACCACGCCGGCAGCACGCGCGTGGTCGACAACATCGAAGGCGCACTCGCCGCGCAAGACGCCATCCTCAACAGCCTGCTGGACATCTCGCGCCTGGAAGCGGGCAGCCTGAAGACCCAGGTGCGCGATTTCGCGATAGCCCCACTGCTGGAAACACTGGCACGCGAGTTCGGCATCCTCGCCGAAGACCGCGGCCTAGCATTGGATTGGGTGCCAACGTCCGCCGTGGTGTTGAGCGATGAAAACCTGCTGCGGCGCATCCTGCAGAACTTTTTGTCCAACGCGATCCGCTACACCCCGCGTGGGCGCGTGCTGATCGGCTGCCGTCGTCGCGGCGGCTGGTTGCGCATCGAAGTGCACGACCAGGGGCCGGGCATTCCCGAAGCGTTGCAGCAGGAAATTTTCGAAGAATTCCGGCGCCTGGACGACGGTGTGGCCAACGACCGCGGCGCCGGCCTGGGCCTGGCCATTGTCGAGCGCATCGGCCGTTTGCTTGGCCACCGCATCGGCCTACGTTCCACCCTCGGCGGCGGCAGCGTCTTTTCGGTGAACGTACCGCTGGGCGAGCGTGCCGCCATCGCAATGCACTTGCCGCCGCCCACCACAACTGCAGAAAACGCCAACGACCCGATCCTGCACGGCTGCCGCGTGTGGTGCGTGCACGACGAGCAACGCGTGTGCGAGGCCAGCCGCGCCCTGCTGGAACGTTGGGAATGCCGGGTCGATTTTGCCGGTAGCCCCGACGATGCGCTGGCAGCCGCCAACGCCGACCACGTGCCGGAACTGCTGTTGCTGGACGTACGCATGGGCGCCCACTACGGCCCGATGTTGCTGCCGCAACTAGTGCAACGCTGGCAACGCGAACCGCACGTCATCCTAGTCACCGCAGAACCCGACCCGGCGCTACGCGAGCATGCGCTGGACCTGGGCTGGGGATTTTTATCCAAACCGGTGCGCCCGCCTGCACTGCGTGCGCTGGTGACGCAGATGTTGTTGCGGCGTGGGTGATTATCTTCGATGCTTGTGTCGATACAACGCACGTGTGCTCCATTACCGCTGGGATCGGCCGGAAAGTGAGCCTCTCCTATCAATCCTGCCTGGCGCCCACGCTGTGCGTGCCAGGAGTAATATCAACCAATGCGTCACCTGATCGGAGCATCGCCCTTGCGAATCCTTGCGCATTTCCTCGCGGCAAGCCTGGTACTGACCAGCAGCATCGCAGCGACAGTTTGAGCCCAGGCTGCTGCATCCTTAACCGTGATGCCCGACAAGGAGCACACTGCCATGGACGCATACGTCGCCGAAACCTTCCGCCCCCACACGCTGGACGAATTTCCGGAATCCTGATTAGCCCCGACCTTCAGCCGCCAGTCGCAGGATCTGCGCCGCGCTTTGTGGATGCTGCTGTCACTTGAAGCCAACGCGGCGACGTGATGCGCAGCAATGCCGTGCAGTTCCAGGCGGGATGATCGATGTCTGAGTTCTGCGCGTCCTGCAGCACCGAAGCCACGTGCTATCGCGCGCTCTACACGTGGCGCTGGCCGCAAGGCTTTCGTTGCCCTGTTTGTGCCGGGCGGGCGCGGTCGCGTTTCAAGCGGGGTGCTGCGATCTGCTCCCAATGCAGCGCGTGCCGGCATCAGACCAGCCTGATTGCAGGCACGATGTTTGCCGACACCAAACTGCCGCTGCGCACCTGGATGCTGGCGTTGCACCGGTTGACCTCGACCAAAACCAACATGGCCGCACGGGAGC
>NZ_MDEJ01000133.1 GCF_002940065.1 Xanthomonas populi
CGGCTGACGTCACTGGGATAGCGTGCTCTCATCTCCATATGATCGGATAATTCGGGAAGACTTTGAACGGGCTCTAAGACATCACCGAGCGGGCCTCAGCCCGCCCGCACACCTACAAAAACCGCGAATCGCCCAGCCGCAGACGATTCCCGATTCCCGATTCAGCCCGCCTCGCCCTGCTGCAGATAATCCAGCGACACCTGCAACAGCGCCCGCAAGCCCACATCCAGCGACGATTCGTCGAGCAGGAACTGCGGCGAATGGTTGCTGGGCGCGGTGGCCGGGTCGATGCCCTTGGCGGTGGAGCCGACGAAGAAGAACATCGACGGCACCTGCTGCGCATAGAACGAAAAATCTTCCGCGCCCATCTGCAACGGCGGCTCGTAGACATTGTCGGCGCCCACCACGGCCTGCAGGCTGGGCAGCATCCTGGCGGTCAGTGCGGGGTCGTTGACCGTGGCCGGGTTGCCGGGCTGGTCCGGCACCTGCGCCTCGACGGTGGCCCCGTGCGCGGCCGCAGTGTGTTCGGCCACGGTCTTGAGGTCGGCGAAGATCTGCTGACGCATGGCTTCGTCGAAGGTGCGGATGGTGCCGACCATGTCCACGTCGTCGGGAATGATGTTGTAGCGGATGCCGCCCTTGATCGCGCCGAAGCTCAACACCGCCGGCTGCTTGGACAGGTTGGCGCGGCGGCTGATCACCGTCTGCGCGGCACCGATCATGTCGGCGCTGGCCACGATCGGGTCGGTGCCGTTCCACGGCGCAGAGCCATGCGTCTGCCGGCCGATCATCTTGATCGCAAACCGGTCCGAGGCCGCCATCAGCGGGCCGCTACGCACCGCGATCTTGCCGGCCTGCACGCTGGAGAACACGTGCAGGCCGAACACCGCCTGCGGGGTGAAGTCGGCGAATAGACCTTCCTTGAGCATCAGCGAGGCGCCGCCTTCTTCGTTGCCGGGGGCGCCTTCTTCGGAGGGCTGGAAGATCAGCATCACTTCGCCGGGCAGCTGCTCGCGCATGCCGACCAGTGCCTCGGCCACGCCGAGCAGGATCGCGGTGTGCGCATCGTGGCCGCAGGCGTGCATCACCCCGACCTGCTCGCCGCGGTACTCGGCAGTTGCCTTGGAAGCGAACGGCAACCCGGTCTGTTCTTTCACCGGCAAGGCGTCCATGTCCGCACGCAAGGCGATCTTCGGGCCCGGCTTGCCGCCCTTGATGATGGCCACCACCCCGTGGTGGGCGATGCCGGTGCGCGGCTTGAGGCCAAGCTTGCGCAGCTGCGCGGCCACGGTGGCGGCGGTGCGCTCCTCGCGGTTGGACAGTTCCGGATGCTGGTGGAAGTCGCGGCGCCACTGCACCAGCTTGGTCTGCAATGGCGCGGCCGCGGCCTGAACCTGAGGCCGGGGTGCGGCCTGGGCGGCGGCAAGCGTGGGCATGGCGAGCAACAGCGCGCTGAGCAGCCGGTGAGAGTGGCGCATCGAGAATACTTTTATTAAAGGTTTGCTAATGTAGTGCACCCGCGCAGCTGGCAGGCTGCGGTGGTGCCCGATTCAGTCTGCCGGTCAACCGCGACAGCCGTCGTGCGTTGCTGCATTGCATCTGTGAACGTTGTGGCCGCTTCGCCCGGAAAGCCGTTACTTCGGTAACGCTCAATTGCTTTGGCGCAACGATATGCTTAGCACAGCTGCCCCACGGTCGCATCAGCGCCCGGCCCGCCCTCAGGAGTTGTCGCATGTCGCGTTTTTGGAAGATCACACTGCTGGTCGTAGCGGTGCTTGTCGTGGCGTTCGTTGCAATGCGCATGTCCGGTGGGGGCAATCACGGCAAGCGGGCAGGCGCGCCGGGCGGCAACGGTACCGAAGATAGCGGCCCGGTGCCGGTCACGGTGGTAGCCACCACGACGCAGGACGTGCCGGTCTACGCGAGCGCGTTGGGGACGGTCACTGCGCTCAACACGGTGACGGTCAACCCGCAGGTCGGCGGCCAGCTGATGAGCCTGAGCTTCCAGGAGGGCCAGGAAGTAAAGAAGGGCCAGCTGCTGGCGCAGATCGATCCGCGCAGCCTGCAGGCCAGCTACGACCAGTCGCTGGCGGCCAAGCGCCAGAACCAGGCGCTGCTGGCCACCGCGCGGGTCAACTACCAGCGCTCCAACGATCCGGCCTATCAGCAATACGTCTCGCGCACCGATCTGGACACCCAGCGCAACCAGGTCTCGCAGTACGAGGCGGCGGTGTCGGCCAACGATGCGCAGATGCGCGCGGCCCAGGTGCAGTTGCAGTTCACCCGCATCCTGGCACCGATCGACGGCATTGCCGGCATCCGCGGCGTGGACGTGGGCAATATCGTCAGCAGCACCTCCACCATCGTCACCCTGACCCAGATCCGCCCGATCTACGTGTCCTTCAACCTGCCCGAGCGCGAGTTGCAGGCGGTGCGTCGCGGCCAGGCCGCCGCAGCGCTGGACGTGGCGGCGCTGGATCGCGGCGATGCGCACATCATCAGCGGCGGCGGCAAGCTGGACGTGATCGATAACCGCATCGCCGCCGATAGCGGCACCTTCGGCGCGCGTGCGATCTTCGACAACGCCGACAACGCGCTGTGGCCGGGCCAGTTCGTCAACGTGCGCCTGCAGTTGCGCACCATTTCCAACGGCACCGTGGTGCCGACACAGGCCGTGCAGCGCGGCCAGGATGGCGATTACGTCTATGTGGTCGGCACCGACAACGCCGCGCAGATGCGCACCGTGGTGCAGGGCGTAGAGGTGGACGACAGCCATGTGCAGATCACCAAGGGGCTCAAGCAGGGCGAGCGGGTGGTGACCGAAGGCCAGTTCCGGCTCAAGCCGGGCAGCAAGGTCAGCGCGCTCAAGCCGGGGCAGACCCCGCCGGGACCGACCGAGGCCCAGCTCAAGGCTGCGCAGGACAAGGAGGAACGTAGCGGCACCGGCAGCCGACGCACCGGCGGCCCGCGCTAACGCGCGACCATCGGCGACGGGACTTCCGTCGCTCATGTGCATCGGCGCCGCGTGCGCCGGCATCGATTGACGTCTTCAGCAAGGACATCGCCCGTGGGCTTTTCGACCATCTTCATCCGCCGTCCGATCGCCACCTCGTTGTTGATGGCGGGCATCCTGCTGCTGGGCATGCTGGGCTACCGGCAACTGCCGGTCTCTGCACTGCCGGAGATCGACGCGCCCAGCCTGGTCGTCTCCACCCAGTACCCCGGTGCCAACGCGGTCACCATGGCCTCGCTGGTGACCACGCCACTGGAACGCCAGCTCGGGCAGATCTCCGGGTTGCAGATGATGACCTCCGATTCGTCGGCAGGCCTGTCCACGATCATTCTGCAATTCTCGATGGACCGCGACATCGATATCGCCGCTCAGGACGTGCAGGCGGCGATCCGCCAGGCCAGCCTGCCCTCGTCGCTGCCGTATCAGCCGGTCTACAACCGGGTCAATCCGGCCGACGCGGCGGTCCTCACCCTCAAGCTCACCTCCGATTCGCTGCCGCTGCGCGAGGTCAACCGCTACGCCGATGCGATCCTGGCCCAGCGGCTGTCGCAGGTGCCGGGCGTGGGCCTGGTGTCGATCGCCGGCAACGTGCGCCCTGCGGTGCGCATCCAGGTCAACCCCGCGCAGTTGTCGAACATGGGCCTGACCATGGAGTCGCTGCGCAGCGCGCTGACGCAGACCAATGTGTCCGCGCCAAAGGGCTCGCTCAACGGCAAGACCCAGTCCTACAGCATCGGCACCAACGACCAGCTCACCGATGCGGCGCAATACCGCGACACCATCATCAGCTACAGCAACGGCCGCCCGGTGCGGCTGGCCGATGTGGCCAACGTGATCGACGGGGTGGAAAACGATCAGCTTGCCGCCTGGGCAGACGGCAAGCCGGCGGTACTGCTGGAAATCCGCCGCCAGCCCGGCGCCAACATCGTGCAGACGGTGGAGCAGATCCGCAGCATCCTGCCGCAGCTGCAGTCGGTATTGCCGGCCGATGTACATCTGGAAGTCTTCGCCGACCGCACCGAAACCACCCGCGCGTCCGTGCACGAAGTGAAGTTCACCCTGGTACTGACGATCTTCCTGGTGGTGGCGGTGATCTTCGTGTTCCTGCGCAGGCTGTGGGCCACCATCATTCCCTCGGTAGCGGTGCCGCTGTCGCTGGCCGGCACCTTCGGGGTGATGGCGTTTGCGGGTATGTCGCTGGACAATCTGTCGCTGATGGCGCTGGTCGTGGCGACCGGTTTCGTGGTCGACGATGCGATCGTGATGATCGAAAACATCGTGCGCTACATCGAACAAGGCAAGAGCGGGCCGGAAGCGGCCGACATCGGCGCCAGACAGATCGGTTTCACGGTGTTGTCGCTGACCGTGTCGCTGGTGGCGGTGTTCCTGCCGCTGCTACTGATGCCGGGCGTCACCGGGCGCTTGTTTCATGAGTTTGCGTGGGTGCTGTCGATTGCGGTGGTGATCTCGATGCTGGTGTCGCTGACGCTGACGCCGATGATGTGCGCCTACCTGCTCAAGCCCGACGCGTTGCCCGATGGCGAAGACGCGCACGAGCGTGCAGCCGCAGCCGGCAAGACCACGCTGTGGACGCGCACGGTGGGCACCTACGAGCGCAGCCTGGACTGGGTCCTGGCGCACCAGCCGCTGACCCTGGCCGTGGCGATCGGTGCGGTGGCGCTGACCGTGGTGCTGTACATCGCCATCCCTAAAGGCCTGCTGCCGGAGCAGGACACCGGCCTGATCACCGGCGTGGTGCAGGCCGATCAGAACGTGGCCTTCCCGCAAATGCAGCAGCGCACCCAGGCGGTGGCCGCGGCATTGCAGAAAGACCCGGCGGTGACCGGTGTGGCGGCTTTCATCGGTGCCGGCTCGATGAATCCCACCCTCAACCAGGGCCAGTTGTCGATCGTGCTGAAAACGCGCGGCGATCGCGACAGCCTGGATCAAGTGCTGCCGCGCCTGCGAAAAGCGGTGTCCGGCATTCCGGGTGTGGCGCTGTTCCTCAAGCCGGTGCAGGACGTCACCCTGGACACCCGCGTGGCAGCCACCGAATACCAGTATTCGATGTCGGATGTGGACAGCGCCGAGCTGGCCACCTGGGCCGCACGCATGACCGAGGCAATGCGCAAGCTGCCCGAGCTGGCCGACGTGGACAACAACCTGGCCAACCAGGGCCGCGCGCTGGAACTGACCATCGACCGCGACAAGGCCAGCATGCTCGGCGTGCCGATCCAGACCATCGACGACACGCTGTACGACGCCTTCGGCCAGCGCCAGATCTCCACCATCTTCACCGAGCTCAATCAGTACCGGGTGGTGCTGGAAGTGGCGCCGGAATTTCGCAGCAGCACCGCGTTGATGAATCAGCTGGCGGTGGCCAGCAACGGCAGCGGCGCGTTGACCGGCACCAATGCCACCAGCTTCGGCCAGGTGAGCTCGTCCAACTCGTCTACCGCCACCGGCGTGGGCGCGCAGAACACCGGCATCGTGGTGGGCGCCGGCAGCATCATTCCGCTGGCCGCACTGGCCGAAGCCAAGGTCACCAACACCCCATTGGTGGTAAGCCACCAGCAACAGCTGCCAGCGGTCACGGTCTCGTTCAATCTGGCGCCGGGCCACTCGCTGTCGCAGGCGGTGGAAGCGATCGAACAAGCGCGCCAACACCTCAAGATCCCCACCCAGGTGCATGCCGAATTCGTCGGCAAGGCGGCCGAATTCACCGGCAGCCAGACCGATATCGTGTGGCTGCTTCTGGCTTCTATCGTGGTGATCTACATCGTGCTGGGCGTGCTCTACGAGAGCTACATCCACCCGCTGACGATCATTTCCACGCTGCCGCCGGCCGGCGTCGGCGCGTTGCTGGCGTTGATGATGTGCGGGCTGAGTCTGTCGGTGGACGGCATCGTCGGCATCGTGCTGCTGATCGGTATCGTCAAGAAGAACGCGATCATGATGATCGACTTTGCCATCGATGCACGCCGCGAAGGAGCAAACGCGCATGAAGCGATCCGGCGCGCCTGCCTGCTGCGCTTCCGCCCGATCATGATGACCACCGCTGCGGCGATGTTAGCCGCGTTGCCGTTGGCCCTGGGCACAGGTATCGGCTCGGAACTGCGCCGTCCGCTGGGTATTGCCATCGTCGGCGGCCTGCTGCTCTCGCAGTTGGTGACGCTGTACACCACGCCGGTGATCTATCTGTACATGGAACGCGCCGGTGCGCGCGTGCGCGCATGGCGCGCGCGGCGTGCGGCTACGGCGCTTGGGCGGTCTGGAGAACGCGCATGAGCCTGGGCGCCGCTATCGGGACCGGCGACCGGCGACCGGGGACCCGGGGTGAAGCCAGCAGCGCGAGCAACGCACTCAAGACCTGGGACGCAGCGACCACCCGGAGCACGCAATTGCAGTTGCCGTTGCTTCCCCGGGTCCCTGGTCCCCGATCCCCGGTCCCGACGCCTCACGGCATTCCGGCCCAGGAATTGTCCCGATGAACATCTCCGCACCTTTCATCAAGCGCCCGATCGGCACCTCGCTGCTGGCGATCGGTTTGTTCGTGATCGGATTGATGTGTTACCTGCGGCTGGGTGTGGCGGCGTTGCCGAACATCCAGATTCCGGTGATCTTCGTGCACGCCACGCAGTCCGGCGCCGATGCCAGCACCATGGCCTCCACCGTCACCGCACCGCTGGAACGGCACCTGGGCCAGCTGCCCGGCATCGACCGCATGCGCTCCTCCAGTTCGGAGAGCAGCAGCCTGGTGGTGCTGGTGTTCCAGAACAGTCGCAACATCGATTCGGCCGCGCAGGATGTGCAGACCGCGATCAACTCCTCGCAATCGGACCTGCCTTCCGGCCTGGGCACGCCGATCTACTCGAAAGCCAACCCGAACGACGACCCGGTCATCGCCATCGCGCTGACCTCGGACACCCAATCGGCCGATGAGCTCTACAACGTCACCGACTCGCTGCTGGCACAACGGCTGCGCCAGATCACCGGCATCAGCTCGGTGGATATCGCAGGCGCCTCCACACCGGCAGTGCGCGTGGATGTGGATCTACGCGCACTCAATGCGCTGGGCCTGACCCCGGACGATCTGCGCAACGCGGTGCGTGCGGCCAACGTCACCTCGCCGACCGGATTTCTGTCCGACGGCAACACCACCACGGCGATCATCGCCAATGATTCGGTCGCCAAGGCCGCCGATTTCGCGCAGCTGGCCATCTCCACCCAATCCAACGGGCGCATCGTGCGGCTGGGCGATGTGGCCACCGTCTACGACGGCCAGCAGGATGCGTATCAGGCCGCCTGGTTCGACGGCAAGCCTGCAGTGGTGATGTACGCCTTCACCCGCGCCGACGCCAACATCGTCGCAACCGTGGACCAGGTGAAGGCGCAGATTCCCGGGCTGCGCGCGTACCTGCAGCCCGGCACCCAGCTCACGCTCTACTTCGACCGCACGCCCACCATCCGCGCCTCACTGCACGAGGTGCAGGCCACGTTGATGATCAGCCTGGTGATGGTGATCCTGACCATGGCGCTGTTTCTGCGCCGGCTGGCACCGACGTTGATTGCCGCAGTCACCGTGCCGCTGTCGCTGGCCGGCTCGGCGCTGGTGATGTACATGCTGGGCTTCACCTTGAACAACCTCAGCCTGTTGGCGCTGGTGATCGCCATTGGCTTTGTGGTCGACGATGCGATCGTGGTGATCGAAAACATCATGCGGCATCTCGACGAAGGCATGCCGCGTCTGGATGCTGCGCTGGCAGGTGCGCGCGAGATCGGTTTCACCATCGTCTCGATCACCGCCTCGCTGGTGGCGGTATTCATTCCGATGCTGTTTGCCAGCGGCATGATCGGTGCGTTCTTCCGCGAGTTCACCGTGACTTTGGTCGCGGCGATCGTGGTCTCGATGCTGGTCTCGCTGACCTTGACGCCGGCCTTGTGCAGCCGCTTTTTGTCGGCGCATACCGAACCGGAAAAACCCGGCCGTTTCGGCATCTGGCTGGACCGAATGCATGAGCGCATGCTCGCCGTTTACACGGTGGCGCTGGATTTCTCGCTGCGGCACGCGCTGCTGTTATCGCTGACGCCGCTGCTGCTGATCGGCGCCACCATTTTGCTCGGCAGCGCGGTCAAAAAGGGCTCGTTTCCCGCACAGGACACCGGCCTGATCTGGGGCCGCGCCAATTCCAGCGCCACGGTGTCGTTTGCCGACATGGTCAGCCGCCAGCGCCGCATCAGCGACATGCTGATGGCCGATCCGGCAGTGAAGACCGTCGGCGCGCGGCTGGGCTCCGGTCGTCAGGGCTCCAGTGCCTCGTTCAATATCGAATTGAAAAAGCGTGACGAAGGCCGCCGCGATACCACCGCGCAAGTGGTCGCACGGCTGAGCGCCAAGGCCGACCGCTATCCGGATCTGGATCTGCGCCTGCGCGCAATCCAGGACTTGCCCAGAGACGGCGGTGGCGGCACCAGCAAGGGCACGCAATACCGCGTCTCGTTGCAGGGCAATGACCTGGCGCAGCTGCAGGAATGGTTACCCAAATTGCAGACCGCATTAAAGAAGAATCCACGCCTGCGCGATGTCGGCACCGATGTGGATACCTCGGGCTTGCGCCAGAACATCGTGATCGACCGTGCCAAGGCCGCGCGGCTGGGCATCTCGGTCGGTGCCATCGATGGTGCGTTGTATGGCGCCTTCGGCCAGCGCTCCATTTCCACCATCTATTCGGATCTCAACCAGTACAGCGTGGTGGTCAATGCGCTGCCCTCGCAGACCGCAACGCCCAAGGCGCTGGACCAGGTGTTCGTGCCCAATCGGTCCGGCCTGATGGTGCCGATTACGTCGGTTGCCACGCAGCTGCCGGGCCTGGCGCCGCCGCAAATCATCCATGAAAACCAGTACACCACGATGGATCTGAGCTACAACCTCGCACCGGGCGTGAGTACCGGCGAGGCGGATCTGATCATCGAGGCCGCCGTGAACGGGCTGCGCATGCCGGACGGTATCCGCCTCAGCGGCGACGACAGCTTCAACGTGAAGCTCAGCCCCGGTTCGATGGCCGTATTGCTACTGGCGGCGGTGCTCACCGTCTACATCGTGCTGGGCATGTTGTACGAAAGCCTGATCCCCCCGGTCACCATCCTGTCCACCCTGCCGGCCGCTGGCGTCGGCGCGCTGCTTGCGTTGTTTCTCACCAACACCGAGCTGTCGGTGATCTCGATGATCGCGCTGGTGTTGCTGATCGGCATTGTCAAGAAGAACGCGATCATGATGATCGACTTCGCGTTGGTGGCGCAGCGCGTGCACGGCATGGATGCGCGCGCTGCGGCACGCGAGGCCTCGATCGTGCGCTTCCGCCCGATCATGATGACCACGATGGTGGCGATCCTGGCCGCCGTGCCGCTGGCGGTTGGCCTGGGCGAAGGCTCGGAACTGCGCCGCCCGCTCGGCATCGCGATGATCGGCGGGCTGATCTTCTCGCAGAGTCTGACCTTGCTCAGCACCCCGGCGCTGTACGTGATCTTCTCCTGCCTGAGCGAACGCTGGAAGGCGCGGCGCGCACGTGCGCGTGCACGCCGTGCAGAACGCGCGGCAGCACGGCGCCCGGCAGCCTCGGCGCACTGAGCCATCCGCAGTTTCCACGCCGGCCTGATCTGGCCGGCGTGATCGGTCGTTAGCAGTCTCAAGCGGCGTCAGCACCCAATGAAAGGCGCCCAAAGCGATGCACTGCATGTGCTCGGCTGCGCGGCCGGATACACCCGGCATTGGCTGATGTGCTGGATCGCGTTCTTGCGTGCCTGTATGCGGACGGTGGTATGGCAAGCACCGGTCACCGCTGGTACTTGGCGCTGAAAGGGATTTTTCAGGGACGAATAAAAAATTCTCGCCAACATGCCTCGTGGATACTTGGCAGTAAACCCTGCCTGCCAGATATTTTAGCCCTCGATCAGACAGGCACGCCCATGCATGGCATCCAGATGCAATTTGGATTTTGAAATGAAATCGTAACCCATTCGCCATGAAACTGGGAAAACCATCCCTTTCTGATCAGCGACCGAAGCATTTATATTGAATGTTCGCGAATTTAGCACCATCGTCACCGTGGATTCAGCATAGCTGATCGTCCTTTCCCCAAGAAGATCGACAATGCGTTTTGTCCTGAGGTCTTTTTGCGGAAATCCGGTTAAATCAATCCCCGATGCTTCAAGTGATGTGGATGATCCTGTGTCCAGCAGCACCAACTCTTCGCGCCCGCGAATGATTGCGGGTATCCTGGGTGTCATTGGAGAACCCCATATCAGGGAAGTCAGTCTGAAATTATCGTTACAGACTTGGCGTGACTCGCGCCCTAGAATTTTAAAGCTTTCTTTGGACATCTCCACTGCGCCAAGCTGCCGAAGCAAGTCCATTCCGATGATGTTGATGGGTACGTCATCACTGGTTGAAAAAGATACATTATGGGCACCTCGAACAACCAAGTCGTAGCCGTGGTGACACGCACTGGATGATGACCATACCTTCAAAAAATCAGCGA
>NZ_MDEJ01000134.1 GCF_002940065.1 Xanthomonas populi
CGGTCTTCTTGCGTGCACCTTCAAGCAGAGCGCGGATCTGCTCAAACTGCTCGCGGCTGACGTCACTGGGATAGCGTGCTATCATCTCCATATGATCGGATAATTCGGGAAGACTTTGAACGGGCTCTCAGAAGGAATCGCAGCTCACCATTTTCCGATTTCCGATTCAAGCCGACTCGCGCACCACCAACTTCACCGCCATCTCCACCGATTCCACCGACTCGCCGGCAATCAGCGCCAGCAGCCTGTCCACCAACAGGCGTGCCGCCAGCCCAAGATCCTGCCGCACCGTGGTCAACGGCGGCTGGCTGTAGGCGGCCAGCGGAATATCGTCGAAGCCCACTAGCGAAATGTCCTGCGGCACACGGTGGCCGGCTTCGACCAGGGCGCGAATCGCACCGACTGCAATCACATCGGAGACAGCGAACAGCCCGTCCGGTGCATCGGTCTTCTTGAGCATCGCGCGAGTCAGGCGGTAGGCGTCTTCGCTGAGGAAGTGACTGCGCGCATGCAGCCGCGTGTCGAATTCCAGCCCGTGCTGTCCGAGTGCGCGCCGATAACCGGCAAAGCGCGGCGCGACCTCGGGCAGTTGATCGTCGCCCAGAAAGGCGATACGGCGGCGGCCACTGGCGATGAGATGTTCGGTGGCAAGCGCGCCGCCCTGGAAGTTGTCGCTGCCCACGCTGATGTACGACTGCCCTTCGATCTTGCTGCCCCACACCGCCATCGGCAGGCCGTCGCGCGCGGCAGCATCCAGTGCATCGTGTTCGGAGCTTTGTCCGAGCACGATCACGCCATCGGAGCGGCTGCCGCGCGCCAGTTGTTCCACCCAGCCGTCCTGATGCTGATCCAGCTTGGACAGCAACATGCTGTAACCGCGCCCGGTGAGTTCTTCGGCCAGCAACGCCAGCATGGTCATCATGAAAGGGTCCGACAGCGGTTGATCCAGCGCATGCATCATCGGCACCGCAACGCTCACCGTGTTGGAGCGTTTGGCACGCAGGCTGCGCGCGATCGGGTCAACCTGATAACCGGCATCGGCAGCGATCTGCTTGATATAGGCGCGCGTGCGCTCGGCCACCACTGGGCTGCCGGCAAGTGCGCGCGACACGGTGGATTCGGACACGCCCGCCATGCGGGCGATGTCGGCCATCTGCGGGCGGGCGGGCGGCGTTGCGCGTTCTGAAGGTTTGACCATGACAACGCGCTGCGGAAAAACCAGAGTGTAATCAGTTCGCGCGGCAGGCGTGTCACTCCTCGCAGTAGCGGTTGCTTGCGCGTGATGACCAACTGCCATCACGCACGTCGGTGCAAGCGCACAACCTTCAGGTTGCGCTTGCCATTCGCCTCAGGAAGCATGACGCTTTAGAGCCGCTCTAGCCCATGTAGAGGCCGCCATTGACGGCATAGTCCGCACCGGTTACGTAGGCAGCCTCATCGGAAGACAGCCATGCACACAAACCTGCGACTTCTGCAGGTTTGCCCAGCCGGCGCACCGGCACCGAGTTGGCCAGGCGGTCGAGCACGTCGGGTGGAAAGCTGCTGATCGATGCACTGGCGATGTAGCCCGCCGAAATGGTGTTGACGGTGACACCGCGCGAAGCAACCTCTTGCGCCAATGCACGACTGAAGCCATGCATCGCCGCCTTGGCGGTGGCGAAATTGATCTGCCCGATCTGCCCTTTGTGCGCGCTGACCGAGCCGATATTGACGATGCGTCCCCAACCGCGCGAGGCCATGCCATCGACCACCTGCTTGGTGATGTTGAACAGCGAGTGCAGATTGCTGGCGATCACCACGTTCCAGTCGTCGCGCGTCATCTGCCGGAACAGGGTGTCGCGGCTGCCGCCAGCGTTGTTGACCAACACATCGATCTCACCGACCTCGGCCTTGACCTTGGCGAATGCTGCCACGGTTGAATCCCAATCGGCGGCATTGCCTTCGGAGGCGACGAACTCGAAACCCTGCTCGCGCTGCTCACGCAACCAGGAAGTCTTGCGCGGCGAATTGGGTCCGCAACCGGCGACCACGGTATGCCCGCTGCGCGCCAGCTTCTGGCAGATCGCGGTGCCCACACTGCCCATGCCGCTGGTGACGTATGCGATGCGAAGTGTCATTGGTTTAACTCCTTCGGAGTTTGGGGATGGGGAATCGGTAGAGTAGGAGCCGCTGTTGCGGTTCCTGTTGGTCCATTTGGAAGTCAAAAATCGAAACGACAGCGCAGCGCCGCTTTTACGATTCCCCGACCGCGATCAGCGCGCCAGAGGGAACAGGCCAAACAACAACCCGCCCGCCAACATCAATAGAGAAATCAACACCGCCCACTTCAGCGTGAAGCGTTGGTGGTCGGCGAAGTCGACCTTGGCAAGGCCCACCAGCAGATAGGTCGATGGCACCAACGGGCTGAGCAGATGCACCGGTTGGCCGGCAAGAGAGGCACGGGCCATTTCCACCGGGGTGATGCCGTAGTGGCCGGCGGCTTCGGACAGGATCGGGAGCACGCCGAAGTAGAACGCGTCGTTGGACATGAAGAACGTAAACGGCATGCTGACAATCGCGGTGATCACTGCCAGATACGGGCCCCAGCTGTCCGGGATTACCGCCAGAAAGCTGCGCGACATCGCCTCGACCATGCCGGTGTTGGACAGGATGCCGGTGAAGATGCCGGCCGCAAAAATCAGCGACACCACCGACAACACATTGCCGGCGTGATTGACCAGACGACGGCGCTGCTCTGCCAGATTCGGGTAGTTGATCATCAGCGCCAGCGCAAAGCCGATCATGAACAGCACCGGCATCGGTAGCACGCCCACCACCAGCGCGGCCATCAGCGCCAGGGTCAGGATCAGGTTCACCCACAGCAGCTTGGGCCGCTTCATGTCCTCGGTGTCTTCCACGCGCGGCAACGCGTCGTTTTCCTCCGGCAGGCTGGTGTCCAGCCAGTTGCCGTCGGCCGGCAAGCGCACCACGCCCAGGCGGCGACGTTCGCGCATGCCCAACAACCAGGCCAGCGCGATGATGCCGGCGATCGCCATCGCCATCGCCGGTACCAGCGGCACGAACACATCGGCCGGGTCCACATGCAATGCAGTGGCGGCGCGCGCAGTGGGGCCGCCCCACGGGGTCAGATTCATCACGCCGCTCGCCAGAATGGTCACGCAGGTGAGATTGAGCGCGTTCATGCCCAGGCGCTGATACAGCGGCAGCATCGCCGACACGGTGATCATGTAGGTGGTGGAGCCGTCGCCGTCGAGCGAAATAAGCATCGCCAGGATCGCCGTGCCCATCACGATCTTGAGCGGATCGCCCTTGACTAGGCGCAGGATGCGGCCGACCAATGGGTCGAACAAGCCGGCATCGATCATTACCCCGAAGTAGAGGATGGCGAACATCAACATCACGCCGGTGGGCGCGATCTTCTTGATGCCTTCGAGCATCATCTCGTTGATGCCGGTGCCGAAGCCGGCCAGCAACGCGAACACGATCGGCACCGTGATCAGAGCCACCAGCGGCGACAGCCGCTTGCTCATGATCAGGTACATGAAGGTGATCACCATTCCGAAACCGAGCGCGGTCAGCATGCGGGAAAATCCTTTGAGGCGTGCAACAGAGAGGGGGTGGTGCGTGCGGGTGGGGCGCGGAAGCGATGATGCCTGTGCAGTTGCTTGAAACCTGGCGCGGTCACGAACACATCAGAAGTAGTATTGAAAACGGCCGGTCAAGGCCAGCGTTTGATCGACCACCGTATCCATCCTGCGATCGCGGTTGCGGCTGTCGATCACGTTGAGCATCACGCGTAGGTTCGGCTTGAAATACCAGTTGCCACCCAGGGTCCAGGACTGCGTATTGGCTTCGAGGAAGTCGGGCTGCCCGTTCAGATGCTGGTCGCCGCGCATGTAGTCGTAGCGCAAGGCCAGCTCGAAGGCACCGGACGGGCGATTGGGCGTCTTGATACGGCTGAAGCGCCCTGTCTTGCGGTCGTAGCCGCGCGATTCGCCGGTGACAAACCAGCTGACAAGGTCATAGCTGGCCAACACCCTGGCCCGTTGCGCGCCGTCGTCGAGTATGCCGCCGCTCAACTCGGTCTGCCACGACCAGGGGCCGATGACCTCGGCGTATTCCAGCGACCACTTGTCGAAATCGGTGTCGCGGCCATTGCCAAAGCGCGCCATGGTGATGCGGTTGTTGTTGGCCAGGTCGTTTTCCGGACGCGGGCGGATTAACAGCGCGGGGGCACCACCGCTGCCCGGACGCGAATAGCGCTCATGCGCCAGCGACACGCCCAGGTGGCGCAGCCGCGCCTCGCCCATCTCCGGTGCGAAGGTCAGGCGCGTGCCGAGCGCACCGCCCTTGGTGGACGAGTTGTCGATGCTTTCCAGGCTGTAGGCTGCCGTAGACCACGTCGCATCGGGGCGGATGGCCTGCCAGGAGATCGCCTTGCGATAGATCGGTGCCAGCGTGGTCGCCGCATAGCCGCGTTCCAGAAACGGGCCATAGTTGGAGCCGGTGCGATCGTCCAGAGAGAAGTACTGTTTGAACTGGCCCACGGTCAGCGTGCCGGCAGAGAACTTCTTGGCGATATACACATCGCGCGCCAGGATGCCGCGGCTGCCGGGGTCGTATTGCAGGCCGGCAAATTCCGCTTCGGCCTTGTAGTTGAAGCCGTAGAACTTGCCCGCCACATCCAGCCACACGCGGCGGAACTGTGTGTCGTTTCGCTCGGGCGTGCCGCGTTCGTCGTTGTCGAACATGGTGAAGTCCCAGTGCACACGCCCACCCACCTCGGCGGTGATTGCAGCGTCGCCCTCGGCCGCGCGGGCAGCCTGCGCCAGGCAGAGCACGACGCAGACGGTGAAGATGCCCAGACGCAAGGTCTTGTTGCTCACAGACCCTCCCAGGGACATGTATGAATCACGTTCAGCGTTGCACCGCACAACCACACTGCAGCGCGTTTGCAGCAGCCTAGTCCGCCGAAGCTGTCATGGACCTGTCAGGGGACGGGAATCGGGATTTGGGGAATGGGGGATCGCAAAAGCGGAAGAGCTTTTGTCCACGAGGCCTGTTACCTTCCGGCCGCAACAAACTGCCATTCTCGATTCCCCGCCCAATGCGCCTGCTGCTAGTGGAAGACAACACCGACCTCGCCGATGCCATCGTGCGGCGCATGCGCCGTCGTGGGCATGCGGTGGATTGGCAGTCCGATGGATTGGCGGCGGCGAGTGTATTGCGCTATCAGAGCTTCGATCTGGTGGTGCTGGATATCGGCTTGCCCAAGCTGGATGGGCTACGGGTGTTGGCGGGAATGCGTGAGCGTGGCGATACCACGCCGGTTCTGATGCTGACCGCGCGCGATGGCATCGAAGACCGCGTGCAGGCGCTGGATGTCGGTGCAGACGATTACCTGGGCAAGCCGTTCGACTTCCGCGAGTTCGAAGCGCGTTGCCGCGTGCTGCTGCGCCGCAATCGCGGACAGGCCAGCGAGGTGGTGCAGATCGGCGGTTTCGTGTTCGATAACGCCGCGCACACGCTGATGCTGGACGGCGTGCCGATCGAATTGCCCAATCGCGAATACCGCCTGTTCGAAATCCTGATCGGACGCTTGGGCCATGTGATTGGCAAGGACGAGATCGGAAACGGTTTGTTCGGCTTCGACGACGATGCCGGGCCCAATGCCATCGAACTGTATGTCGGGCGCCTGCGGCGCAAGTTGGCAGCTGCGCCGCTGCGCATCGTCACCGTGCGGGGTGCCGGCTACAAACTTGAAGAAGTCGACCCGCATGCGCCAGTGGAGCCGGGCGTCGATGGCTGAGTCTCCCACAGTATCGCCATCGATCCGGCGCACCCTGCTGCTGTATTTGGGCAGCCTGTCGCTGCTGGGTGCGGTGGTGCTGTTCTTTGCCGCGCGCGACTACGGCGAGCGGGCGGCCAACCGCTCCTACGATCACCTGCTGGTGTCCTCGGCACTGTCGATCATCGGTAGCGTGGCGCTGGTCGGCGGCGATTGGCAGGTGGATTTGCCGTATGCCGCGCTGGACCTGCTCGGCATGGCGCCGGAAGACCGCGTGTTCTATCGCGTGTTCGATGCGCAAGGGCGCACCATCACTGGCGAAGAGACATTGCCGTTGCCGGCGCGCGCGCCCAGCGACGAGCGCCCGCTCTTGTTCGATGCCGATTACAGCGGCGAGCCGGTGCGCTTTGCGGTGGTGATGCGTCGGGTGGCATCGGCGTCCGGGCAGGGCGAGGTGCGCGTGCAGGTGGGCCAGACCCGGCGCGCGCGCGATGCGGTGGCGCGCGATGTGGTGCTCAATGCCCTGTCGGCGATCGGCGTGCTGTCGCTGCTGGCCTTGGGCCTGGTGTGGCTGGGCGTGTATCGCGCCCTGCGCCCGTTGCGGCGCATCGAGCGAGATCTGTCGCTGCGCGAGCCCTCCGATCTGAAACCGCTGAGCGTGCCGGCACCGCAGGAAATGCAGCTGATGGTGACTGCACTCAACCGCTTCATGGCGCGGCTGTCGTCCAGCAACGAAACCTTGCGCGCCTTTATGGCCGAAGCCGCGCACCAGATACGTACGCCGCTGGCTGCCTTGCGTGCGCAGGCGCAGTTGGCGATGGACGACGACGACCCACGCGAGATGCAACGCAGCCTGGTGGCGATCGAGCGCAATGCCAGCCATATGAGCCGGCTGCTCAACCAGTTGCTCAGCGATGCCAGCGTGATCCACCGCGCCAATCTGCAGCGCTTTGCCACCGTGGATCTGGCCGAGGTAGTGCACCAGGCCCTGCACGAAGCGCTTCCGCGTAGCGAGGGTGCGCCGCGTGTGCACCTGGCGATCGACCCGCAGCCGGTGCTGCTGCGTGGCGATGCATTGCTGCTGCGCGAGGCGCTCAAGAATCTGATCGACAACGCCTCCAAGTACGGCGGCGGCGCGCCGTTGCAGGTGGCGCTCACCAGCGACGGCAGCCATCATGTGGTTACCATCGCCGATCACGGACCCGGCATTCCAGCCGCCGAGGCCGAGCGCGTGTTCGAGCGTTTCGTACGCGGGCCGGATGCGCCTGCCGGCGGTGCGGGGCTGGGGCTTGCGATCGTCAAACGCGTGGTCGAAGCGCATGGCGGGCGCATCGATCTGGCCAACCGCATCGGCGGCGGGCTGATCGCCTCGTTGCAATTTCCTGGAGGGACGCGGTGATGCGCGTGTTGTTGCTGATGGTGGTGTTGCTGGCACATGGCATCGCATGCGCGGCGCCCGGCGATGTGCGGGTGTTTCCCGCGCATCGCCCGATGCGTGCGCAACTGCGCGTGCAAGGCTCCACCGATCTGGAAGTCTTCAGCGCGGTCATCCAGGACTACCAGCGCCTGCATCCGGGCACCGAGGTGATTTACGAAGACGTGATCGCCTGGGACATCTACTACCGCTATCTGCATCGAGGCAAAGGCATGCCTGCTGCGGACATGCTGATCAGCGCCAGCATGGATCTGCAGACCAAGCTGGTGAACGACGGCCACGCACTGGCGCATCGCTCCGCGCAGACCGAGGCGTTGCCGGCGTGGGCGCAGTGGCGACACGAAGTGTTCGGCATCAGCTACGAGCCGGTGGCCATCGTCTACAACACGCGCAAGCTGGATGCCGCACGCGTGCCGCGCACACGCAGACAGCTGCTGGCCTTGCTGCGCGCGCCCGATGCACCGCTGCGCGGGCGGGTGGGTACCTACGATGTCGAGCGCAGCGGCGTGGGCTATCTGTTCGCCACCCAGGACGGGCAGGTCGGCAGCATTGCCGGCGCGCTGCTGGCCGCGTTGGGCGCCAATCAGGTCAGGCTGGAAGAACGCGCCGGCACCTTGCTCGACCGCGTCAGCCGTGGTGAGCTGCTGTTGGCCTACAACGTGCTTGGCTCTTACGCGCAGACGCGCATCGATGCCGGCGCGCCGCTGGGCATCGTGCAGCCGCAGGACTACACGCTGCTGGCGCTGCGCACCGCAGTCATTCCCAAGACCGCTCCGCATGCACCGGAGGCGCGCAGATTCCTGGATTATCTGCTCTCGCCACGCGGCCAGCAGGTGCTCTCGCGCGAGGCGCGGCTGATGCCTATCCTGCAGGCCGCCCGTGGCCGGGGCGGCGCGGCGCAACCGCCGTTCCGCCCGATCCCGCTGGGGCCCGGCCTGCTGGTGTATCTGGACAAGCTCAAACGCCGGCAGTTTCTGGACGCCTGGCGGGCCAGCACGCAGCCGCCGCGTTGAAGCGCTCGTGGCATTCGCGCCCCGCACAGGCGTGATCGCTGCCGGGATGCAGCACGCAGCCGCGGCCCGTGCGCGTCGCTTGCCCCGGCTACCTGCGCACCCGATGGAGCGCCCACCCGCAGGCGTGGGAAACCGACTCATCCATGTGCCAGACTTGGCGCATGGCCGATCTCACCATCCTCGTCGCCGACGATCACCCGCTGTTCCGTGCCGCCGTGATCCACGTTCTGCAGCAGACCTTGCCGCAGGCCGATGTGGTGCAGGCTTCAAGCGCCGCCACGCTGAGCGCGATGCTGCGCTCGTATCCACAGGCCGAGCTGGTGCTGCTGGATCTGGCCATGCCGGGCGCGCGCGGGTTTTCGGCGCTATTGCATGTACGTGGCGAGCACCCGGATATCCCGGTGGTGGTGATCTCTTCCAACGATCACCCGCGCGTGATCCGGCGCGCGCAGCAGTTCGGCGCGGCCGGCTTCATTCCCAAATCCACCCCGGCCGAATCGATCGGCACCGCCGTGGCCAGCGTGCTGGAGGGCGGTACCTGGTTCCCGCCGATGACCGCCGAGCGCTCCGAGGCCGACGCGCAACTGGCCTCCAAACTCGCCCAGCTCACCCCGCAGCAATTCCGCGTGTTGCTGAGCCTGGCCGACGGCCTGCTCAACAAACAGATCGCGCACGCACTGGGGCTTGCCGAGAACACCGTCAAGGTCCACGTCACCGCCATCCTGAAAAAGCTGGACTGCTACAGCCGCACGCAAGCGGCGGTGCTGGTCAAGGCATTGGAGCCGGAAGGCGAGGGCTGATCGAGCTGCGCCAAACAGTTCGACAAATGCGCTGCACGGCTATCGGGCAACGCTCATCTGCAGCGTCAGCGGCAACGTTGGTGTGACATTGCATACATGTACGGCAGGCTGCGCGCACGAATTGCTGCAATCGTCACGTGCGAACAGGCGAAGTGGCCTTGCGATGTCCAGATAGCGACTTTAACGCTGGCGACGCATGGACTGGGCTCCAACGGACCGCAGCAGTCCACTCCGGATTGTCGAATGCGACGTTGCTACGCTCATGTTCCCGTTGTGCGCACGGGCAGTCTGTGGAAGCTTCAGGGCGCCCCCTCCCTCTCTGCTACTTGCGCGTCTGTTTACTGGGCCGCCCATCGACCAGCATGTACTCGCCGTCCTTTCGACTCGCCTGGACGCTTCAAGCACTTCGGCTTTCACTTCGATGGCGTCTGCGCGCGCTTGCGCAGCTTGCAGTCGTACGTCGGCGTGCTGCAACAGCAGCCAATAGCCCAGCAGAGTAAAGTGCGGCAAAGCCTGCAAATACCGCAATGATCTTCCAGGCCCAGACCACCTTCGGCCACAGCGCCGCTTCAAGTCGCTGCTGCTGATCCTGGAATTGCGCCACCATCTCCTTCCTGAACTTGACCTCCTCTTGCTCCTTGGCCGCCTGCAGTGCGGCCTGCGCATGCCGGGTCTGCTCTTGCTAGCTGGAAATCAAGGTGTCGAGCTGCCCATCGGCCAGCGCAATCTGTGCAAGCACATCATGTGCGTCGTCGTTCATCTCATCCTCCCGGCAGCCACTGTATCAGCGTGAGAATCCTTGCTGCTGTGCTTCCATCTGCCGCTGCTGGGCCTGGACTGAGGACTGCTCCGGTTGCCGCTGCGTTTCCGCCGCCAGCTGTTGCAGGCTCTGATCCAGCGGCTGCACTGCAGCCTGGGATATATCGATGAGTGCGCGGTCAATGAGCAACGGGTTGTTCGGGTTGGTCGAAGTTGCAAGCAAACCCTGGCCATCGCGGACCGGCGTAAGTGCATCGATGCTGGGCAGATGGTGCAGCTTGGCTTGGTAGGCAACGGCCCCGGCAACGCCCTCCATCTGCACCCGATCGAGATAGCCACCGGCTTGCCGTCCCAGCCGTTCCAGATGCGTCATCGCTTGCGCGAACAATGGGTTGTTCCGCCCTGGCAACTGTTACTGCCTGGCCAAATCGACACCTGATTAGCCCTGACTCTCAGCCATAAAAATTGCGCGCTGCACGCAAAACCGGCTCTGGACATGGTGTGGATTGCATCATGGCCGTGCCCAGTCGTGGCAGCATGTCGCGCAAGCAGAATCGACGATTAAACCGATAGGCCGCTTCTCCCAGGTAACGCGTTGCGTAT
>NZ_MDEJ01000135.1 GCF_002940065.1 Xanthomonas populi
TGGAGCGATTACGCACACTGCCCGAACACGTCTACAACCAGATGGTCATGGGCTGAAAAACGTGGGGATACCTCAGTGCCTGCATGCCTCGCATCCAGCTCCACAACACGCCACGGCGACAACACCGTGGCGTGCGAACCGGCAACGGCGTTCAATCAAAACGTGAACACATATTCTGCCGCCACTTCGCGGCCGATCGGATTGAACAGGGTGGTGTTGTAGAAGCCGTAGCCGTAGAAGCGCTCCTTGTTCTCGTAGCCCACTTCGTTGAACACGTTGTTGACGTAGAGATTGGCCTTGGCGTGATCGGTGACCTTGTAGCCGGTGCTCAGGTTCCAGTAGATCGCCGGGCCCACGCGGCCGAAGTAACGTTTGCTGCTCTCGCCCAGATGCACGTTGGCGGTGTTGGTGACCACTCACGCATCCGCGGCGCTGGGCTGATAGCCGTCGTCGAAGCGGGAGCAGGTGCCCCAGTTGACCGCGCGCATGGAACCGAGCCGACGGAAGTACACCGTCCAGTCCCAGGCGCCGCCGTTGTCCCAATGCACGCTGCGCACGCGTTCGTCGCGGCGGTTCTCGTCGCTGTCGGTGCGGTAGATCTGCTCGCGATAGGCGAGCAGATTATTGTAGTCCAGCGACAATTGGACGTTGCCCCAACCGGCGGTGGCGAGGCGATACTTCAGCGAGGCGTCGATGCCGGAGGTTTCCATCTGCGCCAGATTGATCGGGCCGCGCTCGATACTGGCGATGGTGCCGTCGGCATTGCGCAGCACGCGCGAGCTGATGGTGTCGCAATAGCCCGCGCCATCCGGGTTGTTCCAGGCGCCGCCGCTAATGGTGGTGCCGGTGCGGCAGCCGGCTTCGGCCGACAGGATCTGGTCGCGGTCCAGATCCTTGATCATGTCCTCCAGCTGGATACGGTAGTAATCCACGCTCAACGACAGACCTTGCGCAATGTCCCACACCACCCCGCCAGTGAACGAGCGGCCGGTTTCCGAGCGCAGATCCGGGGTGCCGCGACGATTGACATCCACGGTGTAGTAGATGTCGCTGTTCTCGTCGTTGCAGCTGCCGGTGAGAGACGCACCGGACGCGATGCAGCGGTATTGATCGATCACCGTCTGGTTGGTGGAGCTGGGTTCGCCGAGCACGTAATGCATGTCCGGTGCGCGGAAGCTGGTGGCCAGCGTGCTGCGCAACAACAGGCTCTCGACCGGGCGCCATTCCAGACCCGCGCTCCAGGTGGTGTCGCTCTGCGTGCCGATATCGGTCGGAATCGCGGCCGAGGAGCGGTAATTGCCGTAGCGATCGTAGCGGCCAGCCACATTCGCACTCAACGTAGACAGCAGCGGAATCTGGAATTCCAGGCCAGCCGAACTACGCATGCGCTCGCCACCACCGATGTCCACCACATCGACCGTGTAGCACACGTTGGCGCACGGGTCCGGCGACAGCTGGTAGCCCTGCTTGGCCACCTCGGCCACGGTGGCAAAGCGGATCGGCCCGGCCCGGCCCAGCCCTGCACCACGTCACCGCTCACGCTGAAACTGGCTTGATTCACCCACGAATACGCCGAGTTATGCGATTGGGCGACCAGCGCGTCGTACTCGTTCGACGACAGCGGCGCATACAGCCGCGCCGGGTTGATCGCGTAGGTCGGCGTGCCATCGGCGGCGGTGCCGGTGGGGCTGCCGAGAAAATAATCGGTGGCGCGTGCGGTATCTACCTTGCGCACATATTCGTCCACGGTGTAACGCGCGCGGCCCACGCTCAGCTCCCAATCGAAACGATCGGCCCACACGCCGCGCAAGCCGGCGCTCACGTCCCAGGACTGCTCCTTGTTGTAATTGGCCAGCCGATCCCCGCCGCCGGCCTCGCGGCGGGTGAGCTGGCGGATCGCAGACAGCGAGCGGCCGGTGTTCGCGTCCTGGAACGGGCCCAGATACATATATGGCGGGTCGTAGTTCCAACGGCCGATGCTGCGGTTGGCCGACAGCGTGGCCCAGGCTTCGGTGGTGTCGCCGAACGTCCAGGTGCCGTACAGATAGGCCGAATCATCCTCGCTGCCGGTGACCAGCCCCCCCCCCCGTCGCCGTAATCGCGCGCTAAGCCGCAATAATCGCCGGCATTGGTGACCACCCCGGTGTTCTGGTTGTTACTCAGCCGTTGCCCATCGATGAACTCGCCGCCGAAGCGTGCGCAGGTGCCCGCAGGCGGCGCCAGGCGCGCGTTGGTGTTGGCATCGACCAGGCTCAAACCGGTGAACGGATTGAAGCCATACAGGCGATTCTGGCCGGTCCAGTTGGAATAGGACATGTCGTCGGAGTCGTCCATCGCGGGGCGATCGCGCCCGCTCAGCGGATCGCGTCGGGTGGCCTGCAGCGCGTAGGTCAGGCTCCAGTTTTCGCCGGTGCGCCCGCCCACGACACGTCGAAACTGTCGCGCCCACCTTCTGTCGCAGTGCCGCCGCGCAGCCGCACCTGGTCGCCCTGGTAGTCGCGCCTGAGGATCACATTGACCACGCCGGCCACCGCGTCCGAGCCGTAGATCGCCGAGGCGCCGCCGGTCAAGATCTCGATGCGCTCCACCGCAGCGGACGGAATATTGCTGTAGTTGGAAAAGTTGCTCTCGCCGCCGTACGGCAGCGGGTAATCGGCCACGCGGTGGCCGTTGACCAGCAGCAGCGTGCGGCCAGGCCCCAGGTCGCGCAGGTTGATCGGCGAGGCGTTGGGCGTATGCGAACCCCATTGCGTATCAGCTTCCACCGAGCCCTGCTGATTCATGCTGTTGAGCACGTCGTAGACGGTGGCGAAACCTTCCTGCTGGATCTGTTGCGCGGTGATGGTGACCACCGGCTGCGCGCCTTCGACCTGCGCGCGTTTGATGCGCGAACCGGTGACGCTGACCGCATCCAGGGTGGAAGTGACGTGCGGTTGATCCGGCTCGGTCTGCTAGGCAGTGGCCGACTGCGCGGCGGTGGTCAGAGCAAGCGACAAGGAAATCGACAAGGCAAGGCGATGACTGCGGCAGTTCATAAGATCACCCAGGAGAGGCCGGCATGGCGTTCCACTGCAACGACGCCTGCAAGCGATGCACCGCATCGCCGCCCCCTGTCCGATGGCCCCCCGACCGCTCGGCGCAAGCGCCTGCCCAGCGACGCTAGGGGCAGTGATGACATCGGTGTCAACACGCTGACATAAATATGCGATGGCTGCCTCACAAAAATCCATTCGATGCTGTGCTGCAACTTCTGATCGGATCACAGCGTGCCCATCCATGCGCAGCCTGCTGCACAGGAATCGATACGTTGGAGCTTCGCTACCGTTGTCACCGCCTGGTCGGGCACTTCCGGTGGCGGCGCGCCAGTTCGCATATCCGTTTGAGCCCGGTGCTCTCGTGCGGATCATGAAAAGAACACCAAACACCGCGATTGGTGTCCCCCACCTAATTGGTGTCCCCCACCTAACGGAGATATCAGATGGAGATCAAGAAAGCGCAGTCGGCAGGCCCGTCCTCGCCTGCCGAGTTGCAGGACGCTCAAGAGCGCAATGAAGGTACCGTGGAACTGCAGCCTGCGGCATCACCTTCACCAACCCCGGTCAACCCGGCGTTATCGGCGCTTGCCCCGCGCAGCCGGTCAGGCACCTCGTCTGACAGTTCCACGCTGACATCGCCCGTGAAACCATCATCACCAGCACCGCAGGCGTCGCACGCGGCACGGACGACTGCCCTGTCCACTGCCGCAACGCTTGCCGCGCGCGCGAACTCCGCGCTGGCGACCGGCGTGCAGCACGCATCCGCTGCAGTGTCCAAGGCCGCGTCCAATCTCTGGTCGCTGGCGGATCTGCGCACCATGCTGCAGATACATGCAGACGATCCGGCATTTCTGCAGATGGTGCGCCACACCGACCCGGAACAGGTCGCGCCGCACAGCCTGGACGCGTGCCGCCAGCAGATCACGCAGCTGCGCGACGCCATCGAAGCGGCAACCGGTCTGGAAGCACGCTTCCGTCAGCAATTGCTCGGCGACATCAAAGCAGTGGAAGACGCCCTGCAGCCGCTGCAACATGGGACGCCCAAACTCGGGCGCGCGTTGAAGGCGATGGCTAGCCTGGTAAATGTGTGGCGAATGGCCGTACCAAGCCCGCTCTTGGCCAACCAGGCTAAGACCTTTGCCTATACCTTTGGCATTGCTTCCAAGGGCGCGGTAATGCTCGCGGTCTCGGCACTGCGCCCAACCGCCGACGGCTATCCTTTCCCGTTGTTTGGCGGTCAGTTGGGACGTGACGCCAACGAACTCCATCTCTACGCCAGCGTGCTGAATGGAATGTATCTAGGCCCTCAGATTGCCAAGAAGTTCGGCGACCCGTCTATGCGACAGCAGGCCGAAGCGGTGGAAAACAACCTGGGTTTTTCTGTAGCCGCATCAACGGCATGCGCAGCGCTGGTAATCACGCCCTTTCTCTGGAACAGCCTCAACGCGCTCGGCAATCGAATGCAGCAGGGTGTCTCCCACCTTGGCGCGGGTATTGCGGACGGTGCCGGCTTTCAGACGCAGGCTCAGTGGCTGCGCGCGCGCCTGACCCCTGGCCAGATCAGCGCGCAACTGCGCACGCAGCTCAACGAAATCTGCGCCGCTCTGGAGAATGGCCGCGACGCCTTTCAACAAGCGCGCCGAAACTTCACCGAACCCGGCACAGGACACGAACTCACCCGCACGCTCAACGCTCAATGCACGCATCTGCTGGAGACGCTCGATCAATGCAGCAAGCGCTTAAGCGATGCCCTGCACAATGACCAGGACCGTCCTGCTGCGATTCCACGGCAGCTACTCAACCGCGACCTCTCCTCCAAAATATCGCTGGCCTTGCTGGGCTCAGGATTGAGCGCACTGGGCATCTATCTGGTCCAGCCGGATCGGATCGGCACGGTGGACACTGTGGCGGATACTGCCATCGTGACAGCAGTTATGATGCAGTCGGCGTTTAACAAGCACGCGACCCGCCAGGACGCGATGGAGCGCTTCAAGGCCATGTGCGGCGGCAGCATGGTCGTCGCGCTGGCGCTGGGTGTGGAAAAACTGTCCAAGACGTTCGCAGACAAGAGCTTGATCGAAGCATCGTCGGCATCGCCCTACTACGCAGGCGCGATCATGTCGCTGATGTCGATGACGATGCCGGGTCCGATGGCGCGCGGCGCGGAACTGGCGATGAACTGGGGCGGGAATCAGGTCATGCGGGTGTTCAAGGGACCCGACGGCACCCAGCTCGCAACCCGCATGCCGTCCTCGCCCGAAGAGCTGGTCCAGAACGTGCAAGGCACGGCGAGCTATGTGGAAAGTCTGTCGCCGGAACAGGCGCAGCAGTACGAGCAAATGGTAGGAGATATCGTGCTGCAAGTGTTCGAGGACGCGGGTGCGGGTGCGGGTGCGGAGACTAGGCCCAGCAGCGTCACGATCACCGAGATGGACGCCGCCGCCGAGGTCGCGGTACAGACCGCCTCCCCGGAACCGGAAGCGATTGCGCAACCGCACCCATTGCGCGATGAAACAGCAATGAGCACAGCGCGTTCGCCCTGACGTTGCGACCAACGGAAATGGCTGCCGGCACGCACCTGTGCAGTCGTGAAGCGCACACAAAGACCCCGCCTTTCGGCGGGATCTTTTGTGTGATGCGACAGCCAACACCAGCGCTTCGCCACGCGCAATCCCCCACCCCCCGCTCCGCGCCCCGGCTGCTCTAGCAGCAGGGCGCACTGAGGCGCGCGCGGCAGTGGCGCGCAACCCGTGCCTCCGCGTCCCATGGGAGCGAGGCTTGATATCGCCTGGCTGAGCGAGGTTGCCTAGACCGCGTGAGCTGTGCCGCAGGCTTCTGACCGGATCACAGCGTGCCCATCCATGCACAGCTAGCGGCACCGGTATCAATGCGTTGGACCTTAGCTACCGTTGTCACCGCCTGGTCGGGCACTTCCGGTGGCAGCGCACCAGTTCGCATATCCGTTTGAGCCAAGTGCTCTCGCGCGGATCATGAAACGACACCAAACGCCGCGATGTGGTGTCCCCCACCGAACAGAGATATCCGATGGAAATCAAGAAGACGCAGCCGGCAGGGCCATCCTCGCCAGTCGAGTCACCCGGGGCGCTCGTGCACCATGAAGGTACCGTGGCACTGCAACCACCTGCACCACCCACACAAACTTCGGTCAACCCGGCGCTATCGGCGCTTGCTCCGCGCAGCCGGTCAGGCACCTCGTCTGCCAGTTCCGCAGCGACTTCGCCCGTAGAGCCATCATCGCCCGCACCGCAGGCGCCACACACTGAGGCGACGCTCGCCGCGCGCACGCGCGCCGCACTGACAACCAGCGTCCAGCACGCATCCGCTGCAGTGTCCAAGGCCGCGTCCAATCTCTGGTCGCTGGCGGATCTGCGCACCATGCTGCAGATACATGCAGACGATCCTGCATTTCTGCAGATGGTGCGTCACACCGACCCGGAACAGGTCGCGCCGCACAGCCTGGACGCGTGCCGCCAGCAGATCACGCAGCTGCGCGACGCCATCGACGCTGCAACCGGTCTGGAAGCACGCTTCCGTCAGCAAGTGCTCGGCGACATCAAAGCAGTGGAAGACGCGCTGCGGCCGCTGGAGCACGAGACACCATCGACCAAGCGCGCGTTGAAGTCGCTTGCCAATCTGGTCAATCTGTGGCAACTGACGGTGCCCAGTCCCCTGCTCGCCAACCAGACCAAGACCTTCGCCTATTCCATCGCCAGAGCGACCAAGGGCTTGATGAGTCTATCGGCATCGGCGCTGCGTCCTACCGCCGATGGGCTTCCGTTCCCCCTGATGGGCGGGCAGCTGGGGCGCGAAGCCAACGAAATGCATTTCTACGTCATCCTGCTCAACGGCCTGTTTCTCACCACCGAGCTGCCAAAGAAATTCGGCAACCCGTCGATGCGACAACAGGCCGAAGCGGTGGAAAACAACCTGGGATTTGCCGCGGCCGCATCGACGGCCTGCACAGCGATGGTGCTCACGCCCTTCCTCTGGAACAGCCTCAACGCGCTCGGCAATCGAATGCAGCAGGGTGTCTCCCACCTGGGCGCGGGTATCGCGGACCGTGCCGGCTTTCAGACCCACGCGCAGCGGTTGCGTGCGCGCCTGACGCCCGGACAGATCAGCGCGCAACTGCGCACGCAGCTCAACGAAATCTGCGCCGCTCTGGAGAATGGCCGCGACGCCTTTCAACAAGCGCGCCGAAACTTCACCGAACCCGGCACAGGACACGAACTCACCCGCACGCTCAACGCTCAATGCACGCATCTGCTGGAGACGCTCGATCAATGCAGCAAGCGCCTGAGCACTGCGCTGCAAGTCGACCAGGACCAGCCAGCCACCATCCCGCGCCAACCGACCCACCAGGATTTCTCTTCCAAATTGGCTTTGGCATTGCTGGGTGCCGGCGTGGCCGGAATGACCGTCTACCTGATCCAGCCGGATCGGATCGGCACGGTGGACATGGTGGCCGACTCGGCCCTGGTGACGACGGTGATGATGCAGTCGGCCTTGAACAAGCACGCGACCCGCCAGGACACGATGGAGCGCTTCAAGGCCATGTGCTCCGGCAGCATGGTCATGGTGCTAGCGCTGGGTGTGGAAAAACTGTCCAAGACATTCGCAGACAAGAGCTTGATCGAAGCATCATCGGCATCGCCCTACTACGCCGGCGCGATCATGTCGCTGATGTCGATGACGATGCCGGGTCCGATGGCGCGCGGCGCGGAACTGGCGATGAACTGGGGCGGGCGGCAGGTGATGCGGGTGTTCAAGGGACCCGACGGCACCCAGCTCGCAACCCGCATGCCGTCCTCGCCCGAAGAGCTGGTCCAGAACGTGCAACGCACGGCGAGTTACGTGGAAAGTCTGTCGCCGGAACAGGCGCAGCAGTACGAGCGGATGGTCGGAGACGCCATGTTGCAAGTGATCCAGGACCCGGGTGCGGCGTCGCAGACGCGGCCTAGCAGCGTCACGATCACCGAAATCTCCGAAGTCCCTGAGATGGACGACGCCGCCGAGGTCGCGAGACAGACCGCCTCCCCGGAACCGGAAGCGATTGCGCAACCGCACCCATTGCGCGATGAAACAGCAATGAGCACAGCGCGTTCGCCCTGACGTTGCGACCAACGGAAATGGCTGCCGGCACGCACCTGTGCAGTCGTGAAGCGCACACAAAGACCCCGCCTTTCGGCGGGATCTTTTGTGTGATGCGACAGCCAGCACCAGCGCTTCGCCACGCGCAATTCCCCACCCCCCGCTCCGCGCCCCGGCCGCGCTAGCAGCAAGGCGCACTGAGGCGCGCGCGGCAGTGGCGCGCAACCCGTGCCTTCGCGTCCCATGGGAGCGAGGCTTTATGTCGCCTGGCTGAGCGAGGTTGCCTGGACTGCGTGAGCAGAACACTCAGTTCGTGGCCAACGCACCTCGGATCGCGATAGGCGCAGTGCGTGTGCGGGCAGACACAGCGACTCTGCGCTTGCTCGTACCAACAGACCTACGTCGGCGACACTAGCAACTGCCGCACCGACCCACTCACACCAGGTAGCGCCGGAACCACGCGATGGTGCGATCCCAGGCCAACGTCGCAGCCGCCTTGTCGTAGCGCGGCGTGGAATCGTTATGAAAGCCGTGATTGGTGCCCGGATACAGGTAGGCCTGATAAACCTTACGCTGTTCCTTGAGCGCGGCCTCATACGCCGGCCAGCCGGCATTGATGCGCTCATCTTCTGCGGCGTAATGCAGCAGCAGTGGCGCACGGATGCGGGCGACCTCGGCGTCGGTGGGCTGACGGCCATAGAACGGCACCGCCGCCGCCAGCTCGGGATACGCCACCGCCGCCGCATTGGCCACACCGCCGCCATAGCAAAAGCCGGTGATGCCGACCTTGCCGGTGGTGCGGTCGCGGCGCATCAGATAGTCCACCGCAGCGAAGAAGTCGTTCATCAGTTTGGTGGGATCGACCTGCGCCTGCAGCGCGCGACCCTTCTCGTCGTTGCCGGGGTAGCCGCCGACCGAACTCAACCCATCCGGTGCCAGCGCGATAAAGCCGGTCTTAGCCACGCGCCGTGCGACATCTTCGATATACGGATTCAAGCCGCGATTTTCGTGCGCCACCACCACGCCAGGCACCGCGCCGGTCACCTTGGTCGGACGCACCAGATAGCAGCGCACCTGGCCATGGCCGTTGGGCGAGGGATAAGTGATGTACTCGGCCACGATGTCCGGGTCGGTGAACTCCACCTGCGTGGCCAGTGCGTAGTTGGGGCTGAGCGATTCCAGAATCGCCGCCGCACTTAACCCGGCCACCGCGAATGCGGCGGCACGATCGAGAAAATCGCGCCGGCTGAGTTTGCCGTGCACATAGCCGTCATAGAGCGCGAGCAGATCGGGGTGGAAATCCTGAGCGGTCAGACGGTGTATTGGAGTTCTCCTTTAGGACGGCGTTGTGGGTTGGAATGCCAGGGGGCAGCAATTCTCCGGGCGGAAAATTGCCTACCTGATGCTGAGGTATCCCCACGTTTTCGCTTTACGCATCAGAACCTTGCGTCATGAACCGATGGAAACGAACGCGCGCCTGGCGCCGTCTTCAGGGTGACTAAGAGCGGCTAACAAAACTACTGCGCAGCCGCCAGGCGGGCGCGGCCGGTGCTCGGAATCGGCATGTACCACTCGTACACTCCGGTTCTGAGCGCGCCGTCCGCACCCACCTGACGACTGCTCGCTACGTTTTGTTAGCCGCTCTAAGCCATACAAGGACTGGCGACCATGCGCGCCAGTGAAGTATTGCAGAGGTGTCTTGCCGATGCAGGTGAGCGCATGCATGCCCTGAGCGAGCCGGTGGTGTTGAAGGCAGTGGAAGCGTGCTGGCTGGCAGGAATGGCCAGCGAACACTCCGGTCACGCCGCTTGGCTGGCGCCATGCAAGACCAAGCGAAAACGTTATTCCACGCTGCGCATCGGACGCGAAGTGAACCGCCCGGGTTTCCCGGAGGCCCCTTGGTTTGAGTCACGCCGACATGACGGACTCAGGGGGAGTGCGAATAGTCGTTGGCCTCAGCCTCGGTCGGCGGGATATTTCCGATCGGCTGGTGGATTGGACGCGCGCGCAACGCCCATGGTGGTGCCTAGCGCGCCAAAGCCGCACAGCATCAGGTCAGTCAGCGGCGCGGCCAAGCGAGCAGCCATCCACGTATCGATACGGCAATGGTGGCGACGCTGCATGCGGGCCTGGCGCAGCGACTGAGTCCGCAGCAGATCCTAAGGCCGTGCCCGTTTGTGTGGTGAGCCGATGATG
>NZ_MDEJ01000136.1 GCF_002940065.1 Xanthomonas populi
TTGTCCTGTTTAATTGTCAGTCCATCCAGTCAACCTATGGTTGAAAGCACAGTCAGTAGAGCGCTCAACAGCAGATCGGCGTCGCCGCCGCTACGCGGCGCCGACAACGTTAGAAGCTCGATAGAGGGGCTGCGCCCCTCCCACCGCCACTGCGCATGAGAAAAATCGGGAAACCAACCAGAATGGGCGCGCAGTGGCGGCGGTTCCCTCCCGCAAAGAGCAAAAGCGGGTCGGCAGGGAGTGATATGGCTGGCGTTGGGACGTGCATGCCCCTTGAGCCTGCATTGAGCTTCGGCCAGGACGAGGGCACAGCGTCGCCGGGGACCAGGCGCAGCGAGCGACCAGGCGCAATCTCCCCTGGAACGCATACGAGCCAGGCGTTTCATCGTGTAAAAGCGGCCGGATAGCCGGCGAAACGTAAGCGCAGCTGGTGGACCTGCAGCAGCGTGCAAGCACGGCCGAGGCCCGCGCCAGCGAGTTGCGCACCGAGCTAGATCGGGCGCACTTGGTTGCTGCCGAGCAGCGCAACGCTGCCGGCCAGGCCCGCGAGGATGCAGCCACTCTACGGGGCCGGCTGTCTGTGTTTGAGTCGGCGGCCACCTCGCCCGCCTCGCCCAAGGCCGGCCAGGCCAAGCCGCGTTGTCGCGGCGCCACTTAAGCATGCACGCAGTCATGCATGCATGCAAACATGACTGCATCTAAAGCAGCTTGCATGTTTGCATGCATTTTGCTATGGTATTGCACACTTGCCCCGAGCAAGTGATTTCTACCAGGAGCGCAGCGCATGAAAACCATAGCTATCGCCGTCCAGAAAGGAGGCGCAGGCAAAACGACGATCGCGGTCCACCTCGCTGTAGCGGCGCAACAAGCTGGCCTACGCGTGGCGCTGGCTGATACCGATCCCCAAGGTTCTGCCAAGGCGTG
This sequence comes from Xanthomonas populi, assembly GCF_002940065.1. Taxonomy (GTDB): domain Bacteria; phylum Pseudomonadota; class Gammaproteobacteria; order Xanthomonadales; family Xanthomonadaceae; genus Xanthomonas; species Xanthomonas populi. Next base: position 925 of record NZ_MDEJ01000136.1, read on the forward strand.
GGCCGAAACCCGGAAGGACGAGAAGCTGGAAGTGGTGGCCATCACGTCCGCCAACGTCGGCGCAGCGGTCCAGGCCGCAGCCGAGGAAGGCTATGACCTGTTGATCGTGGACACCCCCCCGCACGCATCCGCGGGCATTGCGGCCGCGCTCGAGCATGCGGACCTTGCCCTGATGCCGGTCCGCCCGAGTCTGCTGGACCTGGCCGCCGCCCCGGCATCGATCCGACTGCTGCAGGCCAGCGGCAAGCCGGGGGCGTTCATTTTGTCCAGCGCCCCGATCCGCGCCAGCGAGACGCGTGAAGTGGAACGGGAGCTAGCCAGCACCGGTATCCCGGTGCTGGACACGGTCATACACGACCGGACGGCCTACCGCCGCGCCCTTGCTCACGGCCAGGCCGTGGGCGAATACGAACCGGCAGGCAAAGCCGCATTTGAGATTCGCGCCCTGTGGCGCGAAGTGCACACGCTTCTAAGCACAACCAAAGGAACCCACGTATGACCACTGGACTCTCCGGCAAGCTTCGCTCTATGGACAAGAACAGCCAACCAGACAAGCCGACGCGATCGGCCAAGTCGGCCGAACCAACCACGCAGACAGCTCCCAAGGCAGGGATGGCGAAGAGCGCGCCAAAGGTGGGGGCCAACCGCTCGATCACCATTCGTCACTTGACGGACGAGGACCTGCGCCGGATCTCTGAGTTTCGCTACACCCACGGTATGACCATCCAGGACGTCACCGTCGTAGGCATCTCGATGTTCCTCGAATCGATGGGCCTTGCGCCGTTGTCGGCGATGTCGTCGAAGTCCGACAACGCCGATTCCAGCGACGCCGAATAACGCATGCGCGCATGCAAGGCAGCTTGCATGTTTAGTTGCACGCATTTTCGCATACTAGCCTGCACGCAATTTTACATGCGCGCATGCTTGCAGCTGTGCATGCACGCATGTAAAGCAATATGCATGCGCGCATGCTTGCATGCTTGCATACTTGCATACTATCGCAATCGATGCATGCAAGTATGCAAGCTGCTTATGCGGTTTGCATGCATTTGTGCAGTGGTCGGGCTGCGACAAGCTGCATGCAAAGCGTCAAGCATGCGTGCATGCAGGCCTGACGATGGGCGCCCAGGTCATCGAAGCCTTCGCCAAGGGTTGCACGAACCGGCGGATTCTGGCCGGCAAGCCGCGCCAGGTTGGCCGCTGGGTGATTGGCGAAGACGGCACCCGTCGCCGGATACTGAGCTTCGCACCAGGTGACCGGTTTGCACTCGATCTATGGGAGCAGAACGACTACGGCACAACGCGATGGCGGGTTGTGCTATGTCAGGCATTACCGGCAAGACAGGCGGGCGAAAGCGTGCCGGCAGTGCGCCCGGATGTCGCAATTCTGGCGGACATCACAGGTGCAACGCGGGTGCGTGCATACGTCGCCTGGTTAGCGCTGAATCGGTCAAAAATCGACTCCCTAAATCGGCTAGAATTGGCGCGTATCGAACAGTTTTTCCAGCGCATGCCACTGGCGCGGTTGAAGGTTTTAACTGCCGACGTGAGAGCCAAAATCCCCCGCAAAAGGCGAGGTTAGCGGCATGTCTGTGGCACGAAAAAAGGTACTCAATGGACTAGCACTAGGCCTAGGGCTTGCAATTCTTGCCCCCGCACTTGGATGTGCGAGTGCGCGCGGTCTGGCCTCGCTAGGCTACACCGTGATTGCCAACCTTTCGCCAAGCGTGGCGAAAGGTCTGTACTTCCTGAATCGCAATACGCACAGGGCAGAGCGAGGCCAGCTGGTCGCATTTCCGCCACACAATGCGGCAGCGCGTTATGGTTTTGAACGCGGCTGGATGAAGCCCGGAAGTCTCTACATCAAGCGTGTCGGTGCGGTTGCCGGCGACACGGTGTGCGTCAACACCGAAGTCAGCATTGCAACCCCAACGACCGCAGGGCACCCATCCACCTATCGGCGTGTGGGCGCGGTCGCTGCCACAGATCGAACAGGCGTGCCATTGCCTCACGTCTTACAGGGCTGCAGGCGTGTTCCAGAGGGGCACATCTTCACCATCGGTGATGGTCTCGCCAACAGCTATGACGGCCGCTATTACGGGTTCGTTCCACTGTCGGCAGTTGTCGGAAGCATCACACCACTGTGGACGCAATGGCCCTCGATAGGAGTCGATCATGAGTGACCTCATGTCGGTGATTCTCGCCTGTTCCATCGGTGTACATCCGCAAACCGTGCAAGCAATCATCAAGCACGAGAGTGGCGGTAATCCGTATGCCATCAACAACCAGGTCCGTAGCTTCTACCCGACCAGGTTTGATGATGCCCAGCGGATCGCAGTCGAACAGGTGCGGGCCGGTCGCAGTACAGATATCGGGCTGATGCAGATCAACTCGCAGCATCTGACCAAGTTCGGAGTGACGCCGGTTGACCTACTGGACTCATGCGTAAACATCCGTATTGGCACCTTCATTTTGGCGCGGAACTACGCCCAGACATGGGCCAAATATCGCGCCGAAAAGCCTGCACTGCTGGGCGCCTTGTCGACGTACAACACCGGCAACGAGTCGCGCGGATTGAGCAATGGTTACGTGAGCTGGGTGTCGCAAGCGGCTGGGGTGGCGGTGAACTTCCCGGCAAGCGGGAAGGTGAGCGGCCGCTGGTCCACCAAAGCCCAAGCCAATGCTGTTCCCGTGATGTCGCCCGCAGCCGCGCCCACAGGGTTCACGGGGACCGGACCGAAGGCTGCACAACCGAGGCCACGCTGACCGCTTGTGCGGCTTTTTGCGGGTCGCGTCGGATAGGGCGTGTGCTGCACAAGGCCGTCGATTCCGAGACGCGCTACAGCGGAGCCAGGGCGGGGACTGTGCATTCTGCGAAGGTGGGTGTGATCGGAGGGGTGAGGGCGTCGGAGGGCAAAAACGGAGAAGCGGAAAAGAAGGACAAGATAAAAGTGTGTGTGGTATGTGGGTTTTAACTGACTATTTCTATTAGCTTTTTCTTACAACATTGTCATTTAACCTTGTTGTAATTTACAACATAGTTTTTTAGAGCCGGGAGACGACCGTGGTCGGCAGTGAAAAGCGCAGCTCAGCAGGGCAAGACAAGGGCGCTGGGAACGGCAGTCAGGGTGCAAGCAGCACCGACAAACCGCTGCGCGTTCGTCTGTCCAAGGGCCGCCAGGCGCGTAACAACTCCCAGGTCAACGAAGTCATTAGCCGTGTCAAAAGCGCTGCCAAGCGGGCGGCACGTACCGGGCGCATTTCCGGCGCGACCACGCACCATGCTGGGCGCGCTGCTGGCGTCAGGATTAACACCGGAAGCCGACAGCAGCGCGTCACCATCAAGGCCCGTGTGGTTGCAGCGCCACGGGTCGGAACAAAAGCCGCCATGCAGCGGCACGTGGACTATGCGCAGCGCCACGGCGTAGACAAGGATGGTGGGCCGGCTCGCCCATTTACCGACACGGGCGAACTCACGCGTGAGCAGACATCGCAGTTCGTGGATCGAGCAGAACCTGACCGGCATTCGTTCCGATTCATCGTCTCGCCGGAAGATGGCGCGAACTTGAATCTAGAAAGCTACACCCGCGATTTGATGCAACAGTTGGAGCGGGATCTAGGGACAAAACTGGACTGGATGGCGGTCGCCCACCATGACACCGACAACCCACACGTGCACATCATCTTGCGTGGGGTGGATGACAAGGGTGGCGACCTAGTGATTAGCCGCGACTACATCAGCAATGGTATGCGCGAGCGGGCACGTGAGCTGGCAACGCGCGAGTTGGGATATCGGAGCGATATCGACATCTATCGCTCTGCTGCAAAGGAGGTCATGCAAGAGCGCTGGACGGGTCTGGATGCGTCCATGCTTCGGGAGCAGCAGAGCCGCGAAAGCGGCCTAATCCATGCCGGCAAGGTGCATGCAGATCCGTTCCGCAATGCACAGCGGCAATTGCGGCTACAGCGGCTGGCGATCTTGCGTGACCACGGCTTAGCCACCGAACAGATGCCCGGTCGCTGGAAGATCCATGCTAACGCGCCGGAGGCGATGCGTGCGATGGCGCAAGAGCGCAGGTTAGCAACAGAGCTCAAGCCGCACATTGACGCCGAACGTAGCCGGCGCGGACTGCTGGCCGACAAGGACAGCCTGAACGCTGCATCCGTGCAGGGTGTCATCCTTGATCGCGGATTGGCAGACAAACTGTCAGGCACTGAGTACGTCATCGTTGGCGGATTCGACGGCCAGGTGCATTACGCGACGCTTAGCATGCACTCAGAACGACACATGCCTGAGCGCGGACGCATCGGCGACACCGTGGAGCTGGGCACCTACACGCCGCCAGCCGCCACGTCTGCGGACAAGAACGTGCTAAGGCGCTTGAAAAGCGGCGTCTATCTCCCTGACGCGCATCTGGCCGAGGTGAAGGCGTGGGACCCGAAGCGCTTGCCTGCGAATGCAACGCCGGAGTCCTACATCGATGCGCACGTCAATCGCATGGAAGCGCTGGCGAGCCGAGGACATGTCACCAAGCTGCCTGACGGCACGTTCCGTGTGCCGGCAGACCTCTTGGCGCGGCTCGATGGTGATCCAGCCATTGCCCGTGACAAAAACTCATTCGTGCGTCTGGACGTTAAGGCGCAAGGCTCGCTCAACCGCCAGAGCCAAGTCATCGGGCGAACGTTCCTTGACGAGCAGCTGACCGCTGGTCGCCTTGAGCAGATGAAGGGCGCTACCAGCCGCACCCGCACGCAAGCGCAGTTCCTGGAAGCGCTGGAAGCGCGCACCGACCGCCTGGTCGCACTGCGGATGGCCGAGCGCACTCCTGCGGGCGTGCGCCTCAAGGCCGGCTTTGACGAAGACATGCGCGGCATGGAGCTGGCCGATGCACAGAAACGGCTAGCGTCCAAGTATGGCCAGCCGGTCAATCTCGATGTAGCCCGCCGCTTTCAGGGAACAGTGGAGGCCATAGAGAACCTGCCCAGCGGCCCCCATGCGGTGATTGTGCAAAACGGAACGTTTGCGGTGGTGCCGGCGAAGGATGGCCTGCAGGGCCAGCTTGGCAACACCGTCGCGGTGCAGCTGGCGAAGGGCCAGAGCATGAACCAAACATTCCAGTCGGTGCGCATCCGTTTTGCTGCGATGGATGTGCTGGACAAGGGCAAATCGTTAGGACTCACACGGAGTTAAACCGATGGCACCACAAAGCAAACAACGCGAGAAAACCCGTCACGCTGGCGGACTGCGGGGCGGTCCCATGGTCGCCTGCGTGCTCTGCATCTTTCTTGGGGTGTGGGCAGCGGGCCAGTACGTCGCCTATGCGCTGGCCTACCAACCCCAGCTCGGTGCGCCCTGGTTCCAGATCGCCGGCCACGGCATCTATGCGCCGTGGTCATATTTCCCGTGGCTGTGGGATTACAACGCCTACGCGCCGGACATCTTCACCAGGGCGATCTACATCGTCGCCGTATTTGCAGCGCTGGGCTTCGTCGCCATGGTTGCGGTGGCCATCTTCCGCACCCGCGCCCAGGAGACGGTCTTGACGCACGGCTCGGCGCGCTGGGCCGAGGCCAGGGAAATCGAGAAGTCTGGCCTGCTGGGCCAGGCCGGCGTGGTACTCGGCATGACCGAAGACGGTCAGTACCTCACCCACAACGGCCCGGAGCATCTGGAAGTCACCGCGCCGAGCCGGTCGGGTAAAGGCGTGGGCATCGTCGTGCCCACGTTGCTGAACTGGCAGGCGAGCGTGGTGGTCAACGACATCAAGGGCGAGAACTGGGAGCTGACATCGGGCTACCGGAGCCGGATCGGCTATGCGTTGAAATTCAACCCAACCCAGCGCGACACCTGCAGGTTCAATCCGCTGGCCGAGATTCGCCCCGGCGACAACGAGGTGAAGGACGCCCAGAACGTTACCGACATGCTGGTTGACCCGGACGGCAAGGGCAAACCGGACCATTGGAGCAAAGAGGCCGATTCGTGGCTGCTGGCGGTGGTCCTACACGTGCTGTACGCCGAGCCAGACAAGACCTTGGCAGGCATCGCCATGTTCCTGGACAACCCGGAACGTACGATGGAGGCCACCTTGCAATACATGCTCGACACCAAACATCGCAACGGCAAGGTGCATCCTGTCGTGGCGATCGGTGCCAGGGCCATGCTCAACAAGAGCGCTAACGAGCGCAGCGGCGTGCACTCCACGGCGCGCAGCTTCTTCAACCTCTACTACGACCCCATTGTGGGAACGGCGACGAGCGAAAGTGACTTCCGCATCATCGACCTGATGCGTGCGCCATACCCGCTATCGCTGTATCTGATCAGTCCGCCGAGCGACAAATCACGTCTGCGGCCCTTGTTCCGGCTGATGCTGCAACAGATCACGCGCCGGCTGACCGAGGAATTGCACCCGGAGGGCAACAAGCATCGGCTGCTGTTGCTGGTCGATGAGTTCCCCTCGCTGGGGAAGTTGGAGTTCTTCGAGGAAGGGCTGGGCTATGTGGCCGGCTATGGCATCAAGTGCATGATGATCAATCAGAGCTACAACCAGATCGTCAAGTATTACGGGCCGAGCAACACCGTCATGGATGGCGCGCACATCCACGTGTGGTATGCGCCCAACACCGACGAGACGGCCAAGCGCATCAGCGATTCGCTTGGCATGACGACGGAGATCCACCAGCAGACCAACTACACCGGCGGGCGCTTGTCCGGCTGGTTAGGGCACGTGATGGTGTCCAACCAAGAATCGGCCCGCGCCCTGATGACCCCAGGCGAGGTGCGGGAAATGGACCCGTCCAAGAAGATCATCGTTGTCGCAGGCCTGCCGCCGATCATGGCCATGAAGATCAAGTATTACAGCGACAAACGGTTCTGCGACCTGGTGCCGCCGACTGACGAACGCGGCAAGGTGCTAGATCCGACCCACAAGTACGCACCGGTCGCCAACACCAGCGCCAGGCCATACCCCTACGGGCCGCCAGTCGCCGGCAACCCGTGGACCAAGCTTACCCCCGCTGTGGTGCCGGTCGCGGTGGCGGCCGCCCTGCAGCCGGCCGTCCAAGACTCCCGCGACCTGGACGCCACCCCCGAGCCGATGCCCGCACATGAGGTGGCCGTCGAAGCCGCGCCCATGCTCGATGACGATATCGGCGCCGATGCCGACATCCACACCCATGAAATCACCGTCAGCCCCGTCGCCAAAGCCGATGGCATGGATGCAGCCGACGACGACATGGACTACATGCTCCCATGAAGAAATCTGGCGGTAAGACCATCCTGCACACCCAAGTCGAAACACGGCTCATGCAGCTCGCAAAACGTGAAGCCGCCGAGCGGCGCATCCCGTTGCGCGCTGTGGTGGAGGCCGCGCTGGCCGAGCGTTACGACCCCGAACACGCCAAAGCCGAAGAAATGCTGGTCTTGAAGGAGTTGCGATCGCTGCGCAACGAGGTGCGCAACGTGCACTTCGGCAATCAGATGCTGGTTGAGCTAACCACGCTTACGACCAAGAACCTGTTTGCACGCCTGCCTGCTGCCACGCCTGCCAGCAACGCGGCGGGCGAGGGCTTCTACAACGCCCTGATCGCGTCGGTGGAACGCGTTTTCAGCCAGCGACAGCCGCTGCTGGACAAGTTGACCGGCTCGTTGTTGCGCGCCCAGACCGATAGCGAGTTCGACGCCCTGCAAGCAGCAACCGGGCAGACCGACAACGCCGACCACGATCCAGAGGCCACCCCATGAACGCATTACGCTCCACTAATGTGTCCGTTTCGATGATCAGCCACCCACCCGTATGGAGGCTCAAAATCCAGTTGCTTGGCATCTCCCCCACAGTCTGGCGTCGGCTCGATACCTACGCTGATGTGGAATTGGCGCAGCTGCACTACTTCATCCAAGGCGCGATGGGCTGGGAATTGATGCACCTGTTCTCGTTCGGGCATGGCAATGGCAGCGAGATTTCCAGTAAGCGCCGCTTGAGCGATGTCTCTGACATTGGAGAGACGCTGATCTACACCTATGACTTTGGCGATGACTGGCAACACCGAGTGACCGTCGAAAAGCTGATGGAAAAACCAACAGGAAGTTATCCGCACTTGATTACCGGCAAAAACGCCTGTCCGCCGGAGGATTGTGGCGGGCCATGGGGCTATGCGGAGATGCTCAGGGTACTTGCTGGCCGCAGCAGTGCCCGCCGACGCGAACTCACGGAGTGGTTAGGGGGCCCATTCGACCCCAACGCTTTCGACATTAGTGAGGCCAGAGAACGTCTTGCCGAGTACGTCAAGCTGTCCATGCCGGAAGCTCCACTTTGATTGAACGCCGGCGCTGTGCTCAACCGTGTGGCCTTATGCGCCCCTTCTCTCGCCGGCACTGCGCCCTCCCTGCCCTCCCGAGGAAGACAAAAACCATGGGCATCAATTACACCGACGAGTTGGCCAGCTTGGTGCTTTTCACTGGCACCACCGCGTTGGCTATCCGGCAATATAGTGCCTACCGCGCCGATACCACCCTTGCCAGTCGCACGGTGGCGCGCGATGTCATGTGGCTATCTGACAGCATGCACAACTTCGAGGCCATTGGCCGCAGTGTGTTGCAGGCCAACCACGCGCACGTCGCTTTCATGGCTGGTTTGCTGGCCGAGCAGTTCCAGGAGCATTTGCAGACCGATCCAAGTGACCCGGAATCGCCGGCAGCCGCCTTCCAACGTCACACCCAGTACGTCGACCTGCACGCCGTTATCGTTACGTTACTCAATCTGCAAGCCAAAGCAGCGGCGGCGGTCGAGGAGACGACGGTTTAAGAGGCGGTTGACACGTTCGCCTGTTGGCGAGAGGATTGGCCTATCGCTGCACAATCAGCGATTCGGCACATCAAACCGATCAAGATGGCAGGAGCGCGCAAGCGCCCATCGTCCGATGCTGGCGCTTTTATTTAGCTCGCCAGTTCTATGGTGGGCGGTGCGCGGAGGCCGCAAGGCCTGCCGGTTCCCGCTTCTGCCTATCCGGTTTTGATGACCGCGTACCGTCCACCACCTTTCCTGCGAGTACGCTCGCTCCTGCAAGAAGGTAGATTCAGCACCAGACGTACCAAAACAACGAGGCAGCCCGCCGGTGTAATGGGCGGATGCCGAAAACGAAAAAACCGCCCCGGCAAGGGCGGCTTTTTCATCACTGGTCTGGCGGGAACACCAGAGCAATGGGGCCTAATCGATGCCCCCATCCTAATCCCGCCGGCGAAGCCGTGCAAGAGGGAAAGGATGCTAAGGCCCACAAGCCAAACACCCCGCCCCGCT
>NZ_MDEJ01000137.1 GCF_002940065.1 Xanthomonas populi
ATGCGCGCACTTGTTTCTACACGATCCGGGTGCAACCAGCTGATCTATCTCGGGAAAACGTGGGGAAACCTCAGGGTCGGACACGATCGCGCGTGCAATCGCCACTTGTTAGCCAATCTTATTGGGCGGCGATCGGGCGAGGGATCGCAACCGGGCGCTGATTACGGCTCCCCCGGCCATATTGACCTTATGCCCCCAGCTTTTGTCCAGCTGGGGAGATGCCTGTGATCTGCGCAGCCGTGGACAGCTCCGAGAGCTGGCCTACCGCCCCCCACCCGCCATGCTGGAAAACACGCCATCCCGCCGTATCCAGGCATGAAATAGCGCAGCGCTCAAATGCCCCAGCACAGTGGCGAACAACAGATATGCCAACCAGCCGTGTGCGCTACGCAACCACGCATATAGCGCCGGATCGTGCGGTGCGATCGCTGGCAAGTTCGCGCCCGGCCACAGCACGATCGGATAACCACCGGCCGACAACATCGCCCAGCCGATCAGTGGCATCCCCAGCATCAGCGCATACAGCAACCAGTGCGACGCAATCGCGGCGGCCTTCTGCCACGCGGGCAGATCGGCCGGCAACGGCGGTGGGCGGTGACGCAGACGGTTGATCAACCGCAGCACCGCAAGAATCAGAATCGCGATGCCCAGCGGACGATGCAGATCGATCAACCATGGCCGCTGCGTAACCGAGGCGACCATGCCTACGCCGACGAACAGCATGGTCAGGATCATTGCCGCCATCAGCCAGTGCAGCACGCGGGCAGGCAGATTGAAGTGGGTATGGCTGCTCATGGGTGGGCTCCCTGGCCGGTGGCAGCGCTGCCTTGGCCGTTGGCGATTTCGTGTTCGCGACGATTGAACGAGTGCGAATACACCGACGAACGTGCCGCCAGGATTGGGTCGTTCGATCCGGCGATGCCCTTGGGCAGAATCAGCGGGTCGTAATTGAGATCGCGACACGGGCCGGTGGCCTGTGGTTCGGCGTGATCGATCGAGACGGTGCCGGCCACGAGTTGCTTGCGGCTTTCCGGCCACGGCTGCGACGGATCGTCGACCGGATCGCCCGGCTCGGCGACGGTCAGCACCAGATCCCAGCGCAACGGTCCCTGCGCCAGGCGCGTGTCCAGATCGGTGGCGAGAAAATCGCCATCGGCGTGCGCGCGCTGGTCGGCGCTCAGTTCCTTGAACGGTGTGTGCGGGCGCATCGACCAGCGGATGTAGCGCTCGCGTCCATCGGCGGCAATCGCGCGGAACGCATTCACCCCGTTGTACTGCGTGTTGGCCCAGCTGTCCGACCACGGCGCGGTCTTGGCCCACTGCTGAAACTTGGCCGCTTCCGGATAGTGCTTGCCGAACGCGGCCAGCTTGGCCGGATCGGGTTTGCCGGTAGCCGGGTCCGGCGTGGAGGCTACATTCAATGCCTGAAAACCTGCCGGCGTGGCCACCACGAAGAACGGAAAACTATTCATCGCGGTGCGCCATTCCTGCCCGTCGTCACTGCGCAACAGCAGCGCCATGCTGCGCACGCGCGCCGCGCCATCGGCGCCATGCGGGTCGCCGCCGCCGATCGACATGCGCCCGAGCACCGGCGTGCTGTCCTGGCTGAAAATGCGTGCCGACGACAGCCAGGTGGCTTTGCCGTTGGCCTTGAATTCCCCGCTCACACACACGCCCTTGGTGTGTGCGCGGCGAAAGCCCGGATGCGGCGGCCCGCTGGCTTCCATGGTGTCGGTCATGCGCGCGGCGGTGAGCCGGTCGCTCCCGATCCAGCCGGCGGTCCAGGCGAACGCAACCGCAATGCCGGCGGCAATCGCGGCGATGCCGAGCAGCGGCGCCACAGCACGTGAGCGCTGTGGCGGTGGAGAGGGAGGTGGCACGTTCATGGCTGGCTCCGGTGGTCGATGCGGTAAAGGGTCAATGCGGTGAGACGACGTGCGGTTTGGTGATTCGCCGAGGTCGCCAACGTGCGGCACAGGCAGACCCGTGGGCGAATAGTCCAAGCTTCAGTGCGTCTGCGGTGTGATGCCACGACCAAAGTCGCCGATGGATGATCCAAACGACGGGTAACGACGCAGATGGCTGCCTGCATTGCGTTGTTTTGCGCACGTTCCCCGGTAGAGGCCGCGGCCGCCATCTACAAACGCGTTAATGCGCCGAAGGCGATATCGTTTTCGCCTTCATCTGCCAGGTCGCGCAAACGCGCAGGCGCACGATCGCGCCGTTGCTGCGCACGCGGGGTCATTGCAGCCCGCAAGCGGCTTGCTGATTTCTTACGGCGTACGCACATGCACTGCCAACAGCATCTCGTTGACAGCCAGCAGGCGTACGTCGCAGACGATCTGCAGCGCATGGGTCGACCTGTCGCTCGCACACACCGAGCGGGCCTGCCTCGCGTAGCCGGAGTGTCGGCAGCCGCGCTCAGCGGCCGTAACGCGCTTTGAGCATCGCGTACGCCGAGCGCAACGCCAGTGCTTCACCACCAGCCGGGCGGCCGGGGCGGTCGCTGTCGTTCCAGGCGTAGACGTCCAGATGCGCCCAGAGCTGGCCGGGTGCAACGAAGCGCTCCAGATACAACGCGGCGGTGACTGCGCCGGCCATGCGCGAGCCGGCGTTGGCCATGTCGGCCACGTGGCTATTGAGATAACGCAGGTACGGGCGCCACAGCGGCATGCGCCAGACCGGGTCGCGGGTCTGCTCGCCAGCGCTCAGCCAAGCCTGCGCCAGGGCATCGTCGTTGGCGAACAGCGCAGGCAGATCCGGGCCTAGCGCGATGCGTGCGGCGCCGGTGAGCGTTGCGAAATCCAGGATCAAATCGGGGCGCTGTTCGGTGGCGTAGCTCAAGGCATCGCACAGCACCAGGCGGCCTTCGGCATCGGTATTGTCCACTTCCACCGTGACGCCGGCGCGGGTGGTGATGACCTCGCCGGGGCGGAACGCATCCGGGCCGACGGCGTTTTCCACCGCAGGAATCAGCACCGTCAGCCGCACCGGTAACTGCTGCGCCATCACCAGGCCAGCCAGCGCCAACGCATGCGCCGCGCCGCCCATATCCTTTTTCATATTGCGCATGCCATCGGCCGGTTTCAGATCCAACCCACCGGTATCGAAGCACACACCCTTGCCGACCAGCACCAGATGCGGATGCTCGGCCGCACCCCAGCGCAGCGCGATCAGGCGCGGCGCACGATGCGAGGCGCGTCCCACTGCATGGATGGTGGGGAAGTTCTGCGCCAGCAACTGCTCGCCGACAATCGCCTCGACCTGCGCGCCATGCGTTTGCGCCAGTGCGCGCGCGGCATCTTCCAGGTGCTGCGGGCCCATCTGTTCGGTGGGCGTATTGACCCAGTCGCGCACGCGCACGCAGGCGTCGATCAAGGCGCGCGTTTCTGCCGATGGCGTAGCCGCCAGTTCGGCCGGCGCACGCGGCACCTTGCGATAGCGCGAAAAGCGATACGCGCCCAATCCCCAGCCCAGGTGCAGCAGCGCCTGCTCGGTATCGCTCAGCGCGCTGGCCAGCGTCCAGCGGCTTGCGGGCGGCAGGGCCATCGGCGCGTGTGCGTAAGCGTAGGCATCGGCGCGGTCGCCGATGCCCAGGATTGCCCCGGCCAGCCCGTGTTCGCCCGGCAATAGCAGCACGCTGCCTTGCGCCGCATCGAAGCGCTGCGCCTGTGCCCACGACAACACGCGCGTGGGCTGTTCGGCGCACCAAGCCACGAAGCCTGCGCGGTCGAACACATACAGTGGCAACGCGGCGGCGTTGGGATCGATAAAACCGGTGAGCTGCGACATGGGAATCCTCCAATGCGGCGCCGTGCGCCGAGCCAAAGTGGCTCAGCCGGGAAGGCGGATGCCATCGTGTGCGGCGTCTGGATGCGGCTGCTGTGCGTCGAGCCAATCGGCCAGCCCGGTCATGGAGTCGAACTCCAGATCCGGCTGCTGGGTCGGGTGCGACCACTGCGCACCTTCGCGGTTGATCCAGCACGCACGCAAGCCGGTATCCAGCGCGCCGAGCACGTCCATGCGCACATGGTCGCCCACATGCAGCACCTGCGCCGGTGGCACCTCCAGGCGCGCGCACGCGGCCAGGAAGATGCTCGGATCTGGCTTGGCGCTGCCGTGCTCGCGCGAGCCCAGTTGAAACGCAAAGTGATGCATCAAGCCGATGCGCTGCAGATCGGCATTGCCGTTACTGAGCGCCGCCACCGGCACATGCGCAGCGATGCGTGCCAGTGCGTCGAGCGCATCCGGATAGCATTCCACCTGGTTGCGCGCGGCGTAGAACACGTCATAGGCCGGTTCAAGCAGCGCTAGATCGCCACCGCTCTCGCGCAGCGCCATTTCCAGCGTCAACCGACGCAGCGCGCTGAGATCGTGATGCAGGTGGGGGTTGTCGGCAAAGCTGCGCTCGCGCAGTTCGCGCATCGCCTCCACCGGAAACCGCTCGGCGGTGACCGGGCTGTGCTCGCGCATCCAGTCGTACAGCACCTGATCGATTCGCGCCCCGATCGGCGCAAAGGGCCACAACGTATCGTCGAGATCGAGAGTGATGGCGTTGATGTGGAAGCTCATCGGCAGATTTTACGGTTGTTGCGATCAAAAGGGGATTGGGGAGCAGGGATTGGGGAGTGGCAACAGCGGCATGCTGACGCCTGGGCCAATCTCTTGGCGCAATGCAGCTGCCTTTGCGAATCCCTCATGCCGAATTCCCCATCCCCCATCCCAGCTACTCAAGCAGCCTTGCCCAACGCTGCATCCCTTCCACCCGGCTCAGCACCATCTTGATGCAGACCAGCAGCGGCACCGCCAGCAGCAGGCCGACCATGCCCCACAGCCAGCCGAACAGCATCAGCGCCAGGATCAGCATCAGCGGCGAGATCGCCATGCGCCGGCCCAGCACGATCGGGGTCACCACCTGGCCTTCGATCGTGTGCAGTGCCAGATACAAAATGGCCGGCAGCAGCGACGACAAAGTGGTGCGGAATTCGACGAAGCCCATCAGCAGCATCAGCATCACGCCGATCAACGGGCCCACATACGGGGCGAAGTTGAGCAGCGCCACCACCGTGCCCCACAACAAGGCTTCGGGCAGCGGAATCTTCAATACAGACAGGATTCCCGCAAATACCAGACCGACCAGCGTATTGATCACGCTGATGGTGAGCACGTAGCGCGAGACCTCGCGTTCGATGTCCATCATGATTTCAGTGGTGAAACGCTGTTGCTGTCGATTGGGCAGCAGGGCAATTGCATTCCGCTGCAGGCTTTCGCCGTAAACCATGAAGAAAAATGTCAGCAGCACCACCGCCAGGACCGAGGCGGCCAATTTGGGCGTGCGCACCAGCGCCTTGTACGGGTCGTCCATCTGCGTGCGCACGAGCTGCACATTACGCTGGCCTTCGCCGCCGGCTGCGCGTGCAAAATTTTCTGCGGCCTGGTTGGCCTGCATGACCGGCTTGGCCAGATCGCGCACATCGCGCGCAATCTGCCGCATCTGCCGCGGTGCCTGCTGCACCCATTCCGCAGCCGGGCCCGCCAGCTGCGCGGCCAGCGCCACGGTGCCAGCCAGACCCAGGCACAACACCATCAAGGCACCAAGGAAACGTGGGATATAGAGCTTGCGCAATCCGCGCAGGATGGGATTGCCGATCAGTGCGAAGAATGCCGCCAGCATCACCGGCAGGATGATCGTCTGCGCTGCCCACAGGGTGTAACCCACCGCGAGCGTGGCCAACACCACCAGCGACGCCGGAGCACGCGGGCGCGGTGCCGGAGGAGGCGGGAGCGACGCTGCCGGAACGGCAGTATCCAATGAGTCGATGGGAAGAGACATGCGCGCCCTGGCAGCAGACTGGCGTAGTGCCAGCGGTGCGCCATTATCGGCAGAACGCGTCAACAGTGCGCACGGCGTTTGTGCGCATCACGTCCGTATCGAAGAAGGTGATGGCGGCCTCGGCCGCAGGTGGAGCAGTACCGATGTCAGCGGGGTATCGGCTGCCATCGCAATAATCAGGCTGCGCGCCCTACCGGCACCTGCACCACGGTCACCGGCGGATCGGCAGCGACCTCTTCTGCATGGTCGGCAGCACGTTCGGCCTGTTCTGACGCTTCCTGGGCCTGGTGCGCAGTAACCAGTGCAGAGATCGTGCTGATCATCTGCACAATCTTGGGGATACCGCCCAGCTTGCTGGCGATGCTGCCAAGCGCGGCTTGCGGTTCGTTGCGGCCGGTGACAAAACCAAGACCGACACCAGCTACCACGATGCGCAACGGAGACCATCCGGCATGCCATGCGTGGCGCAATTCACCCCAATGCAGACGCGTCTGTTGGGCGCGCCCTTCCACCAGAGATTCAGCGCGCTCGACGCGCTGACGCAAGGTTCCAAACCTCATATGCGTGCTCCACTGCTGGGCGATGCGGTGGCATCGTCGTCGTCATTGCTGTCATCGAAGAGGCCCAGCTTGATCAGCTGACGACGGGTTGCATTCAAACCGGTGTGATCGAAGTAGAAGAACACCCGCCACGCCGCGATGCCGGTGACCAGCAAGCTGGCCAACGCGGTGAAGAACATCGCCTGGAACCACGACAAGCCGGCACGTTGCAGCAACGCAATGATGGCACCGGCTAACAACAACCACGATGAAGCGCCAAACACCACGGCAACGCACGCCCAGGCCAGGCCGCGCCCGAATGCACTGCGTGCAAGTTGTAGATCGGCCGACACCAGCCGGCGTAACGCGCGGCTGGTGTCCTTGGCCGAGCCCAGCGTCGCACGACCGGCAGCACCGACCGCACGTACGCTTTCGTCCAGTCCTGGCGTTTCCGCACCCGCATTAGGCGCGTCGGAAGCGGCAGCTGCAGAGGCCTGATCGCTCACGACTTAGTTGTCGTTGCTACGTGCCAGCTTGGCAATGATCCAGCCGGTCGCAAAGGCAACGCCGAAGGCAGCCAGCGGACGCTCGCGGATCAGATCGGTCGCGCTTCCCAGCAGGTCGTTGCCCTTGCTGACCAGCACATCGAGCTGCTCTTTGGCAGCGGCGCCGCCGAACTCTGCAGCGGCCATACCGGCCAGTGCGGTGTCGGACAGCTCTGCCTTGACGTTGGCGCGACCGAGCTTGAGCTCATCGCCTGCGGCGTTGGTGGCGCCCTTGACGGATTCGCCGGCGGCACTGGCAGCAGACTTCAGGTGGGTGCTGGCTTCGCTCAGGTTCTCTTTCAGCTGATCGGTATTGGTGGGGCTCATGCGATATCTCCTTCGGTCATTGATGGCAGCCGCGATAGCCTGCGGTAGTGGTGCAGCAATAGCATCGCTGCGGTGTAGGAGGTGTTAGTGGACGTGCATCGCAGTGCACGCAACGTCAACGCATCAGCGCGTCGTACTGCGCGTTGCCACGCAGAATGCGCACGACCAATTGCTGCGGCTTGCGTTGAAAGTTGGCGCGCCAGCTGGCCAGATCGGCAAACTCGCCCACGCTGCCCGCCACGATCACATCGCCGGTGACCAGACCATTGGCGGCCGCGCGACCGCCGCGTTTGACCTCGCTGACCATCACCCCGGTAATGCCGGATTGGCGCAGCGATTCGGGCAGATCCACGAAGGTGGCGCCGCCCAACCGCGGGTCGAGCATGTCGCCAGTGACCGCGCGGTCCTGTTCCTTCAACGTGGCGGTGAGCTTGAGCGGTTTGCCATCGCGACGGATATCCAAGGTCACCGCGCGACCGACGGCTTGCAGGCCTTCGTAGTTGTGCAGCGCTTCGGCACTGTCCACGCGCTGATCGTTGGCGGCCACCACTACATCGCCCGGCTGCACGCCGGCGGCGGCTGCAGCGGAACCTGGTAGCACGCGCGTCACCAGTGCGCCGCGCAGCGAATCCACGCCCAGACCCTGCAGCATTTGCTGGGTCAGATTCTGCGCTTCCAGACCGAGCGTGCCGCGCACCACCACGCCCTTGGTCACCAATTGCTCAACCACGTTGCGCGCCAGGTTGGAGGGAATCGCCAAGCCCAGCCCGATATTGCCGGCCATGCTGCCCTGCGGATTGAAGCTGGCGGTGTTGATGCCGACCAGCTGGCCTTGCAGATTGACCAGTGCGCCGCCGGAGTTACCCGGATTGATCGAGGCATCGGTCTGGATGAAGTTCTGATAGCCAAGCCCGCGAATACCGCTGCGGCCCACCGCCGAGACGATGCCGGAGGTGACTGTCTGGGTGAAGCCGAATGGGTTGCCGATCGCCACCACAAAATCGCCCACGCGCAACGCGCTGCTATCGGCCAGTTTGATGTCGGTGAGCTTGTCGGCCTTGATGCGGATCAGCGCGATATCGGTATCGGCATCGGAGCCGATGAAGTCGGCCTTGACCGTGCGGCCGTCGCCAAGCGTGACCTGCACATCATCGGCATTTTCGATGACGTGGTGGTTGGTCAGCACATAGCCTTTTTGCGCATCGATGATCACGCCCGAGCCGAGCGATTCGTTGATGCGGTCCTGCGGAATTTCCGGAAACAGCCTGCGCAGGATCGGGTCGTTGAAGAACGGGTTGCGCACGCGCACCACCTGCTTGGTGTTGACGCTCACCACCGCCGGCATTGCCTGCTGCAGCATCGGCGCCAATGACGGCACCGGTTGCCCGGCGACCGCTGCGGGCAGCGCGGCAGCAACAGGCAGGGTGAAGGCCGCAGCGCCGGCCGCCTCGGCGCGATTGTCCAGCCAGGCAGTGATGCCGGTGGCGGCGAATCCGCCGAACGCGGCGGCCAGTGAAAGTGTCAGCAGGGTGGGCAGCGGTCGCATGCAACGGATTCCGGTTACGCGGTGGAAGAGGAATAGGGCGTCTGACTGCGCAAATCAAGCTGAACAACAGTGCCAATGCGCAATGTAACTCGTGGTGAAAGCGCTGCGCGCGCTTCGTCGCCTTGCATTGACAGTCGCCTGGGCCCGGCGTAGCGTCCGATTGATCCGATGCCTGTTCAGCATTCACGCATGCCCTCGCGCATCGCACGCGTTTCTAGCACTGACGCCCTTAAGGAGGGTCTATGAGCAACGGCAATGGTGTGACGGCAGCCCTGTCCGACGCCGTCGACAGCGTAAAAAGCACGGCCACTGAACTGACCGAAACCATCGCCAGCACCGCCAGCGAGGCGGTTGCCAGCGTGCAGGATGCGGCCGGCACCGCGGTGGGAGAGGTCAAGACGCGCGTTGCCAAGGCACGCAAGGCGGTGGTCAAGGTCGAAAAACGCGTGGTCAAAAAAGCCAACGAAGCAGCTACTGCGGTGAAGCGCAGCGTGGCCAAGACCAAGCGCTCGCTGGTGTCGACCAAGGAGGCCACCAAGGACAAGCTGACGGCCACCAAAGATGCCGCCAAGCAGAAGCTGGCCAGCACCACCGAGGCCGCCAGGCAGAAACTTGCCAGCACCAAGGCCAGCGCCAAGCAGACGCTGGAAACCGCCAAGGCCAATGCCAAGGCCGAAGTGGCCGCACTGACTGCCAAGACTGCTGCCAAGAGCGCGGCACGCAAGAGCGCGGTGACCACGGTCGACGCGCGGTCGGCGGCGAAGAAGGCTGCCGCCAAGCCGGCTGCCGCCAAGAAGCCGGTCGTCAAGAAGCCGGTCGTCAAGACGGTTGCCAAGACCCCGGCCAGGAAGGCGCCAGTGGCCAAGCAGACCGCCACCAAGCAGGCTGCAGTGAAGAAGGCACCGATCAAGAAGGCGGTGACCAAGACCCCGGCAACGCGCGCAGTGGCCAAGACCACCGCCGCCCGCAAGGCAGTCGGCAAGAAAGTGGCCAAGCGCGTTACGCGCTGATGCCGCAGCGCCGGGACGGCACTGCACGCTGACGAAGCCCCTCTCTCCTGCGGGAGAGCAACTGTGTTGACCAACTGGCGGCGCCAGCCGCCAATTGGTCTGGCATCTTGGCGTTGAGGATGACGAGCAATTTGCGCATCGCCGCCACGAGGCAACCTTGCCCGCCTTGCCTTGTGTGCGTAGCCGTTGGGAAAAGTCGCGCCGTGCCGGGGTCAAGCGCACCGCTACCAGCGCCGCCATGTACAGCACCTGCCGCCAGTGCGCCGCCGGTGGCTTCCAGCACCACCTGACTCGGCTCCATTTGCTTGCGCCAGGCGCCCAACTGGCGCAGACCTGACGCA
>NZ_MDEJ01000138.1 GCF_002940065.1 Xanthomonas populi
AAGCTCGACGTCATGTTCCTCGGATTCCTGAGCTTCGTCCTGATCGTTGAAGGGCTTCGTATGTGTTAACAGGCCCTAGCAATAGGCGGCCGTTGGGTTGGACTACCAAGTTGGGAAGCGGTGTGGCGTCTGGTTTTTACACCGTAGTTAGTGCAGCTATGGACTAACTACGGTGACGGAGTTTCCCCGGAACTATGGTGTCCACCAAGCCAGCTCTGGCGAGCCATGTTCAGAACTACAGTAGGGCTGCGATCGCTTCATTGGTAGACCATCCTATAAGCCACATACGCGCCTAAGTCTAAGTAAGTGTCACTTGGTCGCCGATGGACCCTTGGCCCAGGTTGGTGAACCGGTGTAAGCTGCCATCGGCCCATGCGCGGGCCCGCCCGTCCACAAGGCGAAGTCGAATCGACAGCGCGTGGCTTACACAAGACCCGCCTTGACCTCCAGAGGTCGCCGCTGGCTTGGTGTGTGGACGCATCGACCTTGCAGCGACCGCTGAGATTGAGTCATGGCCAATAGTCTTTTGCCGGCACAGATCATCCGCATCAAGCGTCAAGCGTCAAGCGTCAAGCCAAGAAGTTTGCCCGCGAGAATTCCCTAACGCACGCCGAGGCCCTTGACCGGGCGGCAGCAGAGCATGGGTTCGCCAACTGGTCGTTACTGGCAAAGGCACGCGGTGCACCTGGCGGTCAACCAAAGGTGACCGCCGAAGCACCGGTAGGGCGGGCAGCTACCCGTTACTATCTGCATGGCGACCAGGATGAGGAGGATCCATCCACCTATTACTGCGCACGATGCGATTCGTTCCGCCCCCCTGATCATTTCGAGAATGCCGCTCTGCATCGAGGGCAGTCCCATGAGATGCGGTACCTTGAATCGATTGAGCGCTGGAGCGAGCGCGGCGCGGTGTGGCGAAGCCGGTACCGCCGACCAGAAGGCGCCACCAATATGTTGGCGGCAAAGGCCGTGTCCCTCAACGCGGCCTACCAGCAATCCCGATCTGCGTTCCATCGCTGGCTACTGGCCCAGGTAGATCGTGACGACATGGTGTCGGATCTGGCAGTGGATGTGCGCGCTGACAAATCATTCCCCGTCAGCGGGAGCAGCCGGCAAGAGATTGAGAGCTACTTGGCCAGGCACGGCAACCACGTGCTGGAAGCATTGGAGCGCGCCTTGCTGGAATTCTCGTCAGCACACGGCGAACGATGAACTCCCGAACTGCAGAGGTCGACCGGCGGTGGCGCTGGCGCAACGGCAATATCGGCTAGTTGTGCACAGACTATGCGCTCCGACGACACGACACCGACCACTGCACAAAGAGTTACAGATCAGACGCATAGCTGTGTGCTGCTACAACTATGCGTTGCATGGACACCACAGTCAGTGCATTGGGGTCCCCAAAATGTCCGCACTGTGGTGTCCAGGGGGTGCCCACGATGGTGTTCGCCCCACGTGCGGGCACAATTTTTAGGCGGCGGCAGCTTCCAACAGCGTCAGATTCTTTTCGGCATGTGTCAAATCACCCAGGGCGACACGGCCCCCGCTAGGAGCTGTGTCCTGGCAAGCGGACCTGGACCCTTAGCGTAGGTGGACGCGCGGCACGCAGACGACTTGCAGACCGAAGGTAGAAGCGTAGATAGGCGCATCTTCGCTAACACCACCTGATCGACCCAAGTCACTGATAATGCTGAAATTATGTTACCCCCTGGTCGAGCTAGCGCCTTATGGGTACCCGCCTACACGAAACTAGCGCCTTATGCCCTTCGTTTGCTAGCGGGACATGGCACCGAGCTAGGTCAAAGCCTTGAACTACGGGGCTGGCCACTAGGTCCTATTGGTCTAACCCACAGGCGTGAGCAGATGCAACCACACCCGGCCCGCAGCGCTGCACCTGAGCTCGGTGACGCTCTCTGATCGAACATCGGCGGGCACGGCTATGCGTCTGAGTCGTTTGTTAGCACTAGCGCTGACGTGCAGCGTGGCGACCTCTGCAGTGGCGCACGAGGTCGCGCCATCGCCTCGCGTGATCCAGGTGATCTAGCCACCGCTGGCGGGCCGGTCGACCGTTTCTATGATCGGTCGATCGGCTGGGACTTTCCAGGCACCTTGATCCGCAGCGACACTCAGGCGCAGCTGGTCCCGGCCGTCCGGGAGCTGGGGCTTCGCTACATCCGCTTCCACGACGTGTTCCACGACGTACTCGGCACGGTGAAAGATGTCGACGGCACACGCGTCTACGACTGGACCAAGCTGGATCATCTCTCCCACGCGCTGTTGGCCAAGCGCATTCGTCCGTGTTGTCGAATTGGGTTTTACGCCAAGTGCGATATCAAGGCGATCGACCCGCAGCTGCGCGTCGGTGGCCCCTCCACGGCCGGTGCGGCATGGGTGCCGGAACTGCCTGCCTCTGTGGCGAAAAACAACCTGCCGATCGATTTCGTCAGCACGCATACCTATGGCGTGGACGGTGGGTTTTTCGATGAATGACGGCCAGCAGGACACCAAGCTGTCTGCCTCGCCGGACGCCGTCGTCGACGATGTGCGCCGCGTGCGCGCGCAGATCCAGGCATCGCCGTTTCCGGATCTGCCGCTGTATTTCACTGAGTGGAGTACCAGCTACACGCCGCGCGATTTCGTCCACGACAGCTACATCAGCGCGCCTTACATCCTGGCCAAGCTCAAACAGGTGCAAGGTCTGGTGCAGGGCATGAGCTACTGGACCTACACCGATCTGTTCGAAGAACCCGGCCCGCCGCCGACCCCATTTCACGGTGGCTTCGGGCCTGATCAATCGCGCGGGCATCCGCAAGCCGGCCTGGTTCGCCTACAAGTATTTGAACGCGCTCAAAGGCCGTAGCCCTGCGCGCAGTTCCAGCGCGCGACGTAGCTGACTGCATCGCGCGCAACGTCTGGTTTCGCATGTCGCGCGCATTACCACAAGACACTGCACGCATGACGCCAGCAACGTCTAGGGCATGCTTGGCCGTCGGTTAACCCGCACGTCGCACCAAGTTGAAAGCGAATCGAGGTGATCGCATGCGCCTGATGTGGAGGACTTATTTGAGATACGTCTTGAGCATGGCGGTGATGTCTTCGACCGCGCGCTCGCGGTCGCCCAGCACGTGCGGTGCCGCCACGTGATGCTTCAAGTGCTCGCTGAGCAACTCGACCATCAACCCCTGCGCTGCGCCACGGAACGCCGCTACCTGCGTCAACAACGCAGTGCAGTCCACGTCCTGCGCCAGGGCTTTTTCCAGCCCCTCCACTTGCCCACGGATCCTGCGCACGCGCGCGAGCAGTTTGGACTTGTCCTGATTCAGATGTGCCATTGCCGTATACCCCCTGGGGGTATCTGAGATACCATAGGGGGTATCGTAGCCAGAGCCACTTCCGATGTCGATCACGCACGCCGCGCCGCACTGCACGCAGTGCCACACCTTTGCCAGCGCCAACCCGCTGGCCGAACACAGCACCCGCAAGGCCGTCATCCTGACCGTGGTCATGATGGTGGTGGAGATCGTCGGCGGCTGGACCCTCAACTCCATGGCTTTGCTTGCCGATGGCTGGCATATGAGTTCGCATGCGCTGGCCCTTGGCTTGGCGTTGTTCGCCTACCGCTTCGCGCGGCGCAATGCCAACGATGTGCGCTTCACCTTCGGCACCTGGAAAGTCGAGGTGCTGGGTGGCTACACCAGCGCGATTTTGCTGTTGGGCGTGGCGGGCCTGATGGCCTTCCAATCGGTGGAACGGCTGTTTTCGCCCAAACCCATCCAGTATCAGGAAGCCACGGCCATCGCGGTCATCGGCTTGCTGGTCAACCTGATCTGCGCCTGGTGGTTGCGCGATTCTCACGGCCATGCGCATGGCCATCACCACAGCCACGGCCATGAACACGCGCATGACGGACATGGGCATGGTCACGGTCACCATCACGACGGTCACGCCGATCTCAATCTGCGCGCCGCGTATCTGCATGTGGTGGCCGATGCAGCCACTTCGGTACTGGCCATTGTCGCGCTGGTCGCCGGCATGCATTGGGGCGTGACCTGGCTGGACCCGATCATGGGTATCGTCGGCGCGGTACTCGTCACCGTGTGGGCGTGGGGACTGCTGCGCAGTACCGGCCGCGTGCTGCTGGATGCGGAGATGGATGCCCCGGTGGTGGAGGAAGTGAAGCAGGTCATTGCCGAGCTGCCCCATGTCATCGACATCGGCGACCTGCATGTCTGGCGCGTCGGCAGCGATCGTTATGCCTGCGTGGTCAGCCTTGTCACTGCGGCAGACATCGACGCAGACTTGGTCCGCAATGCGTTGCAGATTCACGAAGAACTGGTGCACGTCACCGTCGAGCTGCGGCGTCCGCCAGCGGCGCTCGCGCGGGCCTAGCGGTTCGGCGCGCACTCCTTTGGCGCGATGCGTGGCATGCGCTTTTCAGCGTGGAAGCCGGTGATCGGACACCTGAAAGACGACTGCCGGCGACGTCGCTGCCGGCTGTCAGGTGCACAAGGCGCTGCAGTGCACGTGCTTGGCTGCGCCGCCGGCGACACCCTGCGCTGGCTGCTGCGCTGGCTGCTGCGCTGGATCGCCTTTTGGCGTGCCTGGATGCAGGCGATCACGTAGCGATCCTCACACCCGGTGCGGCTGTCGCCGGCAGGGCTTGGTGCTTGAATGGGATTTTTCAGGGACGGCTAGGGATTCTCTGATTAACCACTCGCGCGAAGCTTAACTTATTGATTTGACTGAGCCGCATGGCGGCGATGCATGGGTTAATCACACCTTCCCTAGATAGTCTTTTATGGCTTTTACAGGATTGCAGCCTGCTTTAGATTTAGAATATTATGGAATAAGAGCGGCTAACAAAACGTAGCGAGCAGTCGTCAGGTGGGTGCGGACGGCGCGCTCAGAACCGGAGTGTACGGGTGGTACATGCCGATTCCGAGCACCGGCCGCGCCCGCCTGGCGGCTGCGCAGTCGTTTTGTTAGCCGCTCTATTAGCCGCTCTAAGAGATATGCATTTGATTCGGGTGAACTGATCAGAGGCATTTCCAAAACCCGTTGATCACCGCCGCCACCGCCTCGGGCGAGTCCATATGCACATGGTGCGTGCCAGGCAGAAGATGCAGGCGCGCATCGCGCATCAGCGCCACGCGGTGATCGCGTAACGCATCCGGGAAGTACACCTGCGCCGGTGTGGCGAAGATGGCCTGGGTCGGGCAGACGACCGAAGCCAGCAAGACGTCGATCTGCGCCTCGGTCATGCGGATTGCCGTCGGCAGGGTCAGGCGCGGGTCGCTGCACCAGCTGTAGCCGCCTTCGACCACGCACACCCCGCGCTCCACCAGCAGCCGTGCGGCCGGTTCGGTGAGTTGGTTGGCCATCATGCGTGCGCGCACCGGCATGTCCATCGACGGAAACACCCGCAGCGGCCGCTGTGCCAGCGTGCGTGCCGAGGCCATCGCATCGCGCAGGCGGGTGGCGGTGCCTTCCACCGGCTCGGCCAGCGCACCCAGGGCCTCGATCGCGATCAAGGCGTCCACACGCTCCGGCGCGGCGGCCGCCAGCAGGCTGGCAACGCCGCCGCCCAGCGAGTGGCCGAGCACGCTGAAGCGCTCCCAGCCCAGGTCATCGGCCACCTGCAGCAGAATCCCGATCGCGCTGCTGAGCGTATATTCGGCACCGGTCGGCAGCCACGCGCTGTGGCCGTGACCGGGCAGATCGAGCAACACCAGATCCAGATCCTGCGCGTGCAGATGCGCGCTCAGCGGCAGGAAGCTGGCGGCGTTGTCGAGCCAGCCATGCAGGGCCAGCACCCGGCGCGTGCCACGCGCGTGATTGCGCAATCCAGTGATCCGGCCAATCGCCAGTTCGCACGCAAACGGCTCCAACCTCACGCGCGACGCGCCAAGGCGGCCAGCGCCTGCGCATGTGCCGGGCTGGCGTTGAGACACGGGATATAGCTCATTGTGGCGTTACGCTCGGCCAGCGTTTCGGCAAAGCCCAGTGCTACTTCTTCCAGGGTTTCCAGACAATCGGTGGCAAATCCGGGGCAGACCAGATCGAAGCTGCGCACGCCGCCTTCGGTCAGTTTCCACAACGTGGGTTCGGCGTAGGGCTGCAGCCAACGCTCCGCGCCGAAGCGCGACTGGTAACCCATCTGCCATTCGTCCGCGCCCAGGCCCAGTGCGGCGACGATCGCCTGCGCACTGCGCTCGCACTGCTGCGGGTACGGGTCGCCGGCATTGGCCACGCGTTGCGGAAGGCCGTGGAAGGAGAACATCAGCTTCTCGCTGCGCCCGTGCGCCTGCCAATGCGCGCGGATCGAATCGGCGATCGCCGCCACCCAGCCGGCGTCTTCGCAATACTCCTGAATCACCTCCACCGCGATCTCCGGCGCGCTCGGGCGCCAGGCATCGATCACGTCCTGGATCGAGGCGGTGGTGGTGGTCGAATACTGCGGATACAGCGGCAGCACCACGATGCGCTTGATGCCACGCGCACGTAGGCCGTCCAGCGTCTTGCGCAGCGCGGGCTGGCCGTAACGCATGGCCCATTCCACATGCCAATCGGGCATCACCTCTTTCAAACCATCGGCCAGGCGGCGTGTGTAGACCGCCAGCGGCGAGCCGTCCGGCAGCCACACCTTGGCGTATTTTTCGGCCGACTTGGGGCCGCGGATCGGCAGGATCACCCCGTACAGCAGCGGCTTCCAGAACAGCGGCGGGATCGCGACCACGCGGCGGTCGCTGAGAAACTCGGCCAGGTAGCGGCGCACGGCCGGGGCGGTGGGCGAGGCGGGGGTGCCGAGATTGACGACCAGCAGAGCGGTATCGGGGATGGTATTCATGCCGGCCATTCTGGCAGAGCGCGGCAACGATGCCGAATGCGGCGTGCCGATCGGCATCATTGACCGTCTCTGATCACCCGGATGCGCTCACCACCGATTCATTGCGCCGCGACTAACGTCGCGCCATTGCTATCTTTGACGGATTGCCCTTTGGAGCTTGTCATGCCCCGTTTGTCGCGCCTGGCCCTGTTGTTGTCGTTGACCTTCGCCGCCGGCCATGCCGTTGCCGGCCCGGAAGAGGACCAGCGTGCGCGTAACGCGGTGCGGGTACTCAACGAGATCATGAAGATCCCCGAGCAGGCCATCCCGGACAAGCTGCTCGACGAAGCGCGCGCCATCGTGGTCATTCCCGACACGCTCAAGGCCGGTCTGGTGATCGGCGGCCGTCGCGGGCACGGCCTGATGTCGATGAAAAACGCCGACGGCAGTTGGTCGCAGCCGGTGTTCGTCAAGCTCACCGGCGGCAGCATCGGCTTCCAGGCCGGCGTGCAGTCCTCCGACGTGGTGCTGGTGTTCCGCAACGACCGCAGCCTGGACAACATCGTCAACGGCAAATTCACCCTCGGCGCCGACGCCGGCGTGGCCGCAGGCCCGGTCGGCCGCAATGCCGCCGCCGCCACCGACGGCCAGCTCAAGGCCGAGATCTGGTCGTGGTCGCGCGCCCGTGGGCTGTTCGCTGGCGTCGCACTGGATGGTGCCATCCTGCAGATCGACGATGCCGCCGATCTGAATGCTTACGGCGGTGGCGCCACCCCGCGCATGATCTTCGAAGGCCGCACCAACGAGCGTGCGTCCACCGACGTGATCGCCTTCCGCGACCGCCTGGAAGAGGCGACCTACACCGCGCGCGCCAATCGTGGCACCGTCGGCGGCGCCGATGGCACTGCGCCCGCACCGCGTCCGCACAACCCGCCACAGGCACAGGCAGCGACCACCCCGCCGCCGCCGGCCAACGAAGCCAGCACCGTGCCGTTGCAGCCCAGCACCACGCCGCCGCCGCAACAGGGATTCCAGCCGGTCTCGGACGGTGAAATTCGCACCCAATCGCTGGACGGCAACCGCTAAACCGCTGTCATCCCCCTGCGCGGTGCGCTGGGGTATCCTGCGTCTTCCTACTTCTTCAGCAAGCGAGCAGATCATGGGCGGTTTCAGCATTTGGCACTGGCTGATCGTGCTGGTGATCGTGTTGCTGGTGTTCGGTACCAAGCGGCTCACCAGCGGTGCCAAGGATCTCGGCAGCGCAGTCAAGGAATTCAAGAAAGGCATGCACGACGACGACAAGCCGGCCGGCAAGCTCGGTGACGACGCGCGCGCTGCCGAGCAGGCGCGTGAGGCGCAGGCCGACCGCGACCGCGACGCGCGCTGATCCGGAGCGGCGTCGGTGTTTGACATAGGTGTTGGCGAACTGACGCTCATCGCGATCGTCGCTCTGGTGGTGCTCGGTCCCGAGCGTTTGCCCAAGGCGGCCCGGTTTGCCGGTTTGTGGGTGCGCCGTGCGCACATGCAATGGGATTCAGTCAAGCAAGAACTGGAGCGCGAACTGGAGGCCGACGAACTCAAGCGCAGCCTGCAGGACGTGCAGACCTCGCTGCGCGACGCCGAAGACCAGTTGCGCAACAAGCAGCAGCACCTTGAGCAGGGCGCTCGCGCGCTGCATGACGAGGTAGGCCGCGATATCGATATCCGCAGCAGTGCGACACCAGTGCCAACACCGCTGGAGCTGGCGCATGCGGATGTGTCGGCTGGGGCCAATGCTGCGTCGGTCGCAGGGACGTCGGCGGTTGCCGCCGTAGATGCCCCAGCGGCTGGGGCACCGGTCATGGCTCAGGCACAGCCCATTGCTCCGGCGCCCCATCAAACGCTGGTACCAGCTCCACACGACACCGTGGTGCCGGCGTCGCATGCAGCGCATCTCACCAGCACCAGCACCAGCGGGCATGTGCAGATGCCGGTAACCACCACGCCGATGGAGACGAGCACGCTGAAGGCGCCGACCGAGCCGACTGCGCCGAGCAAAATCCAGGAGAAGCAGCCGTGAGCCTGTTCGACGACGCACAGGCCGAAAGCAGTCTGATCGAGCATCTGGTCGAGTTGCGCGCGCGCCTGGTGCGCGCCCTGATCGGCCTGGGCGTGGTGCTGCTGGCGCTGCTGCCGTTCTCCCGCGCGATCTATTCGTGGCTGGCCGCGCCGCTGATTTCGCAACTGCCGCTCGGGCAGACGATGATCGCGATGAACCCGGCGGGCGCGTTCTTCGCCCCGCTCAAGCTCACCTTCTTCGTGGCGGTGTTCTTCAGCGTGCCGTGGCTGCTGTATCAGGCCTGGGCATTCGTGGCGCCGGGTCTGTATCAGCGCGAGAAGAAGCTGGCGTTTCCGCTGCTGGCCTCGGCGGTAGCGCTGTTCTATATCGGCTGCGCGTTCGCCTATTTCCTGGTGTTGCCGGCGGTATTCCACTTCCTGACCACGTTCAAGCCGGACGTGATCGCCATGACCCCCGACGCTAATTCCTATCTCGACTTCGTGCTGGCGATCTTCTTCGCCTTTGGCGCGAGCTTCGAGTTGCCGGTGGCGCTGGTGATCCTGGTGCTGCTGGGCTGGGTCACGCCCAAGCAACTGAGCGAAGGCCGCGGCTACGCCATTGTCGGCATCTTCATCCTGGCCGCGGTGCTCACCCCGCCGGATGTGGTCTCGCAGCTGATGCTGGCCATCCCGATGTGCCTGCTCTATGAGCTGGGCATCATCGCCGCGCGTGCGGTGGGGCCGAAGGCCGCTTAGTCGGTCTCCAGAGGCCACTACGCCGGATTGGAAATGCAAAGCACCGTCTCAGAGAAGTTGTTTGAGGTATTTTGCGCGCAGCATTTGCTGCAGTGTCATCGAGTAGCCGAGACATCGAGCAAGACGCCTGATTACCACTTGCAAACTGGCGACACGGTCGTGGGTGTGGAGATCAAGCAGATCGAGAGTGATCGCGGGATCAATCCGACGGATGGAACGTGGTCAAGAACCATCGGTTGGCACGTGCGTCAGAAGATCACCGAAGCGCGTGCCCAAATGGGTGTGGTCGCTAGAGCAGGCATGCCGGCAGTGCTGTTGATCTACAACACGGTCGATCCACTTCAAGGAGCCTCTAAAAACCCCAGCAATCTGCCATCATTGACTTGACGCCCTGCCAGCGGAGAACGACAGACATGATC
>NZ_MDEJ01000139.1 GCF_002940065.1 Xanthomonas populi
CGCCATGCGCGCACTTGTTTCTACACGATCCGGGTGCAACCAGCTGATCTATCTCGGGAAAACGTGGGGAAACCTCAGATACTGACCGAAGATTTCGTCGGATAGTCCTCGGCATTCCATCGAATGACACGACTGCCGCGCCTGGACAGCGCTTGTCCAAAGACGGCTGCATGGAAATCCCCGTCGAGAGAGTTGATCAGTACGGCTTTTTTGTAAACATCACGCATGTCTGTCTGAATCGCCCCGGCTTTCTTAGTGAATCGCCCCTGCTCATTATTGCTACCACAGCGAACTCAAGCTAAGCAATGGGTCTGACTGCCCTCACATCTAAGGCCAGACTTGGCGACCACCATTTTGTGAAAAAAAAGTTAAAAAGCGTCTTCGACTTACTCAGTATCTCGCCACCCGTATCGTCGCGTTTGTTCACATGTTTTGTCTCTTCACACCTAGGCTAGGTATCCTTCGCCGATGCTTAAAGTCGCGTTTGCTCTCTCCCTGCTGTGCACTCTGCTCATCCCGCTGCAAGCGGCTGCCCGCGGAACCATCGACAAGGTCGAAATCAAGGGCCTGGACGAAGACGACGACGCCGAGATGATCGAGAATATCGAGGTCTCGCTGTCCCTGTATGAGGCCATCGGCAAGGAGCAGGGCGAGTCGCGTATCGAGTATTTGTTGGCGCAGGCCGAGCGGCAGACGCGCGAAGCCTTGGAACCGTTCGGCTACTACTCGCCGACCATCGCGCTGGCTGCGCCGCGCGCTGGCGACAAGGTGACGGTGGTGATCACCGTGGACCGCGGCGAGCCGGTGCGGGTGCGTCAGTCGTTTATCTCCATCACCGGCTGGGCCGAGCAGGACCGTTATCTGGGCCAGGACCTCAAGCAGTTCGAGCCGCACCAGGACCAGGTCTTCAGCCACCCGCAGTACGAAGCCAGCAAGGTGCGCATCACCCGCCGCCTGGCCGAGCGCGGTTACTTCGATGCAGACCTCACCAAGCGCCGGGTCGCCGTCAACCGTGCCGAGCATGCCGCCGACATCGATCTGAACTGGGACAGCGGCCGCCGCTACGACATGGGCACGGTGCGCTTCGAGTACGACTACTTCCGCGATGGGTTGTTCGACCCATTGGTGTATTGGGACGAAGGCAGCTACTACCACGAAGGCAAGCTGGATCGCCTGCGCGAGTCGCTGACCAAGCTCGATTACTTCAGCACCATCGATATCCAGCCCAAGCCTGAAGACGCCGACAACCAGGGCCGGGTGCCGGTGGATGTGAAGCTCACCCGCGCCAAGCGCACCGTCTACACCTCCGGCTTGAGCTACGGCAGCGAGAGCGGCGCCGGTGTGCGCGGCGGGGTGGAGCGGCGCTATATGAATGCGCGCGGCCACAAGATGGACACGCAGCTGGATTACGCGCAGAACCGCAAGAGCCTGACCACCAGCTACCGGGTGCCGGCGTTTCGCTGGCTGGATGGCTGGTACACCGCCTCGGCGCGGCTGTACGACGAACAGACCGAATACATCGACCTGCGCAACGTCAAACTCACCGGCAGCCGCAGCGGCCAGATCAACGAGCGCTGGAGCGCGATCGCCTCGATCAATGCGCTGCGCGAGCGCTGGCGCTTCAGCAGCGGCAGCGATTTCACCGACGCGGTGTACGAGACCTCCACGCTGGTCTATCCGCAGCTGCAGGTGAATTACGTCAACGTCGACGACCGCCTGTTTCCGCGCAGTGGCGTCTCCGGCCAGGTGTTCATCCGCGGCGGTGCCGAAGGCGCCGGGTCGGACACCAATTTCGGCCAGGTCTACGGCCAGCTGCGCTGGTTTCTGGGCGCGGGCGACAACGGCCGGGTGATTCTGCGCGGCGAAGGCGGTACCACCTGGACCAGCGATCTGGTCGCGGTGCCGCCGAGCCTGCGTTTCTTTGCCGGTGGCGCCAACAGCATCCGCGGTTATGCCTTTCGCGAAGTCGGCCCGCGTACGCCCAGGCCGGACGAATTCGCGCTCGGCGCCAAGAACGCGGTCACCGCCAGCGCCGAGTACGAGCGTTACCTCAAAGGCGGCCCGTGGGGCGGCGCGGTGTTTGTCGATAGCGGCAGTGCGTTCGACAACAGGCCCGACTGGCATACCGGTATCGGCTTCGGCCTGCGCTGGCGCTCGCCGGTGGGACCGGTGCGGGTGGACATCGCGCATGGCCTGAACGATCCCGACTCTCAGTTTCAGCTCTACATCGATATCGGGGCCAACCTGTGAGCACACCCGCGCCACCCCCCGCACCGCGCCGTGCGCGTTTCTATCGCCGACGCCGGTTCTGGGTGGGCTCCGGGCTGACCGTGCTGGGTTTGGTGGTGCTGGCCTTGATCGCGGTGTACTGGTTGCTGCAGACCGTGGCCGGGCGCGATGTGTTGCTGGCGCAGGTCGTGGCGCGCCTGCCGGTCGGTGCCACGTTTACCTACGGCAAGGTCGAAGGCCCGGTGGCCGGCCCACTGACCTTGCGCGATGTCGACTTCCGTTATCAGGACATCCACTTCACCGCCGAGCGCGTGTATCTGGAACCGGATCTGCGCCCGTTGCTCGGTCGCAAGCTGCAACTGGATGCGGTGCAGGTCAGCAATGCCAGCTTGAATCTGGGCAAAAGCGAGGAGCCGTTCAAACTGCCGAGCTGGCCCGAATCGCTGCCGCAGATCACCGTGCCGCTGGCGATCCAGGCCGACAAGATCGTCGTGGACAACCTGCGCATCACTCAGCTGCAGCAGCCGATGATTGTCCTGCACAAAGTGCAGGGCGGGCTGGATGTGGCGACCGGCGAATTGCGCACGCGCGATCTGGTGATCGATACCGACATGGGCAATTTCCGCCTGCAGGGCGATTACGTGCCCAACGACGGTTACCGCGCCGATCTCACCGCCACCGCCGTGTTGCCGGCCGCGCGCGGGCGCACGCCGGCCAGCTTCGGTTTGGTCGCACGCGGCGATCTGGGCAAGATGGAAGTGGCCATCGCCGGCCGCGCGCCGGCCCCGCTGCAGGCCAGCCTGGTGTTCACCGGGCGCGACGCGCCAACCTGGGCGTTCAAGGCCATGACCGAAGCGCTGGATACCTCGCTGCTGATTCCAGCCACCAACGGGCAGTACGCCGCCCCGGCCACGCCGATCGCGCTGAACCTGCAAGCCTCCGGCAAGGACGGCACCGCCGATCTGCAAGGCAGCGTCAAACACGGCGAGTTGAGCGCCACGCTGCAGCCCTCGCACATCAGCCTGCTGGACCAGGTCATCACCGTCGAGCCGTTGGTGATCGATGCCTTCGAAGGCCGCGCACAGCTGCACGGTATTGCGGATTTCCGCGACACCCAGAATCCGAGTTTCCGTTTCGCGGTCAATGCCAGGGGCTTGCGCTTCACCCCGACACCAGACCCGGCTACGCCCGGTGCGGCGGTGGTGCCGGTGGAACTGATCGACGCGCGCCTGGGCGTGGCCGGTACCTTGAAGGCGTGGGCGGCGATCGGCCACGCCACGCTTGAGCGCGACGGGCAACAGGCTGCGTTGGTGTTCGATAGCCGCGGCAACGATCAACGCGCGCAGCTCAAGCAGGTGCAGGCCACCACGCCGGGCGGCGCGCTGGATCTCACCGGCGAAGTGGGCTGGACGCCGGCGCTGCAGTGGAATGTCACCGCGCAGTTGGCCAAGTTCGATCCGGGCTATTTCGCGCCGGGCTGGAACGGCAATCTCTCCGGCAAGCTCGCCTCCAAGGGCCGCCAGTTGCCTGCACCGGCCGGCGGCGTTTCGCCGGGCTTCGAGGCCACTGCCGATATTCCGACCCTGACTGGCCAGCTGCGTCAACGCGCGCTGTCGGCTAACGGCAAGTTCGCCTTGCGCGGCGAACAGGGCGAGGGCGAATTGGAGTTGTCGCTGGGCAATAGCCGCATCAACGCCAAGGGCAAGGTCGGCGACCAGCTCGACATTGCCGCGCAATTGCAGCCGCTACAGCTGGACGACGTATTGCCCGGCGCCACTGGCACGGTACGCGGGCAGTTGCAGGTCAGCGGCCGTCGCGACGCGCCCGACATCACTGCCGATATCGTCGGCAATGGCTTGCGTTGGAACGACTACAGCGCGCAAAGCATCACCTTGCGTGGTCGTCTGCCGTGGCGCGGCAGCGACGGACAACTGGCGTTGCAAGGCACCGCGATCGACGCCGGCATGGTGCTGGACAGCGTGCGCGTGCAGGCACGTGGTGCGGTGGAAGCATTGCGACTGGACGCCAGCATCGCCAACAGCATGGCCAGCATCGCCTTGCAGGGCGATGTGCGTCGTGATGGCGAGCGTTGGCAGGGCCAGGTTGGCACGTTGCGGATTGCACCGGCCAAGGGCGCTGCGTGGGCGCTGCGTCAGCCGGCGCAGTTCAGCACCGACGGCGCGGCCTTCACCTTGTCCGATACCTGCCTGGGCGCCGCCACCGGTGGTGCGCTGTGTGCCAGCGCCAATTGGCCGCGCGAAGGCATGGTGGTGCATGGCGATGCATTGCCCCTGTCGCTGGTGCAACCTTGGTTGCCCAAGCAGCAAGGGCGACAGATCTATCTGCGTGGCGAGCTTGCGCTTGATGGCAGCTTCAAGCCGCGCGGTAACGCGTGGGAAGGCGCGTTTCGCCTCGCCTCGCCCGAAGGCGGTATTCGCCTCGGTGAAACCCGTTATGCGGCGGTGGCCGGCAATGCCAATCGTGGTGAAGTGCTGCGCTACGACCAATTCAGCATGCAGGCCGATTTCAATCCGCAGCAGATCCAGGGCAAGCTCGGTGTCGGCTTCCAGGGCGCCGGCTTTGTCGATGCCAAGTTCAATACCGGCTGGGATGCGTATGCGCCGCTCAATGGCGAGCTGTATCTCAATATGTCGCGCTTGTATTGGCTGGAGCTGGTGGTTGCCGATGTGGTGCAGCCCAAGGGGCTGGTCGAAGGCCATGTGAGCCTGCGCGGCACCCGCGACAAACCGCTGCTTGGCGGCGATGCGACCTTGAGCAACTTCACTGCCGAATATCCCTCGATGGGTTTGACCCTGAGCGAAGGCAAGGGCCGCTTCGACGCCTTGCCGGATGGCTCGGCCAAGATCAACGCCTCTGCCAAGTCGGGCGAGGGCACGCTGAACATCGATGGCGGGTTGTCCTGGTTCGGTACCACCACGCCGTTGCTGCTGAATATCCGCGGCGACAACGTGCTGGCCTACAACACCAGCGAGTTGCGCATCATTGCCAACCCGGACATGCAGTTCGGCATTACCGACAACACCATGCAGCTACGCGGCAAGGTCACCGTGCCCGAAGCCGATATCGATCTGGAACGCCTGGATCGCGGCACCTCGGTGTCCGAAGACGTGGTGGTGCTGGATCCGGTGGATCCGGAAGAAACCCCGGCCTCGCCACTGGATATGGACCTGGCCATTGTGCTCGGCGACAAGGTCAACATGAGCGGCTTCGGCTTGAAGGGTGGCTTGAGCGGGCAGATGCAGATTCGCGCGCGCCCGGGCCGCGAAATGACCGCCAATGGCGGGCTGGATATACGTGGTCGTTACAAGGCCTATGGCCAGGATCTGACCATCAGCCGCGGCCAGCTGACTTGGAACAAAAATATCGTCTCCGACCCGCGCGTGAGCCTGCGCGCCGAACGCAAGATCGGCGATGTCACCGCCGGTATCGACGTCAGCGGACGCGCCGAATCGCCACGCGCAGATGTGTGGTCGGAACCGGCGATGTCGCAATCCGAAGCGTTGTCCTACTTGGTGCTCGGCCGTGGCCTGTCCACTGCCAGCAGCGACGAAACCCAGCAGGTCAGTGCCGCCTCGGCCGCCCTCTCGGCCGGCAGCAGCCTGATCGCCTCGCAGATCGGCGCCAAGCTCGGCCTGGACGAAGCCGGCGTCAGCGAATCCAGCACCGTCGGCTCGGTCGTCGGTTTCGGCAAGTACCTCTCGCCGAAACTCTACGTTGGCTACGGCGTCTCGATGGTCGGCAGCGGCTCGGTACTCACGCTGAAATACCTGCTCAGCCGCGGCTTCGACGTGGAAGCCGAATCGAGCACGGTGGAGACCAAGGGCTCGGTGAATTGGCGGCGGGAGAAGTAGCTTTCGGTGCAGAAGAGCGGGTACGGCAAGAGCGCGAAAGCGTATCGTCGTGGCGATCTTGTACCTGGGGTATCGCGGGCGCGAGGTCGCTGGCGTGCAGGTCCTGCATCGCGGCACCTGATTAGCACGCTACTTCAGCCAGTCGCAGGCCCTGAGCCTGTGCACCTGCACATTGACGGCAAGCCACTCGTGCAGGAGTCAGATCATGGCAATGAACCGCGTACAATTTCAGCCGGGACTGTCGCTGCCGGCCTTCCTGGCCGGCTATGGTAGCGAAGGGCAATGCGAGCGCGCCCTGGCGCTGGCCCGATGGCTTCGTCTGTCCGCGCTGTGCGGGCAAGCGCTGCAGCAGGTTCCAGCGTCACGCGCAGGCCTACTGGCAGTGTTCGCACTGTCGCCACCAGAGCAGTCTGCGTTCGGGAACGGTGTTGGAGCATCGGCTGCTGCCGCTGACGGCCTGGCTGTTGGCGATGTCCCCGTTGAGCCAGAGCAAGACGAATCTATCTGCGCTGGAATTGATGCGTCATCTTGGGGTGAGCTATCCGACGGCGTGGAGGATGAAACACAAGTTGATGCAGGCCATGGCCGAGCGAGAGGCGGGACGACGGCTCGGGGGCGTGGTGCAAGTGGACGATGCCTATCTGGATGGAGAACGCAACGGCGGCAAGGCGGGCCGAGGCTCGGAAAACAAGCGACCTTTCGTGATCGCCGTGGAGACCACGCAGGATGGTCGCCCCCGGCAGGCAGTGATCGACCCGGTGTCCGGCTTCACCAAGGTGGCGCTGGCCGAGTGGGTCGGGCGGCGTTTGCGGCCGGGGGCTGATGTGTACAGCGATGGGCTGGGCGCCTTCCGTGTTCTGGAAGCCGAGCATGCGCATACAGTGATTGAGGGCCACGGCCGCAGCCGGTGCGAGGACGACAACGCCCGCTGGGTCAATGTCGTACTGTCGAATCTGAAGCGGTCGTTGGACGGTGCCTATCACGCCTTCAAGTTCTCCAAGTATGCGCATCGCTACCTGGCCCAGACCCAATGGCGGTTCAACCGACGCTTCGATCTGACGGCCCTGGTGCAGCGCTTGCTGGTGTCGGCGGCCAGGCTCGCGCCATGGTCGGAAGATGCGCTGCGAGACGTGCCGATTTTTTCGGCTGAAGTAGCGTGCTAATCAGGTCGCGGCAAGGCCAAGACGCTGACGCGACGGCACTGGCACTGGATCAAGCGACGGCAGGCGGTGGAGCGGGTGATTGGACACCTGAAAGACGACTGCCGGCGACGTCGCTGCCGGCTGAAAGGCGCACAAGGCGATGCGCTGCACGTGCTCGGCTGTGCTGCTGGCTACACCCTGCGCTGGCTGCTGCGCTGGATCGCCTTTTGGCGTGCCTGGATGCAGGCTATGGGATGGCCATCCTTCATCGCCGTGCCGCTGTCACCGACGGCACTTGGTGCTTGAAGGGGGGTGGGCAGGGGGCGACGACGTAGCGCGTTACGGATGCAGTGTGACCACAGATCACGCTCGCACCGTCATCGGATGTATCCATCATTCCGTCTCACCGGCTGACACATCGCAGCGCTATCCTTTGCACATGTTCAAGCCCGTCCGCCGCCTCATCGCGCCCACACCGCAGGTTGTCGAACGCGATTGCGTGCGTCTTGAACTAGACGGGCGCGAGATCGCAGTGCTGCGCGTGCGCGACCCCCGTGCGCGGCGCATCAAGCTCAGCGTGGACGAACGCGGCGCGCGGCTGACACTGCCGATCCGTGCAAGCCTGATGTCCGGCGAACGCTTTTTGCTGGCGCATCTGGAGTGGCTGAGCACGCAGTTGTCGCGCTATCAGCAGGTGGATGCTTTTCCGGCGCTGGAGCGTGGTGTGCCGGGGTTGTTGCCGTTACGCGGCGCTTTGCTGGCGCTGAGCTGGCAAGACGGGCGCTACGCACGCATCGACATCACCGATGCAGGCGCGCAGTTCCATCTGCCCGCGCGATTGGGCGATGCAGGCCTGCGCCGCACGCTGAAGGAATTCTACGAAGCGCAGGCGCGCGCCGATGTCGGCCGCTGGTTGCCCAACTATCTGCCCGGCTTGCCGCGCGCACCGGCACGGGTGCGCCTGAAAGTGATGTCCTCGCAGTGGGGCTCGCTCGCACCCGATGGCTCGATGGCGCTGGATCTGGCATTGGTACTCGGTCGCCCGTCCGCTTTCGAATACGTGCTGGTGCACGAGCTATGCCACCTGGTGCAAGCCAATCACTCGCCCGCGTTTTGGGCCGAAGTGGAGCACCGCTTTCCTGCCTGGCGCGACGAACGCAGCTACTTCCACGAACACGGACGCCAGCTCAAAGCGCAGTTGCGGCGTTTGTTGCAGGTGAAGTGACCGGTTTTTTATTATTTATCCGGCTAAGATAAGTTTTAACTATGTCACGCAGCATATTTTACCTGTGGATCCTGGAAGGGTGGTCTCAAGAATCAAGTGCACCACCTCGATAAATCGAATGCTTGCATCGCTCTGGGAGGGCCAGACGTATAGGTCATTGATTAAATTTAGGTTACCCGTTTAGGTGATTTGACAGAAATGCGGGTTTGCAGTGGATCAGTGTTGCACTCGGAACTTGAGTCCGCCAAGTCACGTCTGACACGTTCGGGTGAGCGTTCGATCTTTTGCATATGCTCGGTTGCTGCGACTTTGCGTTTGGCTTTGGGACGTGCCGGAACCTTCGAGCTGATGGCGTGCTTGAGATCGGCGTTGAGGCGCTCTTCGGGATTGAGCTCCGGGCTGTCGCTGGGCAAGTAGAACAACTCAATCTTCTTGCTGCGCTTGGCCACCCATGCCTTGACCAATGGGCTGTGATGGACACGCAGGTTGTCCAGAATCAGGAACCCCTTGTGTTTCGTGCTCTTGATCAACGCCGCAAGACATTCGATCAATTTCTCGGCGTTGAATGCGTCGTCAATGATCATCCAGCGTGCTTCTGCCTTGTTGGTGACTGTGGCAAGGATCGACAGCTTTTGCCGCGTCCCACCGACTGCGAAGGCCACCGGCGTCTTGCCGGCCGGGGCGTCGCAGCGACCGCGCACATCGGTGTTCACCAACGCCGTTTCGTCTCCCCACTGTATCTGTGCGCCCTCAGCTTTGGCGCGTTTCTCAATCGCCGGATAGGTCTCGTCCAGCCACGCCTGTACCGCTTCAGGACGCTGCTCGTCCGCTTTTTGATCGGCTTTTGCGGCGTAAACCCCCACCGGGCCAGGTAGGTACCCACGCCCCGCACCGACAGCGTCATACCGCACTGCTGTTCGATCAGTTGCGTCACAGCGGCGCGATTCCACAGCGCAAACTCCATCTTCACCTGCTCCGGTCGCCGATCGCAGATGATCCGTTTGATCCGTGCCTCCTGCGCGGGGCTCAACCAGCGACCCTGCCCAGGAGCCCGGCCCCGTCGGCTTGGCTTGATCCCCGCCAACCCGCCTGATGCATCACCATCGATCGCGCGGCGCACTGTCGGATACGACAGACCGGTCAGCTTGACGATCTGCATCACACCATGACCAAGGCAATGCAGTCGAACCACTTGTTTGCGCCGTTCGTGCAGCCGATCCAGCGTCTGATGCCTTGCGTCTTCTTTGTCCGTTGCTTTCTGACAATGTCACGGTACAAAAGTCCAAATATATTTGAGCCGTATCAATAGGTGTTCAGTCCCGGCATTAGAGGGATCGGATTCTGAGGTATCCCCACGTTTTTCAGCCCATGACCATCTGGTTGTAGACGTGTTCGGGCAGTGTGCGTAATCGCTCCA
>NZ_MDEJ01000140.1 GCF_002940065.1 Xanthomonas populi
ATCGCTGATTTTTTGAAGGTATGGTCATCATCCAGTGCGTGTCACCACGGCTACGACTTGGTTGTTCGAGGTGCCCTTCACCAGATTGACGCTGGGCGCCGAGACCGGCGGCCAGGTTTATGGCGCGGCCGATGCGTCCTACCGCGTCGGCCAGGACCGTGCCTGGGGGATGCGCGCCAACGTCGCGCGCCGCGATGGCGAGAGCGCCACCGACGAGGATCGCGAGCTGGGCATGGGTTCGCTGGGCGTGGATTACCGTGGCGAGCGGCTGCGCCTGTCGGCCGACATCGGCTGGCAGAACCAGCGCACCGACCGCCCGCGTCCGAGCGTCACG
Source organism: Xanthomonas populi (assembly GCF_002940065.1). GTDB lineage: Bacteria > Pseudomonadota > Gammaproteobacteria > Xanthomonadales > Xanthomonadaceae > Xanthomonas > Xanthomonas populi. Next base: position 335 of record NZ_MDEJ01000140.1, read on the forward strand.
CCGCTGGGCGCAATTCCGATTGCGCCGGATGCCGATATCAACTCCGCCCAGCCTTGGACCTTCGCTCAAGAGCGCGACACCTTCGGCGTGATCCGTGCCGAATACGACCTGAGCGACAGCGTCATGGCTTGGGCGGCAGTCGGCATGCGTGACAGCGACGAGCACAGCGTGCTGGCGAATCCAAACGCCGATGCCGCCGGCAATTTGAACACGGGCCGTTTCGACAACTACCGACAAGACAAGGTCACTACCGGCGATGTCGGCATCCGCGCCAAGTTCGACACCGGCCGCGTCGGTCATCGCCTGAGTGCGTCGGCGTCGGCCTTCAAGCTGGATTCGAAGAACGCGTTTGCATTCGGCGGCGACGGCACATCGGTGGGCACGCTGTACGACCCGGTGGCGGTCGCACCGCTGGGTGGCCTGTTTCCCGGTGGCGTGCTGTTCGAGCCGCTGACCACCAGCAAGAACCAGACCCGCAGCGTCGCTATCGCCGACACGCTGGCCTTCGCTGACGACCGCATCCTGCTGACCCTGGGCGCACGCCACCAGAGGCTGGAGCAGTACAGCTACGACTACAACACCGGCGCGCAGCTCAGCAGCTACAGCGACAGCGTGGTGACGCCGGTAGGCGCAGTCGTCTTCAAATTCGGCCGTGCAGTGTCGCTGTATGCCAATTACGCCGAAGCACTGTTGCCTGGGCAGGAAGTGCCCACTCTATCCGGCAGCACGCCGCTGGAAAATGCCGGCGAACTGCTGGCGCCGTTCAAGTCCAAGCAGTTCGAAATAGGCGCCAAGTATGACGCGGGCGATTACGGCGCAACGGCGGCGCTGTTCCGCATCAATCAGCCCAATACCGTCGTCAGCAACGCACGCCTGACCACTGACGGCGAACAGCGCAACCAGGGCCTGGAACTGAGCTTCTACGGCCAGCCCATCGACGGCCTGCGCGTACTGGGTGGCATCACGCTGCTGGATGCAAGCTACAACAAGACCCAGGACGGCGTGAACGAAGGCAACGACGCGATCGGCGTACCGAAAAAACAGGTCAATCTGGGCCTGGAATGGGATATCGCTGCGCTGCCGGGCCTGACGGTCGACGGGCGCGCGGTCTATACCGATCGTCAATACGCCGATGCGGTCAACGTGCTGGAAATCCCCTCCTGGACGCGTTACGATCTGTGAGTGCGCTATGCGTTCCAGGCCGGCGGCAAGGCATGGAGCGTGCGTGCGCGCGTGGACAACCTGTTCGACCTCAGCTTCTGGTCGTCGGTCGGTGGCGCTTCGGGTGCGAATTATCTGGTCCTGGCCGCGCCGCGCACCCTCACCGTCTCGTTCTCGATCGATCTGTGAGCTGCGCTTTAAACCCACCTGCGCGATGCAACCGCGCAGGCCTCTGGCATGATCCGGCGCCGCCTGAGGAGTGTGGGGTCCTGATGAAGGAGCGTGGCGTGCGCCAGTGGTTCGGTCTTGGCCTGATGGGCTGTCTGTCGATCGCGGCCGCTGCCGCGCTTGCCCACGATCCCGCCGAGCACCTGCCGCAGCCGTGGCTGGCCGATGCGGCCGGTGCAGCGGCGACGCCCACCGTACCGCGCCCGCAGCAGGCGCCGGGACAGACGCTGCCACTGCAGGCCACGCGCCGCATCGCCTTCGAGACCGATGAAAGCACCTGGATGGGGCTGGACGTGTCGCCGCGCGATGGCCGGCTGGTGTTCGACCTGCTCGGCGATATGTACACGCTGGACGCCGCCGGCGGCCGGGCCAAGGCGATTAGCGGCGGCCTGGGCTTCGACAGCCAGCCGACGTTTTCGCCGGACGGACACTGGATCGCCTTTGTCAGCGACCGCAGCGGTGCGGAAAACCTGTGGCGCATGCGGCCCGATGGGCGCGACGCGCAACAGCTCACGTTCGGCGACGACGATACGGTGTTGGTGTCGCCGGCCTGGACGCCCGATGGCAGCGCCCTGTACGCCAGCCGCTTCCGCTGGTCGGTCAACGATTACGAGCTGTGGCGCCACGGACTGGATGGCAGCGAACGCCTGGTCGCACCGGTCCGCGCGGAGGGCGCCGGCAGCGACCAAAGCACGCTGGGTGCGGTGGTGTCCCCGTATGGCCGGCAGCTCTACGCCGCGCGCCGCAGCGGTGACAAGGACAGTGCTGAGCTGGACCTGTGGTCGATCGTGCGCCGCGACCTGGCCATCGGCAAGGAAGAGACGGTGTTGCCGGTGCCCGGCGTTGCGGGGCGCCGGCCGTTTCCCGGTCCCTATTTCAGCCCGCGGCTCTCGCCGGATGGCAAGCAGCTGGCCTACGCCACCCGCCAGCAAGGCCAGACCGGTCTGCGCCTGCGCACGCTCGCCACCGGCGAGGACCGCTGGATTGCCTTCCCGATCGCGCACGACCGAGCCAGGCGCAGAGCTGGCAGGATCTGGTACCGCGCTATGCCTTCACTCGCGATGGACGTGCGCTGCTGCTGAGCCGCAACGGCCGCTTCGAGCGCATCGCGCTGGATCGCGGTACCTCGCGCGCGATCCCTTTTATCGAGTCGGTCGATCTGGAGCTGGGACCATTGACCGGCGCCGACATCCGTCAGGAAACCGGCCCGGTACAGGCGCGTCTGATCCAGAATCCTGCGGTTTCGCCGGACGGCACGCGGCTAGCGTTCTATGCGTTGGGCGCGCTCTATCTGATGGACATGGAAGACGGCGCGCTGCCAAAGAGACTGCCCACCGGTGATGTGCCGGCCTTCCATCCCAGCTGGGCGCCGGATGGTAACGCGCTGACCTACGTCACCTGGGAAGGAGGGCAGGGCGGTCAGGTCTGGTCACTGGCGCCCGGCGGCGGCGCGGCGCGTCAGCTCAGCCGCGGGCCCGGCGCGTACTACACCCATCCCGTGTTCACCCGTGACGGTCGCGACGTACTGGTGGTGGCCTCCGACAACGTGGCGCGCATGCAGGCCGCGATGGTGTTTGGCAGCGTGCGCGAGGCGCAGCTGCAACAGCTGCCCGCGCAGGGCGGCCAGGCCAGGATCCTCTATCGCGGTACGTTAGGCGGCACGCTGCACTTCGGTGCAGATGCTGACCGCGTCTATGCGATGGGCAGCGGCGGCCTGCTCGGCATCGATCTGCTCAGCGGCCTTGCCGACGCACCGATCGTGGTGAAGGGGCCGGGTTGGTATTTCCAGGACGGCAGCGTCCCGGTGGACGACCTGCGGATCAGTCCTGATGGTCAGTGGCTGCTGGCCCAGGTCGCACAGCAGCTGCATCTGCTACCGGTGCCCGCGAAGGGAGCAACGGTCGATCTGCTGGCGCCAGGCATGCGCCATCGGCGCATCACCGATGTTGGCGCCGATTACGTTGGTTGGAGTGCGGACGGCCGCACGATGACCTGGTCGATCGGTTCCAGCGTCTACCGCCGTGCACGCGCTGACATCGCCCTGCATGCAGCCGATGCGCCGGGCTGGGATGCAGACGTGCCAACGCCGGGGCGGAACACGCAGGTGGTGCAGGCCAGGGTGGACTTTCCGCGCGATGTGGCCAAGGGCACGCTGCTGCTGCGTGGCGCCACTGCGCTTACGCAGCGTGGCGATGAGGCCATTGCCGATGCCGACCTGCTGGTGCGCGATGGACGCATCGCCGCGATCGGTCCGCGCGGCAGCGTGGAGGTACCTGCCGGCGCGCAACTGCGCGATGTCAGCGGGCGCTTCATCATTCCGGGCCTGATCGATGTGCATGACCACGTCGCCGATTTTCGCCGCGATCTGCTCGATATGCGGCCTTGGGGCTTCGCGCGCGACTGGCATACGGCATTACCACCGCCTTCGATCCATCGTCGCTGAGCATCGACATGCTTGCCTATCAGGATCTGGTCGATGCCGGGATGGTGGTGGGCGCGCGCGCCCACCACGGGCATGGCGATGTTCTCATTCAATCGCATCGCCTCAGGATGAGGCGCGCGCGTTGCTTCACCGCTATCGCGACCACTACCGCCCGCGCACCGTCAAGCAGTACCTGGTCGGCAATCGCCGCCAGCGCCAGTGGCTGGTGCAGGCGGCGAACGAGCTGGGCATGCGCCCCACCAGCGAGGGCTCGCTGGCACTGAAACTCGACCTGAATCAGGTCATGGATGGCTATGCCGGGCACGAACATGCACTGCCGACACCGCTGTACCGCGACGTGATCGAGCTGATGGCACGCAGTGGAACAAGCTATGACGCAACGCTGATGATCGCCAACGGTGGCCCTGCGGCGCAGAACAACTACGTCATCGGCGATCAGCCGCTGGGCGATGCCAAGTTCCGCGCAACGCGCCCATACGAAGTGGCGATGCAGTAGGCTCAATCGCAGCGCTGGATCGATCCGTCGCTGATGCGCTATCCCCGCATCGGTGGCGACGTGGGGCGCATCCAGCGCCGCGGCGGGCTGGTGGCGATGGGCTCGCATGGCGAGATCGCCGGACCCGGCCTGCCCTGGGAAATGCAGGCGCACGTGGAGGGTGGCATGACGCCTGCCGAGGTGCTGCAAGCCGCCACGCTGGGTGGTGCGCGCAGCATCGGCCGCGGCGCGGAACTGGGCAACCTGGAGGCGGGCAAGCTGGCCGATCTGGTGATCCTGCAGGCCGATCCACGCCTGGATATCCGCAACGCAAAAAAGATCGAAGCGGTGATGTTGGGCGGTCGATTGCGCGAGGTGCCAACACTGGATGAACTCTGGCCTAGAGAAAAGAGAATTCCCGCGCTCTGGCATCACGGCGAATCATCGAACTAGGTTGAGCGTGGCAAGCCTGGTGTTTCTGGCTCATGCCGACGTCCGATCCCGCCCGTTCTGTTTGGCGCGATACAGCGCCGAGTCGGCGTCGTGCACGAACGCATCCGGGGTGCGCGGCGCTTCGCCCGGTTCGAACGTCGCCGCGCCCACGCTCACGGTGACGTGCGCGCTGGTCGGGATGGACAGGTGCATCAGGCCGAGTCCGGCGACGGCGCTGCGGACCGCATCGGCCAACCGGAGTGCGCCGACAGCGTCGGTGTGCGGCAGGATCATGCCGAACTCTTCGCCGCCATAGCGTGCGGCAACGTCTTTGCTGCGCCGCGAACACTCGGCAATCGCGCGGGCAATCAAGCGCAGGCAGGCATCGCCATTCACATGACCATAGGTGTCGTTGTAGAGCTTGAAGTGGTCGACATCGATCATCAGCACCGACAACGGCGCCTGCAGACGCACCGCGTCCTGCAAGGCGCCCGACAGGCGATAGTCGAATGCACGCCGGTTTGCGATGCCGGTCAGCGCGTCTACCCAGGCTTCGGAGCTGAGTTTGGCTTCGTTACGATGCATGCGGCGCAATTGCAGATCCAGCCAGAGGCCGACCGCAAGCAACAGCGCAAACCCCAGCGTGGCGATCACGATCCGCTGGCGTGCGGATTGCCGCCAGGTTGCCAATGCATCGTCCACCGATATGCCGGTGAGCACGGTCAACGGATACGGGCGTGCGGGAGCGAAGCTGGAAATGCGCTCTACACCGTCGATCGGTGAGCGATAGGTCGCAGTGCCATGTTTGTGCGCGCGGATGTTGACGTAGATCGAGGTACCGGCGATCGAGGTGCCGACCACGCCCGGTTTGTTGGGCCTGCGCACCAGCACGATGCCATCGTCGTTGGTCATGCCGATGGTGCCGTTACGGCCCAATTCGAAAGTGCTGTAGTAATTCTGGAAATACTTCAGCTGCAGCGTGATCAACACCACGCCTGCAAACTCGCCACCGGGCGTGTTGAGTCGCCGGCTCAAGGTAAGCACCCAGCTGCCATCGGAACGGCTTTGTACGGGCGGGCCGACCAGCGACAACGCATCGCGATGATCGCGGTGATATTTGAAGTAGGCGCGGTCGGCATTGTTTTGCTTTCTGGGTGCGCTGTTCAACGACGAACTCACCCAGCTGCCATCTGCAGCGTAGATGAAAATGCCATGCAGCCGATCCGAGCGGTGTGCCTCGCGCACCAGAAATTCATGCATCGCCGACTGCGCGGCGGCCGAGGCTTGGTCGTGTTCCGCCCGCGCAACCAGACCCGACAACACGGCATCGGCGATCGCCATGGTGTCGCTGGCATGCTGTGCCAGCGAGTTGGCCAGATTCAGGGATTGGGTTTCGGCGGTGCGCAGTGCAGTGGCGCGTTCCTCGTGGATCGACCAGTATTCCGAACCGAGCAGTAGCATCCACGAGGCGATTAACACAAAGTGCAGCGCAATGCGCTGTGCACGTTTTCGCCGCTGCTTGCTGTCTGATGTCACCGTGGCTACCTGTCTGGACACCAGGACAATGCAATGGGTGTGCCAGCGTACGCGTTGCCCTGCTTGCAGCTGTATGGCATTGAACAGCACTACACGAATCTGTGATTAGTGCCTCATGTGCTCGGCAGTTGCGATGTGATAAACGACTGCGGCAATTTTCCGGTTTGCTTGCGAGCGACGACGCGTGCGGTTGGATAACGAGAACCGAGGGCCGGTACACGCATCGCGCGCTCATGCGAACACGTTGTGAAATAGATCACCGCAATGATGAGCGGGGTTCACAGGCGCATGCACCACATGCCGCCTATGCGCGGATAGACCAGCACTAAACTCGGCCCATTCCTCTGTTTCGCATCCGTGGTCAAGCCCGCGCTGATGGCGCTTACTCACGCGCTTGTGACCGGCCACGCTTCACATTATTTAATAACTGAATAAGCCAGCATTGTTGGAGATGCCAGCCATGAGAGACATCAATATGACCCGTCGCGAGGTACTGATCGCTGGCACGGCGCAGGCAGCCAGCGTTGCCGCAACCCAGTCGATGGCTGCTACTGCCGCCAATGCCATGTCACAGGGTCAAGCGGTCGAGCCTGCCAATGCGTCGAGCCAGGTCGCGTTCGAAGTCAACGGCAAGCCGGTGATATTGACGTTGGATAATCGCACTACGTTGCTGGACGCCTTGCGCGAGCACTTGCACTTGACCGGCACCAAGAAGGGCTGCGATCACGGCCAATGTGGCGCGTGTACGGTCATCGTCGATGGGCAGCGCATGAACTCCTGCCTGTCGTTGGCAGTGATGCATCAGGGCGGCAAGATCACCACCATCGAAGGACTGGGAACGCCCGACAAGCTGCATCCGATGCAGGCCGCATTCGTCAAACACGATGGCTATCAGTGCGGCTACTGCACGCCCGGCCAGATCTGTTCGGCGGTGGCGGTGTTGGACGAAGTCAAGCGCGGCATTCCCAGCCACGTCACTGAAGATCTCACCGGCAAGAGCCGACTCACCACCCCCGAACTGCAGGAACGCATGAGCGGCAATATCTGCCGCTGCGGCGCGTATTCCAACATTGTCGACGCGATCAACGATGTCGCCGGAGACCGCGCATGAAGGCCTTCAGTTACGAGCGCGCCACCTCGCCAGCCGATGCGGCGGCCACGGCTGCGCGTCAGCCGGGCGCCAAGTTCATTGCAGGCGGCACAAACCTGCTGGATCTGATGAAGCTGCAGATCGAAACCCCATCGCACCTGATTGATGTCAACGGTCTGAGCCTGGACACCATTGAGGCAACGTCGGAAGGTGGATTGCGCATCGGTGCATTGGTACGCAATACCGATCTTGCCGCAGATGCGCGCGTTCGTCGTGATTACGCGCTGTTGTCGCGTGCATTGCTGGCAGGCGCTTCGGGGCAGTTGCGTAATCGGGCGACCACTGCCGGCAATCTGCTGCAACGCACGCGTTGCCCATATTTTTACGACACCAATCAGCCGTGCAATAAGCGGCTGCCTGGCAGCGGCTGCGCGGCGATCGGCGGTGTCAACCGTCAGCTCGCAGTGATCGGTGTCAGCGAAGACTGCATCGCCACCCATCCGAGCGACATGGCGATTGCGATGCGCGTGCTGGATGCAGTTGTCGAAACAGTGCGCCCCGATGGGCAGACGCGTGCCGTGCCCTTATCCGAGTTCTATCGCGCGCCAGGCAAGACACCGCATCTGGAAACCGTACTGTAGCGCGGCGAGCTGATCACGGCAGTGAGCTTGCCCAAGCCGATTGGCGGGACGCATGTCTATCGCAAGGTGCGCGACCGCGCCTCGTATGCGTTTGCATTGGTGTCGGTTGCAGCAGTCGTGCAGCGCGACGGCAGCGCACGTGTGGGGGTGTGTGGCGTTGCGCACAAACCGTGGCGCAGCGAAGCTGCCGAAGCGCAGTGGCGCCAAGGTGCGCGTGTTATGGCTTCTGTGCTGCTCGATGGCGCACAGCCAACCGAACACAATGCATTCAAGTTGCCGCTGGTGGAGCGCACCTTGACCGCGATCCTGGCCGACACGAGGGCCTGATATGAAATTCGACACTCCCGCCTGTACTAATCCCATCGATCAGCTCAAGGTCGTCGGCAAGCCCGTCGATCGCATTGATGGCCCGCTCAAGACCACTGGTCAAGCGCCGTATGCGTACGAGCACCATGATTTTCCTGGTCGCGCTGTCTACGGCCACGTCGTTGGCGCAGGCATCTCCAAAGGCACCATCCGCAGCATTGATCTCAGTGCTGCGCGCAATGCGCCCGGTGTGCTCGGCATCGTCACTGCACAGAACGCCGGCAAGCTGCAGAAGGGCAAGTACAACACCGCCAAATTGCTCGGCGGGCCGGAGATTCAGCACTATCACCAGGCGATTGCCGTGGTCGTTGCCGAGACCTTCGAACAGGCGCGCGCAGCAGGCCAGTTGATTAAGGTCGACTACGGTCGCCATGTCGGTGCTTATGATCTGGACAAGGCACGCGATGGCGCAAAGGTCACCAAGGAAGGCGACGCGCCGAACAGTGCGGTCGGTGATTTCGATGGCGCGTTCGCCGCCGCGCCTGTGCAACTGGATGCCGAATACACCACGCCCGATCATTCACACGCGATGATGGATCAGCACGCATCGATTGCGATGTGGGAAGGCGACAAGCTCAGCGTGTGGACCTCCAATCAGATGATCAATTGGAGTGCTATTGATTTGGCCAGGACGCTGGATATCCCGCGCCAAAACGTGCGCTTGATGTCGCCGTACGTCGGTGGCGGTTTCGGCGGAAAATTGTTCCTGCACACCGATGCGGTGCTGGCCTCGCTGGCTGCACGGCAGGTGAGGCGCCCGGTTAAGCTGATGTTGCCGCGGCCGCTGATCTTCAACAACACCACGCATCGCCCTGCCACCGTGCAGCGCCTCCGCATTGGTGCGCAGCGCGATGGCAAGATCACTGCGATTGCGCATGAAAGCTGGTCCGGCGACTTGCCCGAGGGCGGCCCGGAAATCGCGGCCTCGCAGACGCAACTGTTATATGCCGGCGCCAATCGCCTGATTGCCACGTATCTGGCCGTGCTCGATTTGCCGGAAGGCAACGCGATGCGTGCGCCTGGCGAAGCACCGGGTTTGATGGCGCTGGGAGTGGCCATGGACGAAATGGCCGAGAAACTGGACATGGATCCGGTCAGGTTCTGAGGTATCCCCACGTTTTTCAGCCCATGACCATCTGGTTGTAGACGTGTTCGGGCAGTGTGCGTAATCGCTCCA
>NZ_MDEJ01000141.1 GCF_002940065.1 Xanthomonas populi
GTCAGCTCAACACCAGCTTGCAGATGATCCACCTGGCGTTCCTGGCGTTGCTGCTTAGAAGACTTTGAACAGGCTCTTAGTCGCTTGGCGGTTGCACAACCTTCGCGCGACTACCGAAATCGCAATCCGCTTCGGCCGCCAGATACGCAAATATGGTGTAAGCAGCGACGTTCTGCGCAAGCGCTTTCGGGTCAATCTTGTCCAGCGTGTCATCAGCAGTGTGATGCAGATCGAAGTAGTCGGTGCCGTCCTGCGCCAGCCATGCCCACGCGCCACCCTTTGCGGAAATCGGGCCGACATCCGGGCCGGGGCCGCCCTTGCTCGGCTCATACGCGATACCAAGCGGTGCGAGCACCTCGGCGATCTGTTGGGTCGCTGCGCGCGATTCTTCAGGTGCCGCCGAGCCGGTGTTGAACGCATAAATGCGCCCGGCACCGAAGTCGCTCTCCGCGCCGATCTGATGCAGCGCCATGTCCTTAGCGTCCTTGCCGTGCGCGGCCGTATATGCCTTGCCGCCATACAGACCTTGCTCTTCGTTGGCGAAGGCCACCACGCGAATGGTGCGCTTGGGCGCCTGTTTGAGTTGGCCGATCAAGTGGCCCGCGGCCATGGTGATCGCCACGCCGGCACCATCGTCGATCGCGCCGGTGCCCAGATCCCACGAATCCAGATGCCCGCTGATTACCACCACTTCCTTCGGCTTGCTGCGTCCGGTGATCTCGCCGATCACGTTGTACGAGGTCGCCTTGCCATCCCAGCCGCAATCCAGTGCCAGCCGCAGACGCGTGCTGCCCAGTGCGGTCAGGCGCGCGAGCTGGTTGGCATCGGGCACCGACAACGCCGCTGCCGGCACCGGCGTCACGCCTTCATCGAAACGTGTGATGCCGGTATGCGGCACGCGATGCGAATCGGTGCCGGCCGAGCGCATCACAAAGCCGATCGCACCCTTGCGGATGGCTTCCGACGGCCCCTTGCTGCGCACCGCGCCGCCATTGCGGTAATCCTTGCCGTCGCGCGCCTTGATCATCTGGTAATCGACAAACGCGATCTTGCCGGTCAGCGAGCCGGCTGGTGCAGCCTGCAATGCGGCCAGGTTTTGGAAGCGCACCACTTCGCCTTCGACGGTGCCGCCCGGGCTGCCGCCCAGCGCGGTGATGTGCAATGGCTGTGCATGTGCACCGATCACCTCAGCCTGTTCGCTGCGACGCTGCCATTTGGGAAACGTCACTGGTTCGGTCCACACCTTGTCGAAGCCCAGCGATTCGAACTTGGCTTTGGCCCAGGCCACCGCGCGCGGATCGGCTTCGCCACCGGCAATGCGTGGCCCCACTTCGGTAGTCAACGATTCCACCACCGCAAAGCCGGTGTTGTCTGCCAACGCCTGCTCACGTAGCTGCGCGGCAGTGCGCAGCGCGCCATCGGCAATGCTGGTCTGTGCGGCAAGCGCGGGCGCGCAAACGAGTAGGGCAGAGATGGCGACAGCGAGACGACGCATGCAGTGCGGCTCCAACGACAAGGGGGACCCAGAGCTTATCAGCGCGAGGTCCCCCGTCTGCGTGCGAAAGGTCCTCACTCTGCGCGAAGTTGCGCAGAAGGATGTGTCCGCTCACGGCACGCGCGGCGTCTTGAGCGTGTCGTTCTTCAGCGAGTCGCGAATCTCGCGCAGCAACAGCACTTCTTCGCTTGGCCCCTTTGGGGTATCTGGCTTGCGCCGGGTCAGGCGATTGATCAGCTTGACCACCAGAAAGATGGCAAAGGCAATGATCACGAACTGCACGACGGTGTTGATGAAATCGCCATAGCCAATGGCCACTGCCGGGAGTTCCTTGCCGGTGGCATCGACGCCTGCTGGTTTAAGCACCCAGGCCAGGCGCGAGAAATCCACATTGCCGATCGCCCAGCCGATTGGCGGCATGATGATCTTCTCCACCAGCACGGTGACGATCTTTCCGAACGCCGCACCGATGACCACACCGACTGCCAGGTCGATGACATTGCCACGCATCGCGAATTGCTTGAATTCGCTGACCATTCCCATAGCGCACTCCAGAGGCAGTCGCGGACCAGCTGCCGCAGCCAGAGCGTAGCGGGCTTTGTGTCAGCCGGCGATGATGCCGTGGCGCTCGGCCACGTTTTCCAGGCGCGCACTGAACTGATCGCCGGGCAGCAACGGACCGACGCCCGCCGGCGTGCCCATGAAAATCAGATCGCCTGCGCGCAATGCGTAGAGTTTGGAGAGCTCATGCAGGATCTCCGGCACATTCCAGATCATCTGATCCAGCAACGATTGCTGACGCACCTGCCCATTGACCTCCAGCGATAGATTCAAAGCCTCCAGCGCACCCACTTCACCGGCATGCACCAGCTCGCTTACCGGCGCGGAATGGTCGAAGCCCTTGGCGATGTCCCACGGCATGCCCTTGGCTTTGGCGGCTGCCTGCAGATCGCGACGAGTCAGATCCAGGCCGACGCCGTAACCGTAGATCAAGCCTTCCGCCTGATCCACCGGCAGCTCGCCGGCCGGCGCATCGCGACCCAACGCCACCACCAGCTCCACTTCGTGGTGCAGTTCCTTGGTGCCGGGCGGATACGGAATATGGTCGCCGTGACCGACCACGATTGCGTCGGCAGGCTTCATGAAAAAGGTCGGCTGGCCGCGTTCGGCCTTGGAGGCTGGCGCGGAGGCGCCCATCTCGCGCGCGTGATCGGCAAAATTGCGGCCGACACAGTAAATGCGGTGCACCGGAAAATTACCGCCACCCACCACTGGAATGCGCGGAGCATCGGCGGCAGAAATCACATCGTGTGTCATGCACGCATCCTTAAAAAACGGGATGCGTGAGTCTAGCCGTTTGGCGGTGTACGACAACACCGTCTGCGCGCCATGCGCGCGGCGTCGCTCAGTGCGACAACGGCAACGCGGGCTTGCGCACGACGCGGTATTCGGCTTCGACCACGCGCGCTTGCTGCGGCGCACGTCGATTGGACTTGCTCAACAACTTCCAGGCGATGCCGCCAAGTATCATTGCCGCGCCGACGAACACGCTGAAGAAGATCAACACCGCAAGAATGACCAGACCAGCCAGGCCCGCTGCGACGCGCACCAACGGATGACGCGGTTTGCGCGGTGCAAACAGATGATGGATGTTGCTGAATTGGAAGATGCGTGCAGGCATGGCGGTCGGCTGCCGGGCAGGAACAGGCATCAAGTATCGTTGCGGTTTCATGTCATGGAGTGAAAATTTCGTTAAAAAGATGCGTTTTTTGTAGACGCCATCACGCCCAAAGCGCCAAAAAGCCCGCCTGTTGGTGGTCGCGACCTCTTGCTGCCGAAGTGGCTCGTTGGCATGCGTACGTTCGTGCATGTCGAGGCATTGCTGCGCGGCGGCCATCCAGGCGCGTGCCACAATCTGTGCCCTCTCTCGATCAGTCGCCTCCATGACGTCGTCATCGCCCACCACGCTTGTCGAATTGGCGCAGATTCCCGACGCAGGATTTCTGGAAGTCGAAGCGCTGTGGGATGGCGGCCCGGAGTCGCTGGTGTTGTATCGCGAAGGCATGCAGGTGCGTGCTTGGTTGAACGTGTGCCCGCATGCCGGCCGCCGGCTGGATTGGGCGCCCGGCCAGTTCCTCAAGGCCAAAGACGGCCATCTGGTCTGCGCCGCGCATGGCGCTGCGTTCGAGCTCGCCGGCGGCGAATGCATCAGCGGCCCGTGCCGCGGTCAATCGCTGTTGGCGGTGCCGGTACGCGTGGAAGGTGCGCAGGTGTTGCTCGGGTAGGTTGCCGGTCTAAAACGTCGATCAGCCCTCCGCAGAAACAGTCGCACCTATCGATCGCCGACCAATACGCTGATTCAGCGCGCCGCCCACCAGAACATCAGGTTGATCATCGACACCATCACCACGATGTAGATCAGCGACAGCGGTGCACCCACGCGCCACAGCTCGCGCGGCTGATAGTTGGCCGGGCCGGCCACCATCGAGATCACCGGGTTGGAGGCGGTCATCAGATTGTTGGACGCCGACAACGCCACGATCAGCGCGAATGCAGTGGGGTTGCCGTTGGCCGCCAGCGCCAGATTGACCGCGATCGGCACCATCACGATGGTGGCGCCGACATGGCTGATGACCAGCGAGAACGCGGTGGTCAACAGCGCCAGGCTGATTTCCAGCGCCCACACCGGGATGCCTTCGGGCAGGCGATCGATGGTGTGGCCGGCCACCCAGGCCGCGGTGCCGCTGCTGTCCATCGCCCAGCCGAGTGGAATCAGCCCGGCCATCATGAAGATGGTCTTCCAGTTGATCGAGGCATAGGCCTCGTCCATGCGCAGCACGCCGCTGACCAGCATGCAGGCCACGCCGGTCATCAGCGTCAGCGCCACCGGCAGCCGCGAGGTCAGCGCGATCAGGATGGTGAAGGCGAAGATCGCCATCGCGATCTTTAACTTGTGCGGGCGCTGTTCGCCTTTGGGAAAGTCGGTGACCGGCACGAAATCGCGGCTTTCCGCTGCCTGCGCCAGGTCCTGCCAGATGCTGTGGAACACCAGCATGTCGCCGGCGCGCAGCGGCACGTTGCGCACGTCCTCGCGGATCACCTGCTTGTCGCGGTTGATCGCCAGCAGGCTGATGCCGCTCTGCTTGCGCAGCCGCAATTCGGCAGCGGTCTTGCCGATCAGCCGCGAGTTCGGCGGCACCACCGCTTCGGAAATCCCGGCCAGGCTGGGGTTGAACAGGTCGCCCAGGTTGCGCAGCCGCGAGGACATGCGCAGGAAATGGTTCTGCGCGAAATAGGTCACTTCCTGGCGCGGCCCCATCGCACCGAGCACGCTGCCGACCCAGATGCGCATGTCCGCCGGCGGCGCCAGGCGGGTGTCGTTGCCGGTCTTCAGCGCCAGCAGCAAGGGCGCGTCGTGCAGTGCTTCGGCCTCGCCCAGGGTCATGCCGACCAGCGGGCTTTCGGCGCTGACTGTGAGCTCGAACACATCGCCGTCGATGCCGTAGGTCTTGGCGAAATAGCTTTCGGTGCGCGAGGGCGTGACGCCTTCGTTGATCAGGCGTTCTTCTTCGATCAGTTTGCGGTCGCCGTAGAAGCGGAAGTACAGCAGTGCGGCGATCAGCAAGGCCACGCCGATCGGCAGCGGCGCGAACATCGTTAACGGCTCGATGCTGGCCATGCCCGAGGGCAGGTTGTTGTTGGCGGATACCAATAGATCGTTGAGCAGGATCAGCGGCGAATTGCCCACCATGGTGAGCGCGCCGCCCATCACGATGGCTGCCGCGATCGGCAGCAGCATGCGTTGCAAGGTGAGCCCGGTGCGTGTGGCCAGCCGCGAGGCCACCGGCAGATACAAGGCCATCACCGACGGGTTCTGCATGAACGATGAGTTCAAACCGGAGATAGCCAATGTCATCATCATCAAGCGTTGTTCGCTGCCGTGCGAACGCCGCAACAGCCAGGTTGCCAACCGATTCAACGCACCGGTGCGCTCGAGGCCCGCACCGAGAATGGTGGTGGCGATGATGCTCATCACCGCGTTACCGGAAAAACCACCGAACAATTCTTCCGGCGCCACCAGCCCGGTGACGCCCAGCACGACCAGCACGATTAGCGCCACCACGTCGGCGCGAATGCGCTCGAACAAAAACATCGCCATCGTGAAACCGACCAGCCCGAGGACGAGCTTCATATCGTTGGTCAGTGTCAGCGCGGTGTCCATTGGGGTCCGGGAAATGGGGAGTCGGGAATGGAGCATGGGAGAAGCTGGAAAAGCCGACGCCGGTTGACCCTATCCGGATGCCGGAGGCGGTTGCTCTTGCGATTGCCGATTCCCAAATTCCCTGTCGTAAACCAGATCCCACACGCCGTGACCGAGCTTCTGGCCGCGGGTTTCGAAGTGGGTCTGCGGGCGCCAGGGGGGGCGTTCGACGTGGCTGCGCGGGCCGGCGCGATTGACCAGGCCGGCAGTGGCGTCGAGCACGTCCCACATCTGTTCGGCGTAATCGGCCCAGTCGGTGGCCGCGTGCAGGTGGCCACCATCGCGCAGCTTGCGCACGACCAGCTGCGCAAACGCCGGCTGGATCAGGCGGCGCTTGTTGTGGCGCTTCTTGTGCCACGGATCGGGGAAATAGATACGTACTTCGTCCAATGCGCCATCGGCGATTTCGTGTTCGAGCACTTCCACAGCATCGTGGTGATAAAGGCGCACATGGGTGCTGTCGTCGTCGTGCAGGGCATTGAGCAAACGCCCGACGCCCGGCGCATGCACCTCAATGCCGATGTAGTCGCGGCTTGGATCCTGCTGCGCGGCAAAGCGCAATGCTGCGCCATTGCCAAAACCAATCTCCAGCACCTTGGGTGCAGCACGGCCAAAAGCAGCATCGAGATCGCGCGGCGCCCCGGTGTAATCCAGACCGAAGCGCGGCCACAACTCATCGAACGCACGTTGCTGCGCCGGCGTAAAGCGCCCCTGCCGCAGGACGAAGCTGCGCACCTGCCGGCGGCCCTCTTCGATGGTGAAGGGCTTGGGCGGCATCTTGGCGCCGTCACTGGTGAAAGGATCAGTCATGAAAAGTCAGTCACATCAAAAAACAACGCCCCTCTCCCCATGAAGGGGACCGAGGTCCCACCGTGAGAGAGAGATTGGGGTGAGGGGACGGTTGCCGCCACGGCGAGGGCGCAGACGAAGTCACGCACAACCGCCTGACCCACGTGTTGCAGACAATGGAGACGAGACTGACTCAGCACACCACCTCATCCAATTACACCATCCACCGGACTCGACGCCGACGCATACCGCTTACGCGCAATCCGCCCGGACAAAAACGCTTCACGCCCGGCCTCGATCGCCTTGCGCATCGCGCTCGCCATCAAAATCGGATCGCGCGCACCAGCAATTGCGGTATTCATCAACACCCCATCACAGCCCAGTTCCATCGCGATCGCTGCGTCCGATGCCGTACCCACGCCGGCATCGACAATGATCGGCACCTTGGCGTTTTCGATGATTTCCAGCAGGTTGTACTTGTTCTGGATGCCCAGCCCCGAGCCGATCGGCGCGGCCAGCGGCATCACTGCTACACAGCCAATCTCTTCCAGGCGCTTGGCCAGGATCGGATCGTCTGAGGTATAGACCATGACGTCGAAGCCGTCGGCGACCAGTTGCTCGGCGGCCTTGAGCGTCTGCACCACGTCCGGATACAGCGTGCGCTCGTCGCCGAGCACTTCCAGCTTGGTCAGGTTGTGGCCGTCCAGCAGTTCGCGCGCCAGCCGGCAGGTGCGCACCGCATCTTCGGCGGTGTAGCAGCCGGCGGTGTTGGGCAGCAGCGTGTAGCGATCCGGCGGCAGCACGTCGAGCAGGCTGGGTTCGTTCGGGTTCTGGCCGATGTTCACCCGGCGGATCGCCACGGTGACGATCTGCGCGGCAGCCGCTTCGGTGGCCAGGCGGGTTTCGTCAAGATCCTTGAACTTGCCGGTGCCGGTCAGCAGACGCGAACGGTAGGGCTTGCCGGCGATGATTAGCGCATCAGAGGGGGCAGTATTGGTCATCAGGCAATTATCACCGATCGGACGCAGCTGCGCCGGCCTGCGCGCACCATCAACCGCCGCCCAGCGCGTGCACGATCTCCACCACATCGCCAGCGTGCAACTGGTGCGTGGCATGCCGCCCGCGCGACACGATTTCGCCATTGACCTCCACCGCCACGCGCCGCTGTGCAAGACCTTCCTGCGCTAGCAAGGTGATTAGGAGCAGATCGTCGGGAACGTTGCGCTGGGTGCCGTTGAGTTGAATGTTCATGTCATCATTGTTGCATCGCGTGCCGTCAGGGCGCGCGTTTTGCGTTATGCGGCAATGCAGCGTGAGCGCGGGTGGCGAGGGTGAAATCATTGCCATTCGCCGGCGTACGTATGCCGGTACGGTCCAGTTCCACACCACTTTGAGCAGGTACTCCCATGGCGACACCTCTTCGCCCGATCCGTTCCCTGATGGCCGTTGCCATCGCCATTGCAGCCACCCCGGCCATGGCCGCGTCTGCGTTCGACCAGACCGTGTTCTTCGGTGACAGCCTCACCGACAGCGGCTACTACAACCCGTTACTGCCAGCCGCGTCGCGCGCAGTCACCGGCAAGTTCACCACCAACCCCGGTTTTGTCTGGGCTGAATATGTGGCCGACCATTTCGGCACCAACGCCGCACCCAACGGTAACGGCCAGACCGGCGACAACTACGCGGCCGGTGGCGCCCGCATCCAGGCCAGCTCGGTCAGCGCACTCGGCGCTGCGCGGTCGGTGACCAGTCAGATCAACACCTATCTGAGCGCCAATGGCGGTCAGGCCAACCCGAATGCGCTCTACACCGTGTGGGGCGGCGCCAACGACCTGCTCGCCGCCGCCGCTGCGCCGGCCCAGGCGCAGGCCATCATCGGCAGCGCGGTCACCGCACAGGTGGGCGCGGTCAGCGCGCTGCAGGCTGCCGGCGCGCGCTACGTGATGGTGCCGACCATTCCGGATGTGGGCCTCACCCCGCGCTTCCGTGCCGGCGGTGCTGCTGCTATGGCGCAGGGCACTGCTGCGGCGACTGCCTACAACACCGCACTGTTCAGCGGCCTGCGTTCGGCCGGCCTGCGCGTGATTCCGGTGGATACCTTCCACATCCTTCAGGAAGTGGTGGCCGATCCTGGCACCTACGGATTCAGCAACGTCACCAGCACCGCCTGCAACCCGGCAGTGCCGCTGCCGGCCTGTAACCCGACCAGCCTGGTCGCCGCCAACGCACAGAACACCTATGTGTTCGCCGACGGCATCCACCCGACCACCGCCACCCACCAGATCCTGGGCCAGTACGCCATCTCGCTGCTGGAAGCGCCGCGCTTGCAGCAGGTGCTGACGCATTCCGCGCAGGCCATTGGCCGTGCGCGCGCCGACCAGGTGGCCTGGCATCTGGACGGCAAGCCGGACGCCGATGGTCTGCGTTGGTGGGGCAGCGTGCGTGGCGACATGCAGCGCTACGACCACGCCGATTTGTACGACGGCATGGCGCCAGCCGGTCTGTTCGGTGTGGATTGGAGCGCCGGTGATCTGGTGTTCGGCGGCTTTGCAGGCTTCGGCAGCATGGATGCCGATTTCGGCAACCGCAGCGGCAGCTTCAAGCAGGACGACACCACCCTGGGCGCGTTCTTCGGTTGGTACACCGGCCCGGTGTGGGTCAATGCGCAGGTCAGCTACAGCGCGCTGCGCTATGACGTCGACCGGCAAGTGCAGCTCGGGCCAGCCACGCGCGTGCACAGCGGCTCGCCCGATGGCAGCAACCTTACCGCCGCGGTCAACGCCGGTTATTCGCTGGGCGAAGGCAACCTCAAGTACGGCCCGGTGGTCGGCCTGACCTGGCAGAAGCTCAAGCTGGACGGCTATACCGAAAGCAACGAAAGCTCCACAGCGCTGAGCTACGCTGATCAGGACATCGACTCGCTGGTGGGCCGCATTGGCTTCCAGGTGCGCCTGGAAGGTGCTGCGGTCAAGCCGTACGTGCAGGCGACCTACGACCACGAGTTCAAGGACGGCACCCAGGCCAGCGCCTGGCTGCAGTCGATGCCGGAAGTGGGCATGTATACCGTTCCGGGCCAGAACTTCGATCGCAACTACGCGACCGTCGTGCTGGGTGCTCGCACCGGCCTGTGGCGCGTGCAGAGCAATATCGGCCTGAGAGCCTGTTCAAAGTCTTCTAAGCAGCAACGCCAGGAACGCCAGGTGGATCATCTGCAAGCTGGTGTTGAGCTGACGCT
>NZ_MDEJ01000142.1 GCF_002940065.1 Xanthomonas populi
CCATGCGCGCACTTGTTTCTACACGATCCGGGTGCAACCAGCTGATCTATCTCGGGAAAACGTGGGGAAACCTCAGTCTCTGGATGGTTCTCGGCTTGCTCGCAGCCGGCGCAGTCGCCTACTTCGGCGCCGAGGGCTTGCGCGAAATCGGTCTGTGGGTGGCGGTCGCGCTGGCGGTCTGCCTGTTCATATGGCTGCTGGTGTGGATCGTGCGCCGGATCATGTCGCGCCGCGCCGCGCGCAGCCTGGATGCGATGGTGCAAGGCGAAGCCGATCGCGCGGTCGCGGCCGCGCAACCGGCCACCCGCGCCGACACCGAAGCGCTGCGCTCGCGCATGTTCGAGGCGGTCAAGGCGATCAAGTCCTCGCGCCTCGGCGTGCTCAAGGGCAAGGCGGCGCTGTACGAACTGCCGTGGTACGTGATCATCGGCAATCCGGCGGCCGGCAAGAGCACCGCGATCCTCAATTCCGGTTTGCAGTTCCCGTTCGAGGACAATCGCGGCAACGTGATCCAGGGCATCGGCGGCACTCGCAATTGCGATTGGTACTTCACCACGACCGGCATCGTGCTCGATACCGCCGGCCGGTATTCGGTCAGCGTCGAAGACCGTCTGGAATGGCTCACCTTCCTCGCCCTTTTGAAGAAGCACCGGCCGCGCGCGCCGATCAACGGCGTCATCATCGCCGCCAGCATCGCCGAACTGTCTGGCAGCAAGCCCGAGTTCGCGATCGAGCTGGCCAAGAACCTGCGCCAGCGCGTGCAGGAAATCACCGAGCGTCTGGAAGTGTTCGCGCCGGTGTACGTGCTGTTCACCAAGGCCGACCTGATCGCCGGCTTCTCCGAGTTCTTCCACAATCTGGATCCGTCCGAGCGCGAGAATGTGTGGGGCGCGACCCTGCCCTACGATCCGACCGCCAATACCGATGCGCTGGCCGCGTTCGACAACCACTTTGACGAACTGGCCGAAGGCGTCAAGGAAATGAGCCTGGCGCACATGGCGATGCAGCGTGGACGTCAGGTGTCGGCCGGCCTGCTGACCCTGCCGCTGGAGTTCGTCGGCATTAAGCCGGCGCTGCGCACCTTCATCGCCACGCTGTTCGAAGAGAACCCCTATCAGTTCAAGCCGGTGTTCCGCGGCTTCTACTTCACCAGCGCGTTGCAGGAAGGCAACTCCGTGCACCACGCCTCCGAACGGGTGAGTCGCCAGTTCGCGCTGCAGGCGCGTGCTCAGACCGGCGAAGCGGAGCCGTCGGGGCAGACCGCGTACTTTCTGAAAGACCTGTTCCGCAAGGTCATCTTCGCCGACAAACAACTCGTCCGGCAGTACGCCAGCCCGCACCAGAACCGCCTGCGCTATGGCGTATTCCTCGGTGGCGTCTCCGTGCTGGCGTTGGCGCTGGGCCTGTGGACCTGGTCGTACACCACCAACGTGCAACTGGTGACCAATGCCACCAAGGATCTGGACCAGGCCGTGCGCGTGCAGGCCAACCGGGTCGACCTGCAATCGCGCATCGACGCGCTGATGCTGTTGCAGGATCGGCTCGAACAGTTGGACCGCTACAAGCAAAAGGGCGGCATCACCACCGGGCTGGGCCTGTACCAGGGCGACCACATCCGCAAGAAGCTGCTGGCCGAGTACTACAACGGCATGCGCCAGGTGATGCTCGCGCCGACCACCGCCAGCCTGGAGTCGTTCCTGGGGCAAGTGGTCAGCGAGCGCGACAGGCTCGGCAAGTCGGCCGGCCCGCAGCAGGCCGTGCAGCAGGAAAGCGTGCTGTATCAGGACGCATCGCCGACCGATACCAACGACGCCTACAACGCGCTGAAGACCTACCTGATGCTGGGCAACCGCAAGCATGTGGAGAGCGCACACCTGGCGCAGCAACTGACCCTGTTCTGGCGCGGCTGGCTGGACGGCAATCGCGGCCAGATGACCCGCGAGGAGATGACCCGCGCCGCCGAGAAGCTGATGACGTTCTACGTCGCCCAGGCCGAAGATCCGCAGTGGCCGCAGGTGCAGACCAAGGTCACCCTGGTCAATGACAGCCGCGAGGCGCTGACCCGGGTGATGAAGGGGCAGCCGGCGATGCAACGCGTGTTCGCGCAGATCAAGGCGCGCGCGGCGGCGCGCTTCCCCACGGTGACGGTCAACGCGCTGATCGGCGAGGAAACCAACAGCGGCGTGATCGCCGGTAGCTACGCCATTTCCGGCGCGTTCTCGCGCGAGGCATGGGACCAATACGTCAAGGACGCGATCAAGGAAGCGGCCAACACGCAGCTCAGCACCACCGACTGGGTCCTGGACACGAGCGAGCAGAGCGACCTGTCGCTGGCCGGCAGCCCGGAGCATATCGCGCGCGAGCTGGTGACGGCGTACAAGCAGGAATACGCGAAGGAGTGGGGCAAATTCATCCAGGGCGTCAGTGTGGCGCCGTTCCAGGGCTTCGACCAGGCGCTGTCGCGGATGAACCGCATCGGCGATCCGGCCAACTCGCCGTTGCGCAAGCTGCTGGAAAAGATCAACGAGCAGACCATCTGGGACAACCCGATGGCCGACGCCTTGTCCAAGAAGGCATCCGGCGGGGTCGTCGCCTGGTTCCAGCGGGTGATCCTGCGCCGCGATCCGGCCGACGCCGGCAAGGCTGAGCAGCAGCCGGTCGGCCCGATCGGCAAGACCTTCGAGGGCCTGGCGCGGCTGATGACCAAGCGCAAGGACGAGCCGGCGGTCATCGATGCCTACTTCGACAAGTTGGTCAAGTTGCGCACGCGCATGAATGCGATCAAGAACCAGGGCCAGGTCGGCGTCGGCGCGCGCAAGCTGATGCAGGACACCTTCAGCAAT
This sequence comes from Xanthomonas populi, assembly GCF_002940065.1. Taxonomy (GTDB): domain Bacteria; phylum Pseudomonadota; class Gammaproteobacteria; order Xanthomonadales; family Xanthomonadaceae; genus Xanthomonas; species Xanthomonas populi. Next base: position 2,844 of record NZ_MDEJ01000142.1, read on the forward strand.
GAAGGCTCCGAACTCAGCGCCGCGTTGACCCTGGTGGACGAGCAGATGTTGACCGGGCTGGACGACACCCAGCGCGACGCGATGCGTCCGCTGTTGCTGCGTCCGTTGACCCAGACCTTCGCCGCGCTGGTGCCGCCGACCGAGGGCGAGATCAACCGGGTGTGGGCGGCGCAGGTCTACGAACCGTTCCGTAACGGCATCGGCCAGCGCTATCCGTTCAACCTCAACACGGACGTGGATGCAGCCCCCGGCGACGTGGCCGCGATCTTCGGCGCCAGCGGCGCGATCGCCGCGTTCAACAAGGACGCGCTCGGCACCTTGGTGATCCAGCGCGGCAACCTGCTCGAATCGCGGCGTTGGGCGGGCATCGGCATCGTCTTGTCCAGCGAACTGGTGGCCAACTACGGCAACTGGGTCAGCGGCCAGTCCGGCGCGGTGGCCAATGACGTCAACATCTTCGAGCTCCTGCCGACGCCGGCGGTGGGAGCGATCGAATACACCATCGACATCTATGGCCAGACGCTGCGCTACCGCAACACCCCGCCGCAGTGGATGACCATGCAGTGGCCCAACGTCGGTGCGGTGCCCGGTGCCAAGATCACCGCGGTCACCAGCGACGGGCGCAGCGTCGAGGTGTTCAATGCGCCTGGCGAGAATGGCCTCACCCGCTTGATCAAGGAAGCCACCCAGGAAAGCCTGGAGGACGGCATCACCCGTCTCACCTGGAGCGACCAGGGCGTGTCGATCAGCCTGCAGATGCGCGTCGTGCAGCGCGCCGGCAAGGCTACCGGCGGCGGCGACTGGCAGCGTGGCCTGCAACTTCCGGCGACGGTGGCCGGTAGCCCGACAACCGCGGGTGCCGCTGCGCCGCCAAGTTCGGTTCCGGCGGGTGCGCCCGCACAAGAAGGTGGCCAATGAGTCGCGAAGTCAGTGTAGGCGTCTCCTACTTCGGCAAGGTACCTTCCCGCGGCGATTTCGTGCGCGCGGCCGACAACCATCAACTGCTCGGCTGGCTCGACCGCTGGGCGGGCCTGAGCGTGGATCTGCTGAGCCAGAACCCGGACTGGAAGCGGCTCTACGACGAAGCGCCCGACATCCACTACGCGTTCCTCGGCTCGCGCAGCAAGATGGTGCTGTGCGGGCATTTCCAGCCCAGTCGCGATGCGTCGCAGCGCCGCTTCCCATTGCTCTCGGCGGTCCGTCTGGAGGCCAGCGAGCCCCTGTCTTTCATCGCCCGCAGTCCGCTGGCGATGTCCAAGGTCTGGTCCGGGCTGTCGCGGATGGCCAAGCAGGCGATGGTCGCGGACGACGCCGGTCCGGCGCTCACCGCGCTCGCCGACACCCGCTACACGCTGAGCACCGACGCGTCGGCGTACAACGCCACCTTCAACGACTTCCTCGATATCCAGACGGTCGGCTCGATCGAGGCCCTGCTGCGCGCGGCATGCCATCCCGAGGTGTCGTTGAAGAAGGTGCTGCCGGCACTGGGCCTGCTGCTGCAGCCGATCCTCGCTGGCGGCAACGTATCGGTGGACAAGGCGCTGGAGTTTCCGCTGGTGCAGGACACGCTGTACCGGCCGCTGCTGGCCGCGTTCTGGCTGGACATCGTTGCCTGCTTCGTCGCACGCGGCGATTTCGAGCTGGCGGTGCTGATCCGCAACGATGCCGCACCGCGCATGCTGATCGGCTTCAACGGCGCCGACCACCAGGCGCTGCGCGCAGCGCTGGATCCGCGCGAGGCCGGCGATTTCCTGATTCGCGTGCAGGATGCCGACTTGGTCGAGGACTACCTGCACAGCGATTACAACCTCAACAAGCTAGCCAGCTATCTGGATCGGGACGACCTAGCATTGAAGACGGCCCGCACGTTGTTCGGCGAGACTTTCCTGGGGACATGAACATGCCACACCTGAGTGCCAAAGCCCTCGCCCTGAGTGGCCTGATAACCGTGTTCGCCGCGTCTGCACAGGTCGCCGCGCCTGCCGCCACGGCTGCCACGAGCGGTGCCGGCGAACGCCCGGTGGTCGTGGAGGGCGTGGTGCCGGATCAGGCCACCAAGGCCCGCATCCTGAAGAACCTGCAGGACATCTACGGCAGTGCCCGCATCGTCGACCGGGTGCAGGTCGAATCGATTCCGTCGCCGCCGAACTGGGGCGAGTACGTCGCCAACATGGTGTCGCCTGGACTCAAGCGCGTGTCGGCCGGCAAGCTCGAGGTCAACGGCCAGGCGGTGCGGATCAGCGGGCAGGTGGTCAACGAAGCGCAGCGGCAACAGGTCGCCAGCGACCTGAGCCTGGCCAGCAACACCTCCTATACGGTGACCAACAGCCTCAAGCTCGGCGGCTCGGAACAGGGCGTGCTGGACCAGACCCTGGGCAACCGCATCATCGAATTCCAGAGCGGCAGCTCGCGGCTGACGCCGTTGGGCATGCGCATCCTCGACGAGATGGTGGAAAAGATGTCGCAGATGAGCGGCGCGCGCTTCCTGATCATCGGCCACACCGACAACCTCGGCCAACGCGAGAGCAACCTCGCGCTGAGCCAGGCGCGCGCGCAGGCGGTGAAGGACTACATGGTGCAGAAGGGCATCGACGGCGGCCGCATGAACGTGCAGGGCAAGGGTCCCGACGAACCGGTGGCCGATAATGCCAGCCCTGACGGACGCGCGCGCAACCGGCGGATCCAGTTCAAGATCCAGTAGTCGCCCGGGCGAGCGCCCCCGCTGCGCGCGGGGACGGCGCGGGTTTCGTACCTACTGGTCTAGGTTCTGGTTGACGTCGAGCATCTCTTCCATCTGGTTGAGCACGCTGTCGTCCTTGATCACCCGCTTCAGCCACACGTGCAGCGGCATCTCGCCCCAGCGCGCGGCTTTTCCCGCCAGATAGGCGACGGGGCTGTGCGGCTCGGTACGCCGGAAGAATTCGGCGACCTGGCGCAGCTGCGCCAGCGCCTCCTTGCGGGTGGTCGGTGCGCCGCCCGGCCCGCGTAGCGCCGAGGGTGCCGGCGGCGCCGCGTCCTTGTTCGCGGCCGAGTCGAACCCGATGTCCGCCATTTCGTGGTGGACAGCATCGGCCTCGCCATCCAGCAGCAGCCCGGCATCGCGGGCGAACCGCGCCACGGTGCGCTGCAGATGTTCCACCTGCTCGCGCAACGCGCTGAAGCTGGGTCCGTCGATGCCCAGGCGCTCGTCCACCGCCGCCTGCAGCGACTGCAGCGCTTCGGCGCAATTGAGTAGCGCCTCGACCAACTGCCGGTAGAAATCGTGAGGCGTATCGCGCCGTGCGGCCTCGAGCAGGTCCAGGCTGGGCTGGCCTTCTTCGTCGCCGGATCCCGGATTGGCGCTGCGTGTATGCGCGGCCTCGAAATCGTTGAGACCGAAACGGCCTTGCGGTCCCGAGGCAATCGGCACCGCACGCAACCACTGCAGCGAATTGGTCAGCAGCCAGCTCAGGTTGCCGATGCGCTCCTCGTGGTCGCCGTCGACGACCAGGGGGTGCACCTCGTCCCAGTACCGGTCGCACAGCCCGGCGATCAGTCGGTAACCCAGCGCCAGCCCTGAGAATCCGTCGATCTGGGTAGTCGCCTCGGTCAGCCAGCCGGCCAGGCGCAGATCCTTGGTGCGCGTGTGCAGCAGATCGCCGCACTGGCGGGCGACGCTGGACCAGTCCGCGTACTTGATATCGGTCTGCCACTCGCCCTGGTCCAGGGTCGGATCGTCCGAGCGCCTGGCTTCCTGGATCCGATCGAACTCGATGGAGAAAGACAGGTCCTCGCCCGCCGACTGATGGTCGGAAATCGGCGCCAGAAGGACATCCAGATCCAGCATGGCAGTTCTCTTCGTTGAGGGGCGTTGCGAATTCTAGCGTGCCTAGGGTGCGGCGGCGGGTCAGATTTTTCTGAAAAACCTTCGGGCCGCATCCATCCCTGAGCAGCTCGCGCCCCTCTTGCCCGTGCATGGGGCAGGCAGAGAGGGAGCAAGAGAACTCGATCAATGACACGACACCGTGCGCGCAAGAACGGGCTTAGGGGTTGGGCCTGTCGGGCCTCCAGCCGGCGCCGACCCTGCTGCCGAAGATCCTCCGGCCGGCATCCACTCGTGGACCACGCTGCAATCCTGGTCTATTGTTTGTCGCGTCCGGTAACGTTGCGCTGCCGTGTGCCAGGGGAAATCCCGCAGCGCCGCCAGATGGACGCCATGGAGCATTTTCGAATTGGATATGCCGGCAATGCAGCCTGCGCAAGCGCGCCATGGAAGCGGACTTATTCATTTTTCCAAGGAGACTGATCATGCGAACGAGTATTGCCAACAAGCCGTCCGAGGCCTTCGTCGGGGCGTCGTGGGTGGCGCTGCTGCTGGGCGTCGGTCTGTTCAACGCGACGCTGACCCTGAGCGAAAAAGGCGTCTACGCCATGGCCTATGCGTTGAGCCTGTTCGCGGCGATGGCGGTGCAGAAGAACAGCCGCGACAACGCCGGCACGTCGTCCGAGCCGCCAGGGTTGCCCGCGTAGCGCCGAGCTGATGGTTGCTGTCCGACGGTCCGCAGCGACAGCGGACCGCCATGTCCGCCGCAGCGTTCATTTGCTAAATTCGCCCCATAGGGGCAGGAAACGATGTTGCCCGGGGCGGTCTGGCCCGGGGGCAGAGGTAGTGTGATGGAAGCACTGAGTGCGTTGACTGCGCAGGTGGCCTTGCTGTCCGACAGCGGTCGCCTGTACCGATTGCAGCTGCCTGGCGGGGATGCTCAGGTGGTGGTGGAGCGCTGGAGCGGCGAGGAACGGCTGAGCGGGGGTTTCGTGTGGTGGGTGGACGTGCTGAGCACGCAGGCGGGTTTACCGCTGGAGACGTGGCTTGGGCGTCGCGCCACGCTGTATACCCGGCTGGCCGATGGTGGGGAGAGCCCGCGCAGCGGCCTGGTTCACCAGGCGGACGAACTGGGCAGCGACGGAGGGCTTGCGCGTTATCGCGTGGGCCTGGTGCAGTGGACGTGGTGGCTGGGTCAGGGCCGTCACAGCCGGGTGTTCCAGGAGCGCACGCTGGTGCAGATCGTGGAGGCGGTGTTCGCCGGCTACGCGCCGCAGGCGAGCTGGCAGTGGAGCGAAGAGGTGAGTGCGTTTCTGGCCCAGGCACGTGCGCGTAGCTACTGCGTGCAGTACCGGGAGAGCGACCTGGCCTTCGTGCAGCGCTTGTTGGCCGAGGAAGGGCTGGGCTGGCGGCTGCAGCACGATGACCAGGCGCCGGGCGGGCACCAGTTGGTGGTGTTCGCCGACAGCAGCGCGCAACCGCAGGACGCCAGCTCGGCGCAGGGCGGCGGGCTGCGCTACCACCGCAGCGACGCCACCGAGGCGGCCGACAGCGTGCTGGCGATCGGCGCCACGCGCCGGTTGGGCAGCGGGCGGCTGACCGTGCTGAGCGAGGACTTCAAGAGCGGCCAGGCGAGCAGCGCGCAGCTGCCGCTGCACGGCGGCGGGGGGCAGTCGCTGCGCGAGGTGTACGAGCCGGTGGGGATGTACGCCTTTGCCAGCAGCCAGGAAGCGGACCGCTATGCGGGGCTGATGGCGCAGGCGCACGAGGCGCAGTGGTCGCCGTGGCAGGGGCGCAGCACGGTGCGCACGCTGCGCGCGGGCAGCTGGTTCACGCTGACCCAGGTGCCGCAGCCGGGCCAGGCGCCGCCGTCGCAACTGCTGCTGACGCGGCTGTGGCATGCGGGCATCAACAGCCTGCCGGTGGCTGTGCGCGCGGCGGTGCAGGCGCAGCTCGGCGAGCCGCCGGCGTGGCCGGAGGCCAGCGCGGTGGCCGAGCGCAGCAGCTGGCGCCAGGCCGAGGCGGTGGGCTATGGCAACGCCTTCGAGGCGGTGGACCGGCAGCAGCCGTGGCGGCCGGTGCTGGCCGACGGCACCGGGGCGCGGCTGAACCCGCGTCCGACCGCGCCGGGCGACCAGACGGCGGTGGTGGTGGGGGTGAACGAGCAGGGCAGTGGGCAGGGCAACGAGGTGCATGCCGATGCGCTGGGCCGGATCCGGGTTGCGTTCCACTTCCAGCAGGACGCGGCGGCGCCGGATAGCACGTGGCTGCGGGTGGCGCAGCGCTACGCCGGCCCTGGCGTGGGCAGCCAGTTCCTGCCGCGCGTGGGCCAGGAAGTGCTGGTGGGGTTTCTGGAAGGGGACATCGACCGCCCGGTGGTGCTGGGGGCGCTGTACAACGGCAAGGGCGAAGCGGGCACGCCGGCCACGCCGGGCGGTCAGTTAGCCGAGGCCGACACGCAGGCCTACGCGCAGGCGCGCGATGGGCGCGCCTGCGCGCAGGCGAACCTGTCCGGCGGCCACGCCCCGGCGTGGCACGGTGCCGGCGGCGGGGAGGCGGCGCACCGCAACGCCACTGCGCTGTGGGGCGTGCAATCCAAGGAGTGGGGCGGTAGCGGGCATAACCGGCTGGTGTTCGACGACAGCGACCAGCAACTGCGGGTGCAGCTAGCCACCACGCAGGCGGCCACGCAGCTGAGCCTGGGCCATCTGATCCACCAGGCCGACAACTACCGTGGCAGCTTCCGTGGCGAAGGCTTCGAGCTGCGTACCGACGCGTGGGGCGCGGTGCGCGCCACCTCGGGGCTGTGGCTGAGCAGCTACGGCCGGACCAGCGGCCCGGCCGGCGAGGTCGCCCAACCGGTGGCGCTGCTCAAGCAGGTGCAGACCCTGGGCAAGACCTTCAGCCAGGCCGCCGGCACCCACGCCACGGTGAAGCTGGCCGCCCATGAAGGCGTGGGCCATGCGAACCACTCCAAGCTGATCGCCGACCAGGCCCCGCTGAGCGCCCTGCTGACCAGTGCCAGCACCACGGTGCCGGGCACCGGCTTCGACGCCGCCAGGGCTGCCGCATCCGAACGCAGCGCCGCGCCCGGCGACGGCCGCGTGCCGCACACCGGCGATGCC
>NZ_MDEJ01000143.1 GCF_002940065.1 Xanthomonas populi
GATCATGTCTGTCGTTCTCCGCTGGCAGGGCGTCAAGTCAATGATGGCAGATTGCTGGGGTTTTTAGAGGCTCCTTTAATATTGACCACGGTTCTAGCTGTTGCGCCCGTCATGGCAGCTGGCACGACAAGAATTTCAGCAAATGCGAGCGGCCCAGCAGATGAGTTGAAGACAATCAGTAAAGAGCAAGTATTTGCTGCGCATTGGCAATCAGCCTGGAACAGCTGCAAAGCAGGCTCCCCGTCCACGCGGTACCTAGTTCTGACCGGATTCAAGGTGATTAGCAGGGACTTGAGGGGTAATTACTCGGTGATCAGTTATTGGGCGTGCAAAGATAGTCGCTGAATCGTGCGAGTCCGGTGCTGATAACGGTGCGGCCATGTCGCTTTCCAATCAAAATTTCAGGTGGGGGCGGCAAACACCTGGCGCGTCAGGTTGTCTGGCGCGTCATCGGTGCACACCACTTCGTCTTCGATGCGGATGCCGCCGTAAGGTTTGAACTGCGCAACGCGTGCCCAGTCGACGCTGGCGGCGTGGCCGTTCTTCTTCACTTCGTCCAGTAGCATGTCGATGAAGTACACGCCTGGCTCGATGGTGACCACCACGCCCGGTTCCAGCACGCGGGTCAGGCGTAGGTACGGGTGACCGGCGGGGCGTTCGATGCGGTCGCCGCGGTCGCTGGCGGCGAAGCCGGCCACATCGTGCACCTGCAGGCCGATCAGATGGCCCACCCCGTGTGGAAAGAACGCGGCGCTGACGCCGGTGGCGAGTGCGGCTTCCGGTGTCACGGTGAGAATGCCGAAGTCCTTGAGGATGCCCATCAACGCCAGATGTGCATCCACATGCAGGTGCTTGTAATCCACGCCCGCGCGCACGTTCTGGCCCATGCGGATCTGTGCGGCGTCGACCGCATTGATCAGCGCCTGGAATTCGCTGCCCGGGTCGGCGGCATAGGTGCGGGTGATGTCGCTGGCGTAGCCGGAAGCCGAAGCGCCGGCATCGATCAAAAAGCTGCGTAGCGGCTGCGGCGGCTGCTGGCCAAGTTCGGTGTAGTGCAGCACCGCGCTGTGTTCGTTGAGTGCGATGATGTTGCCGTACGGCAGTGCGTTGGCGTCCTGGCCCACGGCGGCGCAATAGGCCATGTGGATGCCGAACTCGCTCTGACCTGCACGGAATGCCGCTTCGGCGGCGCGATGGCCGCGGACTGCCAGCTGCTGGGCGAGGCGCAGTAATGCCAGTTCGTACGGCGTCTTGAAAGCGCGCTGGTAGTCCAGGTAATCGATCACCGGCTGCGGGTTGTTCGGCACGTAAGCGCCGAGCGCACTTTGCGCTTCGCCGAGAATGGCGCAACGCTTGGGCTGCCTGGGTAGCAGTGCCAAGGCCTCGTCCGGAGTGCGGATGATGTGGATCTCGTAGTGCTGCACCCACCAACCGCTGGGAGCGTCGGGCACTACGTGCCAGTAGTCGAACGGCTGGTAAAAGATCACCGTGGGGCGCTTGCCTGGCGTGTAGATCAACCAGCTGTTCGGCACCCGCGTCAGCGGCAGCCAGGCCTTGAATTGCGGGTTGACCGCGTACGGGTAATCGCGGTCGTCGAACACCTGGTAGTGCGTGCCGCCGCTGGGCACGACCAAATGATCGAAGCCGCCGCGCTGCAGCGCCGCGTCGGCGCGTTGGGTCAGTGCGCGCAGGTGGTCGGAATACAGGTGGCTCAAGGACGCCTGGGTCATGCGGGGCTCGATCGGCAATGCAAAGGCAATGCGCAATTTTGCCGCAATCCTGGCAGCGGCGTTGTGCCCTGCAGCGGCTCGCAAGACGTAGCGAGCAGTCGTCAGGTGGGCGTGGACGGCGCGGAAGAACCGGCGTGTACGAGGGGTACACGCCGCACCAAGCACCGTGCCGCGCCCGCCTTATGGTGAGCGCAGTTGTTTTGTCAGCCGCTCTTAGCCGGCCATGTGTTCTTCGGCGATCCAGGCGCGCAGGCGCCGCCGATGCGGCTCTGAGATGGTCAGGAAGCGAAAGCCGGCCCAGGCTTGTCTGGGTGCATGCGCGGCCTCGGACTACAGCAGGTGCACGCCGAGATCGATCTCGGTGACGCGGCCCACGCGCTCGGGCAGGGTGAAGCGCAATTGGTACAAGGCCTCGTCATGCAGCGGAGCCGACGCCAACAGCAGCATGCCGGTTTCCGACACATTACCGACCCGGCCGATCTGCGCCTCGCTGAGCATGTCGGTGACCGGCACCAGATCGGTCGGTTGACGGCGTGGTGCGCGGCGGGTGTCCTGAATCATGGGGCGAGCTCTGCAGCGGGCGACTGTCTGGCCAGGCTGCGCAACGTGCGCACGGTGGCATGCCAGGCGCGGTCGATCAGGCGCGACTTTTCTTCGACCAGCAAGCGCGCCTGGCCGCCGGCCATCAGCCGCGAGAGACCATCCAGCGACTGCTCGGCGACCTTTTGTCCGGCTGATTGACGAACAACGCGTTGTCGGTCATCGGGCTGTACCAGGACAGCCGTTGCCGGCGCAGATCGCCCTGTTGATTGATCACGAATTCGAACCACGTGCCGAATGGCAGCCGACGCAGATGCGTGTAGCACTCCTCTTCGGCCGGCGAGCGCGGTGTGGCGATGTGCTTGCGCGGGGGCGTTGTCGCCCTGGCCGCCTAGCCGCGTGCGCGCCCTGAGTTTGGCGGTGAGTTCGGTGCGCGAGGTCATCTCGTCCTCTCCACCTGGCGTGGACAGGCGCCGCGCGATCGCCGCCGCTTCGTCCTGGTGATAGCCCACTTGCAGCAGCGCGGTTTCGACATCGCCACCGAGCGCGGTGTCCGTGGGCTGACCCTTGCTGCGACCGGTGACCTCGGCGATACGCGCTATCAACGCCTGGCGCTCATCCCATTCGGGCGATTGCTCGCCCTGCCGCAGCAGCGTGAGCGTGAGCACGTCCGACCACGCCTGGCGCAGCAGCGATTGCACGAAACGCGGCGGAGCGCTCTGCTCGCACAGCTGCTCGATACGCGCGGCGGCCTGCTGCTTGGCCGACGCAAGCCGGTCCTTGCCGCGCGCGGCATCCATATGGCGATGCTCGGCGACCTCGGCCTTGCGCGCCAGCGTGCGCAGATGCGTCTGGATATCGTCGTTGGCCGCAGCAAAAATGCGTTCGTCGCCTTGATCGTCGTTGACGATCGTGTCGACCGCGCTGCCCAGCTTGTGCAGTAACTGCGGATCGACATCGTCCTCGCCCAGCCACACCGCACCGGACTCGGCCACAGCGTTGAGCAATTCGCGCACCGGTTGCTGATCGCGCACGAAAAAATGCGCATCCGCCAATGCCGCGCGCACCACCGGCACCTGCAATTTGGCGAGCAAGGCCTGCGCCGGGGTCTGCTCGCGTACTTCGCGTTGCATCTGCGCGTAGAGCAGGCCGAGCGGGTCGAAGGTGTCGGTGTCCTGCGGGCGCAGCGCGGCGTCCGGCCCGTGCTGAGCCCGCAGCAGGTCCAGCACTCGACGCTGCACCGCATCGATGCCGGTGGGCTGTGTCGATGCAGTCGCTTGCGCCGCTAACGTGCCTTGCAGGCTGGCCAGCGCGTGGCCGAGGACGGCTTTGGGCACCGCCGTGGAAGCAAGCTGGGGAGATGCTTTTTTATGGGTTGTCTGCGAGCTTGTCGCAGGCGCTGCGCTGTGACTTGCAGAACGGTGATTCGCACAGGGGCCAGTGCTGCCCGCCGCCTGCGACTGACGCGCCGACGACATCAGGCCGCCAAGTGCCTGTATCGCATCGCTCAGTGCAGGTGTCGCCCGCTCACCGTCTGTAGCCGCAGCCAGTGTCAGCGGAACATCGGACGGATCCAGCAAGGCGCTCTGCCACGGTGTCGGTGCGGATTGTCCGCTCCAGCTGGTTGCCGGCCGCCCGTTGCGCGGCGGCATCGCGCGCGCGTTGGCGGTTGCAGCATCCTTCGATGCAGTGGCCGGTGCAGGCGGTGCACGCCGCGTCTGCACCGGCGTGGGTTTGACCAGATACGGGTGATAGATCAGCCCCGGCAGGATGCCTTCCTGCGCAGGAACGCGGTTGGCACGCGCATAAAGATCGTTCAAACGCTCGATGACCTGACGCTCGAACACCCGGTACAGCGTGAGCTGCCCATCCGGGCTCAAGCTCAGCGTTTCGCCGCACTGGCGCAAGATGCGGCACAGCGCGGACGGGCCGAGCGGCACCGCTTCAAGTTCGAATTCGGCAACGACGCCGATCACCGCCAACCGTTGCGCCAGCAATTGCAGCGCATCCGCACGGCGCGAGGTTTCGCGGCGTACGATCTCGCTGAGCACGATCTCGCGGTCGATATCGGTATCTTCCACCAGCGTGAGCATCTGCGGATGCGCCGCCGCATTGGCCTGTGGTGTCAGCGATATGGGCGCTCGCGCAGATTGGCCAGATCCTGCGCCAGTTGCTGTGGAAACGCTTGCGAAAACCGATCGATGTGATCGCGCAAGTCGCGCGTCTGCGCATAGGTTTCGGCCTGGATCTGGCTGTTGCGTGCATGTTCGGCCTGATGCAGCAACTCACGCTCCAGCTCGACGATGGTCAACCGCAGCGGCCAGCTGAGCGCTCAGAAGCGCCGGGCGACAGGGTGCTTCAAGCACCTGCGGGCGCGTTTGTTGCGCACAATCGGTGATATCCGCGCGATTGCTGCTGCCGACGCTGCGAGCAATCGTGCTTCTGCGCTAGCGGTTGCGCAGTGGCTTCGATCGCCGCTGTCAGGCCAGAAATAACTCGACCACATCATTGGTGAAGCGGCGGCCCAGCTCGGTCGGCACCACGCGTCCGTCCTGCGCGGTCATCCAGCCTTGCGCAATCGCGCGCGCCACTGGCAGTTCGATGGCGGATGCCGCCAGGCCGGTGCAGACTTCGAAGTCGCTCAGCCGAAAGCCTTCGTGCAGGCGCAACAGGTTGAGCATGTATTCGAACGGCAACCGCTCAGGCGGCACGGTGTCATCGCCACCGATCGACGCCGCACCACCGGCGCTGGCAAGGTAACTCTGCGGATGTTTGTGCTTCCAACGCCGCAGCACGTGCTGTTCGGCGCCGGAACTGATCTTGCCGTGCGCACCGGCGCCGATGCCCAGATAATCACCAAAGCGCCAGTAATTGAGGTTGTGCGCGCATTGCCGCCCGGGCCTGGCGTAGGCGCTGACTTCGTATTGCGCGTAGCCGGCCTCGGCCAGCAGGCGCTGGCAATGTTCCTGGATGTCCCAGGCCGCATCGTCATCGGGAATACCCTTGGGCGGCCGCGCGAAGAACACCGTGTTCGGCTCCAGCGTGAGCTGGTAATGCGATAGGTGGGTGGGCTGCAGCGCAAAGGCGCGCTCAAGATCGCGCTCGGCCTGCGCCAGGGTCTGCTCGGGCAACGCGTACATCAGATCGATATTGACATTGTCGTAGCCGGCATCCTGCGCCAGCTTGATCGCACGTTCGGCCTCGGCGCTGTCGTGGATGCGACCGAGCCGCTGCAGCGCCACATCGTCGAAGGTCTGCACACCGAAGCTCAGACGGTTCACGCCAGCGGCGCGATAGCCGTCGAACCGGCCATGCTCGGCGGTGCCTGGATTGGTTTCCAGAGTGATCTCCAGATTCGGTGCGAAGCGCAATCGCGCAGCAGCCGCTTGCAGAAATCGATCGATCGCCTCGTGCGGAAACAGGCTAGGCGTGCCGCCGCCGAAAAAGACCGAATGCACCACGCGCCCCCACACCAACGGCACATCGTTGTCCAGATCGCGAATCAATGCATCCACGTACTCTTCGAACGGCAGCACGCCCTTGGCCGCATGCGAATTGAAATCGCAGTAGGGGCATTTGCGCACGCACCAGGGTAGGTGGACGTAGAGCGAAAGCGGGGGCGGAATCAGCATGGCGGGGTGTAGTAGCCCAGACAGCGCTCGGCGGTGGTCAGCGCATCGCCTTGCCGATCGATCTGCGCGTAGCGCTCGCAGCCATGCGCCAGGCAGTGCGTGTAGTTGACTTCGTCGCGCCAGCGGTCAATTGTCACGTAGCGCCCGGGCGCTTGCGCGCGCAGCAGTTCGGTGCCCAGGGAGCCCGCGTCATCGGCGAACAATGCGGCCCACGCACCATCGGCTCCATACAGCGCTTCAAAAGCGGGCGCGTGCACATCGCTGACGTCGTGTCCCCAGAGTGCGACAAACATCGTCTCTGCCTCAGCTAGCCAACTGCGTCAGCTGCGAGCGCAGCAGCGCCAGCGCCCGGCTGCGGTGACTCAGCCGGTTCTTCAATGCGTTGTTCATTTCCGCTGCGGTCAGGCCGTACACTGGATCCAGAAACACCGGGTTGTAGCCGAAGCCACCATCGCCGCGCGGTTCGGTGCTGATCGCCCCTTCCCAGCTGCCTTCGGCGATCAGCGGTTGCGGATCTTCCGGGTGACGCAGCAGTACGATCACCGCATAAAACCGCGCGCTGCGGCGCTCGGCCGGCACCTCGCGCATGGCGTCGAGCAACTTGGCGTTGTTTGCCTGTGCATCGGTCGGGCTGCCGGCGTAGCGCGCGCTGTACAAGCCGGGCGCGCCGCCCAGGGCATCGACGATCAGGCCGGAGTCGTCGGCCAGTGCCGGCAAGCCGGTCACTGCGCTGGCATGGCGCGCCTTGATCAAAGCGTTCTCGACGAAGGTCAGGCCGGTTTCCGGCACGTCTTCTACACCCAGTTCGCCTTGCGCCACGATACGCAGCGGCAGCTCGGCGAGCATGGCGCGCAGTTCTTCCAGCTTGCCGGCGTTACCGCTGGCCAGGACCAGGCGACGGCTCATCCGGCCAGCGCAGCGCGTTGCAGGGCAAACAATTCGCTCATGCCTTTTTCGGCGAGTGCGAGCAGCGCGTTGAGTTCGTCGCGTCGGAAGGCATGGCCTTCGGCGGTGCCCTGCAGCTCGATGAAACCGCCGCCATCGTTCATCACCACATTCATGTCGGTGTCGCAGTCGCTGTCTTCGGGGTAATCCAGATCCAGCACCGGCTCGCCGCGATAGATGCCCACCGACACGGCGGCCACCGCGCCGATCAGCGGATGCTTTTTGATGTCGCCACGCTTGAGCAGCAGGTTCACCGCATCGGTCAGCGCCACGTAGGCGCCAGTGATGGCGGCGGTGCGGGTGCCGCCATCGGCCTGCAGCACGTCGCAGTCCAGGGTGATGGTGCGCTCGCCCAAGGCATTGCGATCCACGCAGGCGCGCAGTGCGCGGCCGATCAGACGCTGGATTTCCAGCGTGCGCCCTCCTTGCTTGCCGCGTGCGGCTTCGCGGTCGTAACGGGTGTGGGTGGAGCGCGGCAACATGCCGTATTCGGCGGTCACCCAGCCTTCGCCCTTGCCGCGCAGGAACCCCGGCACGCGGTTTTCCACGCTGGCGGTGCACAGCACGCGGGTATCGCCGAAGCTGACCAGCACCGAGCCTTCGGCGTGACGGGTGAAGGCGCGTTCGATGCGCACCGGGCGCAGCTGGTCGGCCGTGCGGCCGCTGGGACGGGAAAAGGTCATGCGATGAGTCCGGAAGTCGGTAGGTGGTTCTGGGGCGGCGCGTGGCGGGGCGGTCAGCCAGCGCGGGCCGCTAGGGTACCATTCGCGCTTTGAAGGCACGGGACTGACGATGATTCGAAGCATGACCGCGTTTGCTGGCGGCGAACGCATCACGCCCTGGGGCACGCTCGGTTGCGAGCTGCGCTCGGTTAACCATCGGTTTCTGGAAATAGGCGTGCGCCTGCCCGAAGAACTGCGTGCGCTGGAGCCGCTGCTGCGCGAACGGGTGGCGGCGAAAAACAGCCGCGGCAAGCTGGATCTGGCGCTGCGCCTGCGCGCGCCGGACAACGCGCAGACCCTGGCCGTCAACGAATCGCTGCTGCAGGAGTTAGGCGCACTGGCCACGCGCCTTGACGGGATGTTCCCCAAGCTGCAGGTCGGCTTCACCGATCTGCTGCAGCTGCCCGGCGTGCTGCAGGTGCAGGACGTGGATGCCCCCGCGCTGCAGGCGCAGGCCCTGGCCTTGCTCGACGAGGTGGTGGACGGTTTCGTCGCCGCGCGCGAGCGCGAAGGCGGCAAGCTGGCCGAGGCGATCAGCGAGCGGGTCGATGCCATCGAACGCAGCGCCGCTGACGTGCGCACGCTGATTCCCGTCATCCGCGAAGGCCAGCGCGCCAAATTGGCCGCACGCCTGGCCGATCTGCCGCATCCGGTGGACCCCGGTCGCGCCGAGCAGGAACTGGTGCTGTGGCTGCAAAAGCTCGACGTGTACGAAGAGCTGGATCGCCTGTCAAGCCATATTTCCGAGATCCGCCGCGTGCTCAAGCAGCGCGAACCGGTGGGCCGTCGATTGGACTTCCTGTTGCAGGAATTCAACCGCGAGGCCAATACGCTGGGCTCCAAGTCGGTGGACAGCCGCACCTCCAATGCCGCGGTGGAACTGAAGGTGCTGATCGACCAGATCCGCGAGCAGGTGCAGAACATCGAGTAGCTTTGTCGAGGCGTGAAATACGAGTATTGCTGCTATTTGAAATTTTTTGAAAAAAATATTCACAGCTTCTGCAGGCGTGCAAGCAGCAATCGGAAATTCATTCGACGTGATTTGGAAACAGGGAGCATTACAACGATGTTGACCCATCTGCACATCGAGAACTTCAAAGCCTGGAAGGACACCGGTCCTGTTCGGCTTGCGCCGCTGACCGTCATCTTTGGTGCCAACAGCGCTGGAAAGAGCAGTTTAGGGATGGTCTGAACAACACGGTCGGAGGATGCGGAAACCCGCATCGGCCACGCCCATGGCGCTCAGATCCTCGATTCTTCGCCGTTTCTGGCGCATTTCCGGGGTATTGCCCGGATGACAGGCGCACCATCCCCGCGACAGGCAGCAACTGCTTTCGCTTCAGCCACAGGTTGGACAGCGCAAACAGCGTCAGCACCTGCGCGGTGTTCTTCGCTAGGCCGCGATAGCGCACCTTGACGTAGCCAAACTGACGCTTGATCACCCGAAACGGGTGTTCCACCTTCGCACGAAAGGAGTACTGGTTGCCTTTCTTCGTCTGGTGCATCTCCGGATCGCGCTCACCGTCCTTGTTCTTGGTCGAGCTGGGCGCGGCAATGATCGTGGCATCCACGATAGTTCCACCGCGCAGGCTCTGGCCTTTGCGCGACAGGTGCGCATTGACCCGCTTGAACAGCTTGCGCGCCAGATCGCGCGTCTTCAGCAACCGGCGGAAGTTGAGGATCGTTGTCTCGTCCGGCACATCATCCAACCCGCCGATCTTGGCGAAACGGCGCATCGACATCGTGTCGTATAAGGCTTCTTCCGCAGATGGAGCGCTCAGTGCATACCACTGCTGCAACAAGTGGATGCGCAGCATCGTCTCCAGCGGATACGGCTGCCGGCCCGGCTGCCCCCATTTCGCGGATAGTGCGGTTCGATCAGCGCCAGCAGATCCTTCCACGGCACCACCTGATCCATCTCGGACTGCAATACCTCCCCGCGCGTCTGCTTGCGCTTACCCGCGTACTCCCCGTCGCCGAAAGACAGTTGCATCGTCGTTGTCCCGTTGGGCTTTGCACGATTGTCGCAGGATCAGAGGGAGTTGTTCAGACCTTCCTAAGAGCCCGTTCAAAGTCTTCCCGAATTATCCGATCATATGGAGATGAGAGCACGCTATCCCAGTGACGTCAGCCGC
>NZ_MDEJ01000144.1 GCF_002940065.1 Xanthomonas populi
GTCTGGAGCGATTACGCACACTGCCCGAACACGTCTACAACCAGATGGTCATGGGCTGAAAAACGTGGGGATACCTCAGTTTCTGATGGCATTTCTCTACGGAGAAAAACCGGCCAATTTCCCCTTGGTGGCGCGCTACGCCATTTCCAGATTCTCCCGTATCGCGCCGGCCTACCTGACCGTCGTACTAGCGTCCTATCTGATTTACAACCTGATCGACCCGCACTTTGTCTACGCCATCAGCCACGACAACCTGCTGCGTCACCTGTTGTTCTCCGGCAATGTGTCTGCGCTCTGGAGCATTCCACCCGAAGTCCAGTTCTACGTCGTCTTCGTGGGCATCTGGTTTTCGTTGCGCGCGTTCCGCACCAACAGCAATGTCACCCTGATGGTGGCAGTGCTCGGCACCATCCTGATGCTCATCGCCTACAGGGCGCATCTGCCCGGCACCTTCGTCGGCTCCAAGATCCATTATTTCCTGGCCGGCGTGGTGTTCGGCCTAGTGCGTACCCGGGTCGGCGCCAGTGTGAACATGACCACCCTGGCTGTCCTGCAGGCCGCCGTCATCGGACTGGTGCTGGGAGTGATTGAGGGGGTTGTCGATGTCCACCTCGGTTCCAAGCGCGAGCTCTATCTCACGCTGGAGACGGCCGGCTTCGCCGGAATCTTCGTGTTCCTGTTTTCGTTCGACACCGGCCTCAGCAAGCGCCTGCTCGGCAACCGCTTGATGATGCTCAGCGGCGAATGCATTTTTTCGATGTATCTGCTGAATATTCCGATCATCTATGCCGCCCTTGTGGTGATGGACGGCCTGCCGCCGAGACCGGCACTAGCCCTGCCGATCATCGCGAGCACCATCGCGGCCGCCTGGACGATGTATCGGCTGATCGAAATGCCGGGAAATACCCTGCTGCGCCGGCTGGGCACGTGGCTATTGCTGCGCCCAAGCAAAGCGCCGGTCGTCCCGCGGCGATCAAGGCCGCCGGATCGGTACTGATCCAGCACACGTCGGCCAGCGCGTGCCAGCCGAGCGTGCGTAACTGGCGCGTCCATCCGGCCCGACCCGGCCGGATCCACAACCGCCCCGGTGGACAGATCGACGGCGCACGGGGCCGCGAGCCCGCGTGCGCCCTGCTTCTATTATGTGACGGTACTGTAGGGTCCGCTTGCGTTGGAGACAGGAATCATGGGGGGACTCCTGCCTTCCCGCAGCACGATGCGCGCCGCCAGAGACGCCCTGTGCCTGCCAGCAGATGGATGTAGCGGGGCTTTCAATGGATGGATCAGGAAACACAGATCGACCCTCTGACCGGCATTCGCAGTCTGGTTGCGCTGCTGGTTGTCTACGAGCATCTTGGCGAACAGGGCTTTTTTTCTTCAACAGCGACCTACTGCGGCGCCTGCTGTTCTCCAATGTATCTGTTGAATGTCCCGGTCATTGATCTCGCCCTTTCCCTGCTCGGCAACCGTGCTCCACAGCTGCCCGTGTTGCTGGCGATCTTGAGCGCATCCTGGTTGACGTACAGGTTGCTCGAAGTGCCGGCCAATACCCTGCTGCGTCGCCTCGGCAGACGATTGCTGCGCCAGCCTGCAGCCGCCCTGGCCGTGCATCCGCCCGCCATTGCGGCAACGCCCACGCCGGCAGGCGACCACCCGTGCTGAGCCAGTGCCCGCCCGCGTTGCTGGCGGTGCGGCAACAGGACAGATGCCCCGTCGCGGTTGCACGGCGATTGCCCTCAAGACTCGCGGTTGCAGGCCGACAATATATGCAACGTTTCGAGGACTCTTCCATGGGCATCTTGATCTACCTGGTGCCTGCATTCGCACTCTGGGCGCTTATCGCCACCGGGCTGGCGTTCATACGTGGCCGGCAGCTGCTTGCCGAGTACGGCGAGCATGCGAGTACGCAGCACAGCCTTGCCCGCTACCAGGCTGCGCTGTCGCAGCTAAAGGCGCGTGCGGCCGCCAGCGCGCTGGAGCTGGAATCGCTGCAACGCAGCTACGCACTGCTCAAACAGTCGATGGAGCAGCAGGAGCAGAATGCGGCCGAGCAACAGGCCACCACTGTCCGGGTGATTCCGATGGTGATGGTGCAGCAACTGGACATCGCCAATGAAGTCGGCACCTTGTTTGCGCACGTGGCACGCGTTGCGCGCAGCCTGCGTCGCTACAGCGCCTACAGCCGCGGCCATAACGCGCCAGAGCCGAGCACCGCCCGCTACGACCTGCATTGGTTGGCCGATTGCCTGCACAGCTTCGACCAGATTGGCCATGCGTTGGTGCGCGGTAACGTCGCCGCGTTGATCACGGCCTGCCAGGACCTGCTGTCGATGTACGACCATTATTTGAAGGACGGTTCCGGCTACAACAGTCGCGACACCTTTCAGCGTTTGAGCAGCGATGTACCGCTGTCCGATGCCACCGACGCCATCCGCTCGATCATCGTCAAGGCCACGCTGGCGCAGGATGCACAGGATGCGGTGATGGAGGAAACAGTTGCGGCGAATGTGGCTTGATTCGGGATTCGGGATTCGGGATTCGGGATTCGGGATTCGGGAATCGCAAGAGCGTAGGCGTGGGCGCTGGGTTCTGTTGAGTCAACAGACAGATGCATGCTGTTCGACAGCGTCTCGGTGCGGGCTGTTGGGTAATAGCTGGTGTGCGATTGCCCATAAAAAAAGCGCACCGCTTGCGGTGCGCTTTTTCGTTTTCAAGCCTAGGGAATGGCGACGATAACTGCCTGCCTCAAGGTGCCTTTTGCGGCAATGCGTAAGCCACCACGGCATCGCCCGCAGGTGTTTCGATGAAGTGGTGGCCGCCGGCCATGACCACCAGAGACTCGCGGCCGCCGTGGGCGTACACCATAGGGTTTGCCTGACCGCCTGGCGGCAGCTTGGCATGCCGATCTCGATCGGTAAACCCGAGCGGATGTCGAACGGGCCATTGCCGCGCGCACTTCCGAACGGACGGTCCCACAGCGTCTTGCCGCTGGCCAGATCGATCGCACGGATGCCGCCATCCGGCGGCCGCTTGCACAGCAGCTTGGTGAACGGCAAACGCCAGCCGGCATTGACGTTGATCGCGTACGGCGTGCCAACTTGCGGGTCGCCCGCACTTTATGCGCCACCGACATCGCCACGCACTGCATCGCGCGGTGCCCAGCCCAGTGTGTCGGCCTTGGCGCGCGGCACCAGCAGGTTGTAGTTGGTCATGTCGTTGTCGTTGGCCACGATCCACGCCGCGCTGCGGATCCACCGCCACGCTGCCCCAATCCGACCCGCCGCTATACTCGATCGGATGACGGTCGGCTTCCGGTGGCGTGTAGATGCCCTTGACGCTGGCCTTGCGGAACTGGATGCGACATACCAGTTGATCGATCGGCGTCATCCCCTAAATGTCGCGCTCGGTCAGATCCGGCTTGCGCAACGGGTGATACAGCGAGAACGGCTGGGTCTTGGCGCGCATCTGCGGCTCCACAGGGCCACCTGGCACTGCGCGCTCTTCCACACCCACCAGCGACTTGCCGGTACGCCGGTCCGGCACGTACAACTCGCCCTGCTTGCTCGGCAACAATACCGCCGGCACGTTGACCCCGTTCTTGGGGAAGCCGATCAGGCTCGGCTGCGACCGCAGATCGTCATACCAGGCATCGATATGCGTGGTCTGCAAATTCCACACCGGCTTGCCTGTGGTGACATCCAGCGCCACCAGCGAGGTCGCATAGCGATTCTCCTGCGGCGTGCGCGAGCTGCTCCAGTGATCGGCGGTGGAGTTGCCCATCGGCAGATACACATAGCCCAGCTGTTCGTCGGCCGCTGCGGCGGTCCACATATTCGGCTTAACACGCGTCCAGCTCTGGCCCGGCGGCGGTGTGCCCTTCCACTCCGAATGGATCATCTCCCAGGCCCAGCGCAATTTGCCGGTCACTGCATCGAAGCCTGGGATCACACCCGACTGCTCGTAACGCTTCTGCCCATCCAGCACGCGATGGCCGGTGACCACTACGCCGCGCACAACGGCTGGCGGTGAATTGATCGACACATCGCCCGGCGGGGTCTGCCCCATACCGACCGTGATATCGACCTGGCCGTTGTTACCAAAGTGCGTGCTCGGCTTGCCGCTGCGTGCATCCAACGCGATCAGGCGGCCATCCAGCGTGCCTTCGATCACCCGCGTGCGGCACAACGCCGACGCAACGCCACCAACTTTCGACCCGCAACGGTGAAAGAGCCGCGTTCTTTGCTGCCCTTGTCGAAAAACACTGCGTTGCAGATGTCACCGCGTGCAATAAAAAACGCCGGCGATACGCCGGCGTTTTTCGTTCAACTGCATTGCTCGCTTGGCGCGATCACGCTTCGGTCGGTGGCAACTCGCTTGTGCTTGCTGCCGGTGCGACGGCTGCCTCGTCCACTACATCTTCCACTTCATCCAGCGACGCATCCAGACGTTCCACCGCCTGCAGCTTTTCGCCTTTTGACAAACGGATCAGCGTCACGCCTTGCGTATTGCGACCCACGCGCGAGATTTCCGAACCGCGGGTGCGTACCAGCGTGCCGCCATCGGAAATCAGCATCACTTCGTCAGTGCCGCCCAGCAATACCGCACGCACCAACTTGCCGTTGCGCTCGGTGGTCTGGATGCCGATCACGCCCTGCGTGCCACGTCCCTTACGCGGATACTCGGCCAGCGGCGTGCGCTTGCCATAGCCGTTCTCGGTCGCGGTGAGGATGTAGGCCATGTCGTCGTTATCAGCGACCTCGATCACTGCAGCATCGGCAACGTCTGTGCTCTCCACAACATCCTCAATGCCATCTTCCTCGACATCACCTTCACTACCCCCGGCACGCTCGGCCACGATCAGGCTGACTACCTCTTCGCCCTTGGTCAGACGGATACCACGCACGCCGGTGGCGGTACGGCCCATCGAACGCACCGTGGATTCGCCGAAGCGCACGGTCTTGCCGTTGGAGGCGAACAGCAGCACATCGCGGTCGCCATCGGTCAGCGCCACGCCAACCAGTGCATCGCCCTCATCGAGGTTGATGGCGATCTTGCCACGGGCCAGACGGAATGCGAATTCGCTCAGCGGGGTCTTCTTGACCGTACCGTTGCGCGTTGCAAAGAACACGTAACGGTTGTCGGCGTATTCGCGCACCGGCAGCACCGCCTGCACGCGCTCGCCGGGTTCCAGCGAAATCCAGTTGATGATCGGGCGACCACGCGCATTGGAGCCGGCTTCCGGCAACTGATACACCGGCAGCCAGAACACCTTGCCGCTGCTGGTGAAGGTCAGCAGCATGTCGTGCGTGTTGACCAGCCACAGCTGATCGATGAAATCTTCTTCTTTGGTCGTTGCGGCAGAACGGCCACGGCCGCCACGGCGCTGCGCGCGATACGCACTCGCGGGCTGGCGCTTGGCATAACCGGCGTGCGAGAGCGTCACCACCACGTCTTCCGGCGCGATCAGATCCAGGATGTCCAGATCTTCTTCGCTGTGTCGGATTTCGGTGCGACGCGCGTCGCCGTACTCTTCGCGGATATTGATCAGCTCGTCGCGGATCACCTGCAGCAGCACGTCGGGGTTTTCCAGAATGCGGATCAGACCCTGGATGACCTCGAGCAACTGCTTGTACTCGTCGGTCAGCTTTTCCTGCTCCAACCCGGTCAGGCGATGCAGACGCATTTCCAGAATCTGCTGGGCCTGCACTTCACTGAGCTGATAGAAGCCGTTGGCCAGGCCGACGCCCGGCGCCAGATCTTCCGGCTTGGACGCTTCGGCACCGGCGGCGCCCAGCAACGCACCGACCAGGCCCGGTTGCCAGGTCTTGGCCAGCATGCGCTCGCGCGCTTCCTGCGGATTGGCCGAGGTCTTGATCAGCTCGATCATCTCGTCGATGTTGGCCAACGCGACGGTCAGACCTTCCAGCACATGCGCACGCGCACGCGCCTTGCGCAGTTCGAAAATGGTGCGGCGGGTGACCACTTCGCGGCGGTGGCGGATAAACGCCTGCAGCATCTGCTTGAGGTTCATCAACTGCGGACGGCCGTCGATCAGCGCCACCATGTTGATGCCGAACACCGACTCCATCTGGGTCTGCTGATACAGGTTGTTGAGCACAACCTCGGCCGACTCGCCGCGCTTGATCTCGATGTAGATGCGCATGCCGTCCTTGTCGGACTCATCGCGCAGCTCACTGATGCCTTCGAGCTTCTTTTCCTTCACCAGCTCGGCGATCTTTTCGATCAGCCGCGCCTTGTTCACCTGATACGGAATCTCGGTGACGATGATCGCTTCACGGCCGTTGTCGGCCACTTCCACATCGGCCTTGGCGCGCATGCGCACGCGGCCACGCCCGGTACGGTACCCGGCGGCGATGCCGGCGGTGCCGTTGATGATGCCGGCGGTGGGGAAATCCGGGCCGGGGATGTACTCCATCAGGCCTTCGACATCCAGCTCCGGCGTGTCGATCAAGGCGATGCAGGCGTTGATCGCTTCGGTCAGATTGTGCGGCGGGATATTGGTGGCCATACCCACCGCGATACCGGCAGATCCGTTGACCAACAGGCTCGGGAACCGGGTCGGCATGACCGTCGGCTCCAGTTCCTTTTCGTCGTAATTGGGCTGGAAATCGACGGTTTCCTTGTCGATGTCGGCCATCAGCTCGTGCGCAAGACGCGACATGCGCGACTCGGTGTAACGCATCGCCGCGGCGGAGTCGCCATCGACCGAACCGAAGTTACCCTGGCCGTCGACCATCATGTAGCGCAACGAGAACGGCTGCGCCATGCGCACCAACGTGTCATACACCGACTGGTCGCCGTGCGGGTGGTATTTACCGATGACGTCGCCGACGATACGCGCCGACTTGAAGTACGCCTTGTTGCTGTGCGCACCCAGCACGTGCATGGCAAACAGCACGCGGCGATGCACAGGCTTGAGGCCATCACGGGCATCGGGGAGTGCGCGGCCCACGATCACGCTCATCGCGTAATCGAGATAGCTCTTGCGCATCTCGTCTTCCAGATTGACCTGGATGATTTCCTTGGCGGTTTCTGCCATTCGGGTTCCGTAATTTTGAGGTGGCGGGCGAGCCGGAAAGCCGCGTCGGGAGCACCCTGAGACAGGCTGCCGGCCTCACGCTCCCGCCGATCGATTCAAGCGCCGGATTGTACCACGAAGTGGCAGCCCGATGCCGCCGGTTTACCATCCAGAAACAAGCACTTGCAGGGAGTTTGCGCGGCGTTGGCGGCGTTATCGCACCGCGCCGGCCTTAGGCGCCGAATGCGGCCTGCATCTGCGCCAGGGCAGGCTGCGCGATCACGCCGCGCTCGGTGACGATCGCGTCGATCAAGCTGCCGGGGGTGACGTCGAACACCGGGTTCCATGCGTGGATGCCATCGGCCACCGTCCTGACCCCGCCCACGCCGAACAATTCGCCCGGATCGCGCTGCTCGATCTCGATCTGCTCGCCGTTGGCGGTGGCCATATCCACTGTGGACGACGGCGCCACCACCATGAACTTGACGCCGTGGTGGCGCGCGGCGATCGCCAGCTGGTAGGTGCCGATCTTGTTGGCGGTGTCGCCGTTGGCGCAGATGCGGTCTGCGCCGACGATCACCCACTGCACCAAGCCGGATTTCATCAGGTGCGCGGCGGCCGAATCGGCAATCAAGGTCGCGTCGATGCCGTCCTGCTGCAGCTCCCACACGGTCAGCCGCGCGCCCTGCAGCCACGGGCGGGTTTCGCCGGCAAACACCTTGGCAATGCGCTGCTGCGCCATGCCGGCGCGGATGACGCCCAGCGCCGTGCCGAAACCGGCAGTGGCCAGCGAGCCGGTATTGCAATGGGTCAGCACGCCGCTGCCCGGCGCGATCAGCGCAGCGCCGAGTGCACCCATATGCCGATTGGCCGCCAGATCTTCGTCGGCGATGGCCTGCGCCTCGCGCGCGATCACCGGGCGCCAGTCGGCGCCGGCAGCCACCAGCACGCGACGCATGCGCGTCAACGCCCAGGCCAGATTGACGGCGGTCGGGCGCGCGGCATTGAGCCGCAACAACGCCGGTTCGAGCTTCTGCAATGCCGTGCCGCCGTCGTCGCCATCGATATCGCGTGCGGCCAGCACCACACCCCACCCGGCCGCAATACCGATCGCCGGCGCGCCGCGCACGGCCAGCGAATGGATCGCCTCGGCCACCGCGTCGCTGGTGTCGCAACGCACATGTTCCACCGCGAAGGGCAGCTTGCGTTGGTCGAGCAATTCCAGGGCATCGCCGGTCCACAGCAGTGGGCGGATATGGTCGTAGCGGGCGTAATCGATCTGGGCGCTGTCGTTCATCCAGCTATTGTAGGGCGCGCGGGCAGCCCAGTCAGTGGATCCGCAGTGCTCAGCCCGTCGTCCGCACGCTGCAATGCATCAAACGCAAAAGCCTAGTTGGTCGAGGGCGCGGTGCCCTAACCGCTCGCGGGTCACGCCGTACATCCGTCCATGGAGGCCCTTTTTGATCCCAGGCTTTGATGGTGCACTCTTTTCCCTCGAATGGAAGCAAGCACGATGGGCCAGGTTCTGCACGGGAGCGCCACCACGACAGAGGCGATGTCGAGCGATACAACAGCGTCAAGAGAGGCTGAGAGCGCTTTCCAAGCGCGACGGCATCAATCAGAAGACGGGGGCGAAGTGGAAGAAGCGGACCTCGGTTCTCGATGTGCCAACCGGCCCGACGCATCCGTGTTCCAGCGTGTTGTCATTTGAGCAAGCTGGTTGCAGCGCAGTTCCTGCGCAATGTGATCCAGGCGGTGCCCTACGCCCTGTAGACGGTGCTGACGGATAATGGCATCCAGTTCACCAACCGCAGTTCCGACCGCTATGCCTTCGTGCCTCTCTTAGGTCGCGTCTGCAAAGAGCATGGCATCCAACACCGCTTGACCAAGGTCAAGCGTCCCTGGACCAACGAGCAGGTCGCGCGGATGAACCGGACCATGAAGCAACCCACTGTCAAACGCTTCCACTCCGACGATCACGCGCACCTGCGCGAGCATCTAGCCAATTTTATCGACGCCTATACCTTCGGTCGCAGGCTCAACGCCCTGAACGGGCTGACACCGTACGAATTTATCTGCAAGCAGTGGACATCCGAACCCGAGCGATTCAGGGTGGATCGGATGCATCTCATGCAGGGACTGAATCCTCGGCATCATCCCACCAGGACAACATGGCCGGGCCAGCCGCTGCCATGCCATCGGAGAATTCTGCAGGCCAGTTCCCCAGGTCAGGGCGCATGTCGCTCTACATGCCGTCCCCACCAAACACCAACGCACGCAATGAGACGCCGTGTTGGAGCGAACGCCTGAGTGGCTCCACATCGGAGCGAAAGAACGCGTCGCAGCTGGCACGTCGTAATAAAGCGCAACACGGCTGAGATGTGTCCCGGCCTTCGCATCCAATAGCCCGGTAGCGTCCAGAAAGCTTTGCACATCAGTGGAATAGCGCTGATATTTACCCTTCTGCTGGCCGCGCTCTATCCATTCACGACAGTCCTGTGCCAGCTTCCTCAACGATGGGTGCGGCGCGATGTGCATACGGACAGAGATCCTTGTTTTAGGAGCCTCTAAAAACCCCAGCAATCTGCCATCATTGACTTGACGCCCTGCCAGCGGAGAACGACAGACATGAT
>NZ_MDEJ01000145.1 GCF_002940065.1 Xanthomonas populi
ATCATGTCTGTCGTTCTCCGCTGGCAGGGCGTCAAGTCAATGATGGCAGATTGCTGGGGTTTTTAGAGGCTCCTTTAATTATTTTGCAACGCGGCATGCAGATCAGGCAGTTCCGCCACCAGAATTTGGAGTCTTTCCCATGTCCGCCAGCCGGTCGCTCAAGATCAGCGCGCTCGCCGCTGCCGTCGCTTCCCTCCTTGCGTTCCATGCCGCTGCCCAGCAAGCGCCCAGCGACAACGGTGTCGTGCGTCTGGATGCCGTCAAGGTCACGGTGGAGCGTCGTTCGGAAGATTCCAAGGATGTACCGGTGTCGGCATCGGTGCTGCGTCCGGAATTTCTGGATGCCATCTCCACCAGCGGCTCGGATATCCGCGTGCTGGCCGGCAAGGCGCCCAGTCTCAACATCGAATCGTCCAACGGCCGTGTGTTCCCGCGCGTGTATATCCGCGGCTACGGCAACACCGATTTCAATACATACGCCTCGCAGCCGGTGTCGTTGATCTATGACGACGTGGTTCAGGAAAACGCGTTCCTGAAGGGCTTCCCGATCTTCGATCTGGAAGGTCTGGAAGTGCTGCGCGGCCCGCAGGGCACGCTGTTCGGCCGCAACACGCCGGCCGGTGTGGTCAAGTTCAACTCGGTCAAGCCGACCATCGGCGCCAATGACGGCTACGCCAGCCTGTCTTACGGCACCTACGGCACCATGACGCTGGAAAGCGGCTTGAGCATCGCGATGGGCGAGCATTGGGCGGCGCGTGTGTCCACGCTGGGCCAGCGTCGCAACGATTGGGTGGAAAACCGCGACGGCCGCGATCTGGAAGGCTATATCGATTCGGCCGTGCGGTTGCAGGTGTTGTACCAGGCCAGTGACGATTTCAGCGCGCTGTTCAACGCGCATGCGCGTCACCTGGACGGCACCGCGCGCCTGTTCCGCGCCAACATCATCCAGCCCGGCACCAACCAGCTGGTGGACGGCTTCGACGAAGCTAAATCCTTCATCGACGGCGCCAACAACCAGGAACTGCAGACCTACGGCGGTAGCGCCAATCTGACCTGGGACCTGGGCGACATCGCACTGCACTCGATCACCGCTTATGAAGGCATCGGCAAGTACGACAGCCGCGGCGACATCGATGGCGGCTTCGGCGCGGTGTTCGCACCGCCGTCCGGCCCGGGCGTGATTGCGTTCCCGGTGGAAACCGCCGGCGGCATCAAGAGCCTTGACCAGTACAGTCAGGAAGTGCGCGCCGAATCGCAGTACGCAGGCCCGCTCAACTGGCAGGCTGGCCTTTACTACTTCCACGACGATGTGGAAGGCGAAAACGACACCTACGACACCTTCAGCGGCGGCGATCTGGCCAGCTACCAGTTGACTCGCCAGCGCAACACCTCATGGGCGGCGTTCGGCTCGTTGAACTATGCGGCCACCGACCGCTTGAACCTGCGCGCCGGCATCCGTTACACCTACGACAAGAAGACTTTCGATGTGCTGGCGCTGGATCGCGTCACCCTGGTGGAACCATCCAGCGGCGAGACCGACAACTCCAAGGTCACCGGCGACCTGGCGTCGACCTTCTCCCTCAACGACGACGTCAACCTCTACGCACGCGCAGCACGCGGTTTCCGCGGCGCCAGCTTCGGCGTGCCTTCGGGCACCGCGCCGCTGACCGTGGCCGAGCCGGAGACGGTGGATTCGTTCGAGATCGGCATCAAGTCCGACCTGTTCGACAACCGCGCGCGTCTGAGCTTTGACATCTACGATTTCCGCGTCAAGAACCAGCAGCTCACCGCCGTGGGTGGCGTCTCCAACGACGTGCGTCTGCTCAATGCCGACAAGACCAAGGCGCGCGGCGCCGAGTTCGACTTCGAAGCGTTGATCAACCAGAACCTGCGCGTCACCGCCGGCGGCGCGTACAACTGGACCCGCATCGACGACCCTAGCCTGTCGGTGGGCGTGTGCCGCACCTGCACCGTGACCGACCCGCTCAATGCGGCCGGCAATGCGCTGATCGACGGCAACGATCTGCCGCAGGCCGCCAAGTGGATGGCCAACGCCACACTGCGTTACGGCATCCCGATGGGCAACGACGGCGAGCTGTTCTTCTACACCGATTGGTCCTACCGCAGCGAAGTGAACTTCTTCCTGTACGACTCCAAGGAGTTCACCGGCCAGCCGCTGGTCGAAGGCGGCGCGAAGATCGGCTACAACTGGGGCGCCGGTGCGTATGAGTTGTCGGTGTTCTGCCGCAACTGCACCAACCAGATCCGCGTGACCGGTGCGATCGACTTCAACAACCTCACCGGCTTCATCAACGATCCGCGCATCGTTGGCGCGCAGTTTCGCGCCAATTTCTGATCGGCGTTGTGGTGTAGAAGTCTCGAACCGCCGGCGATGATGCCGGAGGGTTTTTTATGGCGGCAGGAGTAGATGCATGCAGCGGAGATGGCGAAGTGCGTGGTTAGTGGCGGTGCTGTGGTCTGCGTGTGCAG
This sequence comes from Xanthomonas populi, assembly GCF_002940065.1. Classification (GTDB taxonomy): domain Bacteria; phylum Pseudomonadota; class Gammaproteobacteria; order Xanthomonadales; family Xanthomonadaceae; genus Xanthomonas; species Xanthomonas populi. The sequence goes on from NZ_MDEJ01000145.1 coordinate 2,491, forward strand.
CGGTTTTGGTGCAGGCACCTGCAACTGCAGCGCAGCTTGCACAAACGTCCACGCCCACCGAGTTGCTGGTGGTCTCCACCGATATCGGCGACGACATCGACGATGCGTTTGCGCTCGGGTTGTTGCTGCGTAGCCCGCAGTTGCATGTGCTGGGCATCGCCTCAGCCTGGGGCGACACCACATTGCGTGCGCAGTTGTTGCAGCGCTTGTTGCAGCAAGCCGGGCGCAGCGAGATTCCGTTGGCGGTAGGCGCGCGCACCACCAGCGCGATCTCCTTCAGCCAGGCGCGCTGGGCTGCCAAGGGACAGCTGCCAGGCAAGCTGCCGGATGCGGCGGCGATGATCCTGCAGCAGGCGCGCCAGCGTCCAGGTGAGGTGACCTTGCTGGTGTTGGGGCCGATGACCGATGCCGCATTGGCGCAGCAGCGCGACCCGGCCGGCTTTGCCAGGCTCAAGCGCATCGTGGCGATGGGCGGCTCGGTACGCGTTGGCTATGGCAAGTCGGCGTATCGGCCGGCCAGTGCGCCGGCGCCGGAGTACAACATCCTCTCCGATGTGGCGGCCGCGCAGCGGGTGTTTGCGGCCGGCGTGCCGATCGTGTTGCTGCCCCTGGACGCCACCCAGATCACGCTGGAAGAACCCGAGCGCATCGCCTTGTTTGCGCATGGCGACGGGCTCACCGATGCGCTCGCCCAGCTGTATTACCAGTGGCGCAATACCGACCAGCCCTGGGCCAGCGCCACGCCCACCGTGTTCGATGCGGTGCCGGTGGCCTGGCTGCTGCAACCGGCGCTGTGCCCGACCACGCCGTTGCATCTGAACGTCGATGCGCATGGGTACACCCACGAACGCGCCGGCACGCCGAACGTGCAGGCCTGCCTGCGTGCGGACAAGCCAGCGTTGATCGACCTGTATATGCGTACGTTGTTGGAGTTGCACTGAGAGCGGCGAACAAAATATAGCGGGTGCCTGCCTGGCGGTGGGCGCAGTGGTTTTGTTAGCCGCACTTTTTAGATTGATTCAAACGCATGGGCAGTCGAGGGCGTGATGCCCTCACTGCTCGCGGGACACGCCGTGAACCCGTCCCTGCGGGACCGATGGCGGCATCCATGCCGCCATCGGTCCCGCAATCGGCGAGGACACCCCACCAGACAGTTTGCTGGCTGTTTATTGAAAACCATGCACACCGACCATCCCGACTGGCTCTTGCCCGCCCACCGTCGCGGGACCTTACGCGGCATGGATGCCGCGTAAGAGCTGACAAGGACGTACTTGCAGCGTGTCCAGCGATGTTGGGCGGGCAAGTGCCCCGCAGCCAAGTCGCAGCCCAGCGGCCCTCTGATTAGATGGCGTGAAGTGGTTAACTGGTCGCTATAAGAGCGCTGACTAAACCACTACGCTCATCGCCAGTCGTGCGCACCGGTGCCATCGCGACGCTAGCCTTGCAGCGCACTATCACCGCCTATCGGTAAGTGCCCAAGTCGTCGCACCGCCGCCATCGGCGATATGCGCGGCGTCGCTATACTTCCCTCATCAGTCATTGGGGTAGCGCGATGGGCAGCCAGCAATCAGGGATGACGTGGTCGGGCACACGGCGCATGTTGCTGCGGGTGGTGCTGCTGACCGTGGCGATTGGCGGGGTGTCGTGCAAGCGCAACGAAAGCGGCCAATTGCCCACCGCCAGCGGCGAGGCGATCAAGGCCCACAAGCAGGCCATCACCGGTTTTGCACTGACGCGCGCCTATCCCGACCAGACCAGCGACGGCCTGTCGCTGGCGCTGGAATTCTCTCGGCCGCTGGTCGGTACCCAGGATTTCGATGCGCTGGTGCGCTTCGAAGAAAAGGTCGGTACCGGCGACAGCAGCTGGACGCTGTCCGATGACGGCAAGACGCTGCGCTACCCGTATGTGGAAGCGGCCAAGGACTACACGGTCTTGATCGACGCTAACCTGCTGGCCGCCGATGGCAGCCGCCTGGGCAAGCCGCTCAAGCAGAAGGTCTACACCGGCGAACTCAAGCCTGTGGCCGGGTTCGCTTCGCAAGGCAGCGTGCTGCCGGCACGCGAGAGCCGCGGTCTGCCGGTGGTGTCGGTTAACGTGCCGGAAGTGGACGTGGAATTTTTGCGCGTGCGCGAGAAATCGTTACCCGCGTTCTTTCAGCAGTTTCAGCGCGGCGGTCGTCGCGGCAGCTGGGAGCTGGAGAGCGACTACAGTAGCAAACAACCGTTGTCCAAGCTGGCCGACCCGGTCTACGTCAATCGTTTCATTGTCGGCGGCAAGCAGAACGAGCGCGTGCTGACCTACCTGCCCACGCAGGATATCAAGGAACTGCAGGAGCCGGGTTTGTACTTCGCGGTGATGAAGCGTGCCGGCAGTTTCGAAAACGGACAAGAGACCGCGTTCTTCACCGTCAGCGACATCGGCCTGCACACGCGCGCCTACAAGGACAAGTTGTTTGTGCACACCGCCTCGCTCCAGAGCGGTGAGCCAATCAAGAACGTGGAAGTGCGCATCCTCAACGAAAAGGGCGAACTGTTCATCAAGGGCGCCACCGACGGCAACGGCAATGCGCTGCTCGACTACACGCTCGATGCCGGCCACGTGCTGACGGCGCGCAGCAAGACCGATATCTCGGTGCTGCCGTTCAACCAGCCGGCGCTGGATCTGAGCGAATTTGCAGTGGCCGGGCGGCAAAGCGCGTGGTTCGACGTGTTTGCCTGGGCCGGCCGCGATCTGTATCGCCCCGGCGAGACCATGCGTGTGTCGGCGATCCTGCGCGACAACGACGGCAAGCCGACTAAACCGCAACCGGTGTTTCTGCGGCTCAAACAGCCGGACGGCAAGACCTTCCGCGAAACCAGACTGCAGCCCGGCGAGCAGGGCTATGTCGAATTCACCCAGCAGCTTCCGGCCGATGCACCGACCGGCCGCTGGCAGGTGGAGTTCCGTACCGACCCGGCCAGCAAGGACGCCGTGCAGGGCATGAGCGTGCGCGTGGAAGCGTTTGTGCCCGAGCGCATGAAGCTGGATCTGGACAGCACCCAGAAAACGCTCGGCGCCGGCCAGCCGTTCAAGCTGGTCGCCACTGCTGCGTATCTGTATGGGGCGCCGGCTGACGGCAATCGCTTCACCGCCAAGCTTGCGGTCAGCGTCGAACAGCATCCGCTTGAATCGTTGCCGGGCTGGTTCTTTGGCGACCCCACGCTGGAGCTGCCGCGCGACGCCGAGGACGTGATCGACACCGAGTTCGGCAGCGATGGCGTGTTGCGCCAAGACATCGCGCTGCCCGCCGAAGTCAAGCCGGTGAGCACGATTGCGGCGGTGGTGTCCGGCAGCGTGTACGAGACCGGCGGGCGCACCGTCGCCCGCACCGTCAAGCGCGTGCTGTGGCCAGCCAAGGCGCTGGTGGGCGTGCGTCCTTTGTTTGACCACAAGGACGGCGCCGATGCCAACGGCACTGCGCGCTTCGAAATCACCCGCGTGGATGCCGATGGCAAGCTGCAACCGGCCAAGGGCCTGAAGGCCATGCTGGTGCGCGAGCTGCGCGACTACCACTTGAACTACACCGACGACCATTGGGATTACGACTTCACCCGTCGCGTCGAGAACAAGGACACGCGCACGCTCGATGTGGCCGGCGGCAATGCCAAGCTCGATGTCCCGGTGGAGTGGGGCGAGTACCGTCTGGACGTATTCGACCCGTCCACCGGGCTGACCACGCGTTACCCGTTTCGCGCCGGCTGGAGCTGGAACGATGAAAATCGCGGCCTGGACGCGCGCCCGGACAAGGTCAAGCTGGCGCTGGACAAGACCGGCTACCGCGCCGGCGACACGCTCAAGGTGACCCTGACCCCGCCGCATGCCGGCAAGGGCGTGTTGTTGGTGGAAAGCGACAAGCTGCTGTACGTGCAGGATATCGACGTCAAGCCGGGCAGCACGTTCGACATTCCGGTGACGCAAAGCTGGGAGCGCCACGATGTGTACGTCACCGCGCTGGTGTTTCGCGGCGGCAGTGCGCCGAGCAAGGTCACCCCGGCGCGCGCGGTGGGCGTGGCGTATGTGCCGATGGAGCGCAAGGCGCGACGGGTGGCGGTGGGCTTGGCTGCGCCCAAGCAGATGCGCCCCGAACAGGCGTTGCCGGTGACGGTGAGCGTGCCGGAGCTGGCCGGCAAGGCGGCGCACGTGACCATCTCGGCGGTGGACGTTGGCATTCTCAACATCACCCGCTTCCCGGTACCCGATGCCAACGCGCAGTTCTTCGCGCAGCGCCGTCTGGGCACCGATGCCTACGATATCTATGGGCGGGTGATCGAAAGTTTCGAAGGCGCCAGCGGCAAGCTCAAGTTCGGCGGCGACATGGCGCTGGAAGCGTTGCCGCAGGCCACGCGCCCGACCGCGCGCGTGCAGACCGTGGACCTGTTTTCCGGCTCGGTAAAACTCGATGCAAAGGGCAATGCGCGCGTGCAACTGCCGGTGCCGGATTTCAACGGCACGCTGCGTGTCTCGGCGTTGGTGTATTCGGACACGCGTTACGGTAATCACGCCATGGAAACCGTCGTGCGCGCGCCGATCCTGGCCGAGGCCAGCATGCCGCGCGTGATGGCGCCAGGCGACCGCAGCACGGTGACGCTGGATGTGCAGAACGTCACCGGCAAGCCGGGCGAATTCAACGTGCGCGTAGAGGGTGTCGGCCCACTGGCTATTGCCGAGGCGGCGCGCAGCGTCACGCTCGGTGTGGATGCCAAACAGACGCTGAGCTTCCCGTTGAGCGCCACCGAGGGCTACAGCGTGGCCAAGGTACGCGTGCGTGTGGACGGCAACGGCTTCAAGGCCGACCGCAGTTACGAGCTGCCGGTGCGTGCCGGTTGGCCGCAGGTGTTGCGTGCGCAGACGCGCGTGCTCGATCCGCTGGCACCGATCACCCTGGACAGCGGCTTTGCCGATGGTCTGATGGCCGGCTCGGTGACCGCGCGCATGGTGGTCAGCCCGTTGCCGCCGATTCCCTTTGCCAGCGCCTTGCAGGGAGCGTTGGAGTATCCGTACGGCTGCGCCGAGCAGACCACCAGCAAGGGCTATGCGGCGCTGCTGCTCGACGATGCCACCGCCAGGGCGCTCGGCACCAAGGGGCTGGAGGCGGCCACCCGCCGCGCGCGCATGGAAGGTGCGTTCGGTCGCCTGGCCTCGATGCAGATCGCCAGCGGGCATTTTTCGATGTGGGGCGACGACGGTTACGTCACTCCGGGCCTGACCCCGTACATCGCCGAGTTCCTGCTCGACGCCAAGGACGCCGGATTTGCGGTGCCCGACAACGTGCTGCAGAAAGCGCTCAATCGGCTCAGCGAAGATCTGCTGTCCGGTGGCAACGCGTTCTACGGGCGGGATCGCCGCGACAACCTGAAGTTCGCCAATCAGGCCTGGTCGGGGTATGTGTTGGCACGCGTCAACCGCGCTCCGTTGGGTACGCTGCGCGCGCTGTACGACAACCAGCGCGACAAAGCACTGACCGGTTTGTCGCTGGTGCATCTGGGTGCGGCGTTGTCGCTGCAGGGTGATACCAAACGTGGTGAGGCGGCGATCAAGGCAGGGTTCGCCAAGGACAGCAGCGAGCGTCCGCTGTACTTGGCCGATTACGGCAGTGCGATCCGCGACGATGCCTTGATGATGGCGCTGCTGCACGAGCGTGGCTTGTCCAAGCCCGAGTACGACACCCGCGCGGTGGCGTTGGGCCGCGCGCTGGATGCACGTCGCGCCGCCGGCTGGCTATGGCTGAGCACGCAGGAGCAGGTGGCGCTTGCGCGCTTGGGCAAGGCATTGATGCTCGGGCAGGGCAAGCAGGTCTCCGGCACCTTGACGGTGGGCGGCGAGGTGCAGGAGATTGCGCCGGCCCGTTTGTTCGGGCGTAGTTTCGACAGCGCCGCATTGGCGCGCGGCGTGCGGTTCGCACCGCAAGGCGAGGCGCCGATGTATGCCAATCTGGAAGTGGCCGGCATTCCGCGCAGCGCACCGGAGCCGGACACGCGCAACCTCAGCGTGGAGCGCAGCTGGTACACCACCGACGGCAAACCGTGGACCCCGCGTCCGCTCAAAGAGGGCGAGGCGCTGATCGTGCGCGTGGTCATCACCGCCAACAGCCCCATGCCGGATGCGTTGCTGACCGACCTGTTGCCGGCCGGGTTGGAGATCGAAAATTTCAATCTCGGCGATGCCAAACAGTGGACCGATGTGGTGGTGGACGGCATCGGCATCAGCGAGCGTTCCAGCGCCGCCGACGTCAAGCACGAAGAGTTTCGCGACGACCGTTATGTGGCCGCGCTGGCGCTGTCCTCGGGTAGCAAGGCGCAGGTGTATTACCTGGTGCGTGCGGTCACGCCGGGGACTTACACGGTTCCCCCGTCGTTGGTGGAGGACATGTACCGCCCCGAGCTGCGCGGTGTGGGGCGCAGTACGCCAGCGACGATGACGGTGTTGCAGCCGTAAGGTCGCGCTAGCCCTGGCGGGCCGCTGAAACTATCCCTTCTCCCCTCGGGAGAAGGTGCCCCGTAAGGGGCGGATGAGGGTACGTGCGAAGCCTCGTGCTCGTCCCGGCGGGAGGAGGCTTACTTCGCATGCCGAGACATCGCTGCGCACTGTCTTTTCGATGCGATGCAAGCGACATGCCAGGGTCATTTTTACTGGCTACGGTGGCGTGCTTTCTCACAGGCGCGGCGCCCTTGCTGCGCGATCTCGGGATTCCATGCAGCGCTCCGATTCGTACCGTTTGCACTTGTCCGTTCTCGCCGTAGCCATTGCGGCATGTTCACCAGCGTTGCAGGCACAGACCAACGCCGCTTCTGCTAGCGCAGAGCGAACTGTTCCATCGTCGCCTGCATTATCTGCAAATCCCGAAGGCTCTATCGCGGCACCGGGCGACGCAGCAGGCGCCGCATCCGCAGCGTCCTCAGGTGAAATATCCAACACCGACGCACCGCCCACCACCACCAGAACCGGGGTGCAAACACTCGACGCCATGCAGGTCACCGGCGTGCGCCGTGCCAACGCCGCCGCAGTCGAAAGCAAGCGCGCTGCAACTAGGGCCTTGTTAACACATAAGAAGCCCTTCAACGATCAGGACGAAGCTCAGGAATCCGAGGAACATGACGTCGAGCTTCTCAAAGCG
>NZ_MDEJ01000146.1 GCF_002940065.1 Xanthomonas populi
TCACCAAACGTCAGTTGCATGGATCACTCCTCAACGTAGCTGTGTAGTGTCGCGCATCTGGGACGTTGTTCAGAGGTTCCCTAAACCCGGCCGCTACTCAGGGCGGGGGAACGTCGGTGGATGGCTGCGCGCATTGACGTCTCCTGCCGGGCACGCGCGTTTAGCGACGCGCCCGATCGTAGTGAAAGGTGGCGCGATGCCATCGGCAGGGCTGCAAGAGAGGGATGAAACGGACGGAACTGTTGTGTGAACTTCCTGGCGTTGGTGGAGTGCGCGAACAGTGCGTTTGATTTACTGCAGCGCTGGATGATTCGGGTGGTATGCCGACCCTCATCCGCCCTTCGGGCAGCTTCTCCCAGGGGGAGAAGGGATGCGTCGTACGCGTCTGCGCTCACCTGCTAGTGCCCTGCTGGTGCCCCAACCATCGCAGCGCCGCCTCACTCAGCCGGCGGCAGCACCACATCCGGCTTTGCCGCTTCCGGGCTGACGCGTTCGATGGTATGGCGTAACTCGCGGCCCAGGATGAACTTGGCATCTTTTGCCCACGCATCCAGCCGCTCGTCGAACAGCAGCTTGCTGTTCTCGTCCGGCCACACCAAGCGCAGTTCGCGCAGTTTCTGGATGAAGCTGCGGAACAGGGTTTTGTCGAAGAACTCCGGGGCGGCCGGGGCGTACAACAGGCTCAGGCGTTGCGCGGCCTGTTGGCACAGGCTTTCCAGTTCGCCGGCGCCGAGCACGCCGGGGCCGTTCTTCACCAGCACCGAGATGGCGATGTAATAGCGCTCGAACGCCTGCTGCAACGAGTGGCCAATCGCACGCAGGCGGAACACTTCGTCGGTCTGGCCGGTGTTGCGGGTGAGGATGCCGCCATCGTCGTCGGTGACGTTGAGCAGCAGGCCTTCGCGCACGAACATGTCGATGGTCTGTTCGATGCGTTCGGCGAAGCGGTCTTCGGTCCATGGCAGGAACAACTCCGCCTGCAGGAACGGGTACACGGTGCGACCCAGGCGCAGCAGACCGGCACGGCTCATGCGGCGATTGTTCTGGAAGCAGCACGCCACCCACGAGGAGGCCGTGAACAGATGCAGCACGTTGTTGCGGAAGTAGCTCAGCAGCACTGCGGTGTCGCCGCTGACGCTGAGCACATCGCCCAGCGGGTGCGACACACGCGTCAGCACGTTGATCTCTTCGGCATGGGTAATGATGCGCGCCGGGGTGTGCGGGGTGACGGTGACGCGGTCCGAATACGGCATCTCCGCCAGCAGCTTCTTGCACAACTCGATCTGCGCGATCAGGTCGGCCTCGCCCATCGCATGCTTGGGCGTGGACAGTAGCGCAAGTGCGAGCAGGTTGATCGGGTTGACGTCGGCGGCGCAGTTGATGCGGGTCTGGATCTGCGTGGACAACGTATCCACGGCCGGCGCAAGCCAGGTGGGTTTTTCGTCGTCGGGCAGCGGTTGGCCGTCCCAATCCGGCGCGTGCTTGGCCAGCACGTCGTTGAGCGCGATCGGCTCGCCGAAGTTCACCACCACTTGGCCGTAGTTCTGCTTGAGCACCTTGGGGATGGACCACAGCAGGCCCCAGATGGATTCTTTTTCCTTGGGCCGGCCGGTGAGCTCGTCCAGATAGCTGTTGCCTTCCATCAGCTTCTCGTAGCCGATGTACACCGGCTGGAACAACACCGGTTTGCGCGGCTGACGCAGGTAGGCACGCAACGTCATCGCAATCATGCCGCCCTTGGGCTGCAGCAGGCGCCCGGTGCGCGAGCGCCCGCCTTCGACGAAGTATTCGATCGAATAGCCGCCGGCCACCAGCTGCGCGACGTATTCGCTGAGCACCGCCGAATACAGCGCATTGCCACGGATGCTGCGGCGGATGAAGAACGCGCCGCCCTTGCGCAGCAACGTGCCCACCACCGGCAGATTGAGATTGATGCCGGCCACGATGTGCGGCGGCACGATGCCGCGTTCGTACAACAGGTAGCTCAGCAGCAGGTAATCCATGTGGCTGCGGTGACTGGGCACGTAGACCACTTCGTGCCCGGGCGCGGCCTGTTTGAGCTTGTCCAGGTGATGCACCAGCACGCCAGCGTAGATGCGGTTCCACACATGGGTGAGTAGGAAGCTGGCCGAGCGCACCACCGGGCTAGAATAGTCGGCGGCGATTTCCCACGCATAGGCATGCGCCTTGCGCCAGGCATCACCCGGCTTGCTGCTGTCGCGCCTGGCCTTGGTGGCGATAGCCTCGCGTACCGAGTCGGCAGCCAGCACCTGGTCCACCAGCAAGCGGCGGGTGGATAGATCCGGGCCGATCACCGCTTCGCGAATACGCCGGAAATGCGTGCGCAACACGCGCTGCAGCTTGCGCAAGGTGCGCTCGGGCGGCAGGCCTTCGGCCATGGTCTGGCGCAGCGAAATCGGCGGGGCGAAGCGCACGATGGTGGTGCGGCCGTTGAGCAGCACCGCCAGCAGGCGCCGGAAGCGGCCCACTAGCGCCCAGTTTTCCGAGAACAGCACTGCAAACCAGCCGCTCTGCTTGTCCGGCGCACGGCCGACGAAGATCGACACCGGCACCAGATGCACGTCCAGTTCGTCGCGCACACGGTGCGCCTGCAGCAACTTGGCCAATGAATCCGAATGGGTCTTGCCGCCGCGTTGCTCGGGGATCAACGAATTGCTGCTACGCCGCGACAGTGCCAGGTAGGCGCGTTTGCGCTGCAACGGGTCGCCCGGCAGCGGCACCAGCGGCGACGGCAGGCCGGCCTCGCGGCAGGCCTTGTCCAGGATCAAGCTGCTGGACAGGCCGTAGTCTTCCAGCACGTAGACCACCGGCGTGCCGTCGTCATAGCGGGCGGGTTGGTCTGGTTCGATGGTCAGGCTCAGCCACGGGTCGGCCAGCCGGCCGAGCAGGCGCGCCCACCACGGGCGTTTGGCGTTCCGGGCGAGCGCGACAGCCGGCGCTGCAGGCGGCGTGTCTGCGGCAGATGGCGCAGAAGATGCGGCAGGCGGCAGCACCGCCGCACTCGCACCAATGTCGGCTGCGGAAGGGCGGGGCGGGGCGGGCGGGCCGTCCGGGAACGGCAGGGGATTTTGTTCTGGCATCACGGTCATTATCGCCCAGTCGGGCGTTGCCCGGTGGCGGCCGGGGTGTCGGGCGCTGCAGCGGCGTCGGGTAAGGGTGCGGCCGGGGTGGCGCGGAGCAAGGCCTGCACCTCGTCCTGGGTCTGCTGCTGGTACCAGTGGCCATCGCGCTTGATCAGGGCGACGCTGAGGTCGATGTCATGCGCAGCCAACGGATAGCGCAGCCGCACCTGAGCGCGGTCGCCGTCTTGCTTGATCAGGCCAGTGCGCAGCGCATCCAGGCTGGTGTCCAGCGACAGGTCGTAGCGCTCCAGCACCTTCTTGGCCGCTGCCCAGAACGGCCCGAGCCGGCGCAGGCTCTCTTCCATGCCCAGGCGCTGCAGATCGGCATCCGAGCCGATGCCGGTGGCGCGGGCGGCGGTCACCAGCTCGGTGATGCTGGCCTTGGCGCGCGCGCGATCAGCCAGTGGCGCGGTCGCGGCCCAGGCGCTCGAGGCATCGAGCAGTTGCACGTAATAGACGCGTTGTTCGGGTTGGTAGTCGTTGCGGCTGCGCAGGTATTGCACGCCGAACTGGCCCAGCGACTGCGCGGCCTGGCGGATGCCCTGTGGCTGCCCGGCCAGCTGCGCATCGAAGGCCTGTTGCAGCCGGCGTTCGGCGCCCGCTGCCGACAACGACCCAAGCAGGCTGCCGACCTCGTTGGGCAGTGGCAGCTCGGTCAACGGCCAGCGGCTGGCACCGCTGCGCCAGGCCGCTTCCAGTTGGGTGTATTGCGCGGGGGTGACCCGGATCCGCGCATAGGCAACCAGATCGTTGCGCCGCAATGGCAAGGTCATCGACTGCATCGCTGCCGCCGGCTCGGCGCTAGCGCCGGGCAAGGCAGCGGCAGTGTCGGCGCGCTGGCAGCTGCTGACGCACAACGCGGCCAGCAGCGCCCACGCGATGGACTGGAACCGGCCGGCGCGGACGGTGGATGGCGACATGCGCACGATGTTCCCCTGATCGATCGGCGCATCTTGCTGTCTGAATGCGTTGGCGGCAAGACATGCTGAAACCGTGCGCTAGGGTACGGTGGAAACGTTAGATTTTCGTAGTTCCGCGCATGTTGCCATCCACGGTCCGACATTGATCGCGGTTGTCTCTTCTGGACAAACGTGTCCAGGCGTCGGGTCCGAGCCCTTGTGCTGCCTGGGTTTGGTGCAATGCTGCAGCGCATCATGTCAGCGCTTGCAGTTCCTGCTAGCGTGCGCGCCATCTCGCTGTGAGGTCGCCATCGGTTGGGGCCGATGTCATCCATGTGCATCTGTGACACGAAAGTTCTGCGCCAGCGGACCGTGCGCCCCTACCCGGCGCGCGGCGGCAACGGCGTTGTTTTGGAGTTCGCGCCATGAGTCGGCCGCGTTCAGAAGGCGGCAGCGTCACCATCAAGGACGTCGCGCGCGAAGCGCAGGTATCGGTGGCGACGGTCTCGCGCACCATGAACGGGCATCAGCATGTGGCCGAATCGGTGCGCGAACGCGTGTTGCAGGTCGCCCGCGCGCTGCACTATATCCCGCATCACGCCGCGCGCAGTCTCAGCAGCCGGCGCACCCACACCATCGGTGTGGTGTTGCCGGATCTGCATGGCGAATTCTTTTCCGAATTGATCCGTGGCATCGACCAGGTGGCGCGCGAGCAGGGCTATCACCTGCTGGTCTCCAGCTCGCACGGCGACCCGCAGGCGCAGCGCAAGGCGCTGGAACGCCTGCCCGGCCGCGTGGACGGCGTGGTGGTGATGTCGCCCTCGCTGGGCGATTCGGGCGTGCACGAAGACGCACTGCCCGGCGGCCTGTCGGCAGTGCTGCTCAACTGCGCCGGCAGCGCTAGCCAGCGCCCGGTGCTCAACGTGGACAACTACGGCGGCGCGCGGGTGATGACGCGGCATCTGCGCGACAGCGGCCACCGCCGCATCGCCTTCATCGCCGGGCCGGCCGACAACTTCGATGCGCACGAGCGTCTGCGCGGCTATCGCGACGCGCTGGCACTGGATGCCGATGCGCAGCCGTGGGTGCTGCCGGGCAACTTCGACGAAGAATCCGGCTACCGCGCCGGCCAGACCCTGGCCCAGGACGCACGCCCGGATGCGGTATTCGCCGCCAACGACATGATGGCGCTGTGCTGCCTGTTCGCGCTCGGCCATGCCGGGCTGAAGGTGCCGCAGGACATCGCGCTGGCCGGCTTCGACGACGTGCCGATGGCGCGCTACGTGCTGCCCGCGCTGACCACCATGCGGGTGGATATCGCCGGGCTGGGCGCGCGTGCATTGCACCTGTTACTGGGTCAGCAATTGGTCGATGCCCCACCCGCCGCTGCTGCACCACCGGCCTTTTCCGAGATGGTTCCCGAACTGATCGTGCGTGCTTCCAGTGCGCCGCGCACGGCGCCTCCTACCGGAGACGCGCTCACCATTTTTAGCTGACATTGTGTTGCTTGCAGTTCCTGCAGTTATTGCCAGCTGTCCCGCTTTACGCAGTCCCGACGCGCCAGTCACTCCACTGGTTCGCGCTTTACCCCTGGGAGGGGGAAGTCATGAAGAAGTACCGCACCGTCTCCATCCTGCCGGCGCGCAGCCTGTTGTGCTGCGCCCTCGCCGCCTCGTTACTGGCCAGCACGCCAGCCATGGCCCAGTCCAGCAACGCCACGTTGCGCGGCCAGGTCGCCTCGGCACAGGCCGGCACCCCCGTGACCGCGACCAATGTCGCCAGCGGTGCGGTCCGACGCGTGCCCACCGGCGCCGACGGCAGCTACGCGCTGGTCGGCCTGCCGCCCGGCACCTACAAAGTGGACGCCGGCCCCGGCAGCGAGCAGACCGTGACCCTGTCGGTGGCCTCGTCGGTCACCTTGAACCTGGGCGGCGCGGCGGCATCCGCACCGGCCGGCGATGCCACCACGCTGGATGCGGTGCAGGTCACCGCCACCACGCTGCAGGAGGTCAAGACTTCGGAAGTGGGCACCAACGTGTCGCTGAAGCAGATCAGCACCGTGCCGCAGCTGACGCGCAACTTCCTGGAGTTCGCCGACACCGTGCCGGGCATGCAGTTCGAGACCAACTCCAACGGCAACAGCCAGATCCGCGGCGGCGCGCAGGGCAGCTCGGCGGTGAACGTCTACATCGACGGCGTCGGCCAGAAGAGCTATCTGTTCGGCGGTGTTTCCGGCCAGGAGCAGAGCGCGGGCAACCCGTTCCCGCAGCTGGCGATCGGCGAGTACAAGGTCATCACCTCCAACTACAAGGCCGAGTTCGACCAAGTGGGCTCGGCGGCGATCGTGGCCTCGACCAAGTCCGGCGGCAACGAGTTCCACGGCGAGATCTTCGGGCGCACCAGCAACACCGATTTCCGCGCGCGCCAGCCCGACGAGCGGGCCGGCGCACCCAACTCCGATGGCAGCAAGCGCAAGACCCATCAGGACGAGTATGGCTTTGCGTTGAGCGGGCCGATCCTGCAGGACAAGGCGCATTTCTTCTTCAGCTACGAAGGCAAGGGATTTGAGGTCTCGGCCGATCCGGTGGCCGTGCCGGATCGTTTCAGTGCGCTGAGCGACGACCTGCCGGCCGGCGTGCAGAGCCGGCTCGGCTCGGTCACGCGTCCGTTCAACGAAGACCTGTATTTCGGCAAGGTCGATTGGGATATCGGCGAGAACGATCGCCTGGAGCTCACCGGCAAGTACCGCGACGAAGAAAGCCGAGACAGCGTCGGCGGCCAGACCACCGCGATCGCCTCCAAGATCAACCTCAACACCGAAAAACGCTTCGACCTGCGATGGCAGCATTACGGCGAGCGCTACGTCAACGAGGCGCGCGTGTCCTACGAGGACGTGCTGTTCAATCCCACCGCCTACACCGTGGGTAGCCAGACCGTGTACACGCGCGGCATTTCCGAAGACGACGTGCTGCTCAACGACGGCGCCACCAGCGGGCTGGCGATCCAGCGCAAGGGCCAGAAGGGCCCCAGTTTCCAGAACGACCTGACCTTCAACAACCTTGAGTGGCACGGCAACCACGTCATCAAGATGGGCGTGAAGTACAAGGAAGTGGAGCTGACCCAGAGCGAAAACTCTGCGGCCAACCCGTCGTTCTACTACGCGGTGGGCGATGGCGTCGGTACCGCAGCCATTCCGTACCAGGTGCGCTTCAATCTGCCGTTCGCCGGCGCCGCGCCGTCGGTGACCACCACCAGCAAGCAGCTGGGCCTATACATCCAGGACGATTGGGACGTCAACGACAAGCTGCAGTTGAATATCGGCGTGCGCTGGGATGGCGAAAAGATTCCCTCCTACCTGGACAACGTGACCCCGCCGGAAGTGGTGGCAGCGTTGAACGGCCCCGGCACCGATCCGGCGGTGAGCGCCACCTACGCCGAGCAGCTCGCCAAGGGGGGGGTGAACATCGACGACTACATCAGCAACGGCCGCAATCGCAAACAGGACAACAATAATTTCGCACCGCGGCTGGGCTTTTCCTACGATTTCCGCGGCGACGAGTCGCTGGTGCTGTTCGGTGGCGCCGGCCGCAGCTACGACCGCAACCTGTTCGACGTGATGGGACTGGAGCAGATCAAATCCGCGCTGGCGCAGTACACGATCCGCTTTGCCGGACCCACCAACTGTGTCCCGGCACCCGGCACCTGCACCACCTTCGACCCAGCGTTTGTGAGCAACCCGGACAGCCTGGGCAACCTGGTCGATGCGCGCGTGCGCAACGGCGAGATCAATCTGCTCAACAACGATCTGAAGACGCCGTATGCGGACCAGTATTCGCTGGGCTTGCGCACCCAGCTGGGCGAGTGGAACACCTCGGCGACGGTGTCGTATATCCATAGCAAGGACGGTTTCATCTTCACCCTGGGCAACCGCTATGCCAACGGCGATTTCTTCCAGAACGGCGCTCAGGCGTTTGAGCAGAGGCCCCAGGGCTTCGGCAATCTGATCATCGGCAACAACGGCGTGGAGACCAAGACCGGTCAGCTGCTGCTGTCGGCGGACAAGGCCTATACGCAGGAAAGCGGCTGGGGCCTGACCGCGGCCTACACCTTCTCGCGTGCGCGCGGCAATCGCGGCAACGACGATCGCTACGGGTTCGATGCGGCCACCATTGCCGATTACCCATTCCTGGACCTCAACGCGGTGCCGCGTCACCGCCTGGTACTCACCGGCATCTACGACCTGTTCTGGGGCATCAGCGGCTCGGCCAAGCTGACCCTGGCCACGGTGCCGCCGCGCAACGAGGCGATCTCCTTCGACCAGTACGGCGGCCCGAGCTCGGACAACATCCGTGTGGTCTCGGTGGACGCGCCCGGCGGCAAGTTCATCGCTGGCGGCGACATCTTCGGCACCCGCCAGCTGGATCTGTCGTTGTCCAAGGACATGCACATCACCGACGCGGTCACCGTGCAGGTACGCGGCGATCTGATCAACGCGCTGAACTTCCGCAACTACGATCAGTACAGCATCGACTGGGGCACTGCCGGCAGCTACGACCCGCGCGTGCGCATCAACCAGTATGGGGCGATGTCCACTCCGCCCCGCACGCTATTCATGAGTGCGCGGATCATCTGGTAACGGCTGTCTTGACGGCATCCGCTGCCTCGGCGCCGGATGCCGTTGGTTGCCAGACCAGTCGTCGATCACTGCATCGGCCCCACTGCACGGGGGGGGGGGCGCCTGCAGGTTTCATGCAGTTTCTTTATCGGCAGTGTGTCCACGCAGCGCGACGCTCGATGCGCGCGATGCTGCAGGCAACACGCTTCCCTTCGCGATCGTTTGTGTTGTGTTTGCACTCCCTGCTGTCCGTTGCCGCTGTCCCCGTTCCATCCACACCAAGCACCAACCTGACGCGCCAGTCACTTCACTGGTTCGCGCTTTACCCCTGGGAGGGTGAAAGTCATGAAGACGCACCGCGCCGTCTCCACCCTGCCGGCACGTCGCCTGTTGTGCTGCGCCCTGGCTGCCTCGTTGTTCGCCACCACCCCACCCCGGCCACGGCCACCCAGTCCAGCAACGCCACCTTGTGCGGCCAGGTCGCGTCCGCGCAGAGCGGCAGCGAGGTCGTCGTCACCAACCTCGCCACCGGTTCGGTGCGACGCGCACCGGTCAACGCGAACGGCAGCTACACCAGCATCTGCGCGACAAGCGGCTCGATGAAGAAGAAGGCGGCAAGATCGATTCGCAGACCAAGGAATACGGGTTTGCGTTGGGTGGCGCGCTCATCCAGGACCGCATGCACTTTTTCGTCGCCTACGAAGGCAAAGAGAACCTCGCGCCCAAGCGCGTGCAACCAAGCGCCGAGGCAGCAGCTTTCATCAACCAGCTGCCGTCTGACTTGGCTAGGTGTTTGATCCCAGGTGTTGATGGTGCATTATTTTCCCTCGAATGGAAGCAAGCACGATGGGCCAGGTTCTGCAGGGGAGCGCCACCACGACTGAGGCGATCCGTCGAG
>NZ_MDEJ01000147.1 GCF_002940065.1 Xanthomonas populi
GCGGCTGACGTCACTGGGATAGCGTGCTCTCATCTCCATATGATCGGATAATTCGGGAAGACTTTGAACGGGCTCTTAGGCCGATCAGTTTTAACCCCATCAGCCTGAGCGCTATCGGCCTCTGCTCTAGCAGACCCACTTCAGCTCTGCCAGCTTCAGCCATTTCCCTCTCAGCCCTTCGCAGCCCCTACATATCCATCTACCGGCTCGCGGTTTTCCAGGCCCACCGACGTACGCACATCGAACAGCTCCGGGAAAAACGTCAGCGCCAGCGCTTGCTGCAGAAACCCCACACCGCTGGACCCGCCCGTGCCGCGCTTGAAGCCCATCACCCGCATCACGGTGCGCATATGGCGGAAGCGCCATAACTGGAACTGGGTTTCCACATCCACCAGGTCCTCGCAGAGCGCGTACTCGCGCCAGTAGCGGTCGGTGTTTTCGTAGATGCGCTCGAACACCGGACGCAACGCATCGTCGGCCACATGTGCGCTGGTCCAATCGCGCGCCTGGTACTGCTGCGGAATCGCATGCCCGAAGCGCGCCAGATAACGCAGGAATTCCTCGTACAAGCTGGGCGCTTCCAGCACTTCGCGCAGCCGCGCCTGGCCCTGCGGGTCATAGCCGAACACCTGCAGCATCTGCGGATTCTTGTTGCCGAGCAGGAACTCGATAGAGCGGTACTGCAACGACTGGAAGCCGGACGACGGGCCCAGCACATCGCGAAATCCCATGTACTCGCTCGGCGTGAGCGTCTCCAGCACCGACCATTGCTCGGTCAGCTGGCGCAGCACCTGCTTGCTGCGCGCCAGCACCTTGCGGCACTGCCAGACCTGATCGTTTTGCAGATGCACCATCACCGCACGCAATTCGTGCGCCAGCAGCTTCAACCACAGCTCCGAGGTCTGGTGCTGGATGATGAAGAGCATTTCGTCGTGGTGCGCCGGCTCGGACAGGGGCTGCTGCGCGGATAGCAATTGGTCCAGCCGCAGATAGCCGCCGTAGGTCAGCCGCCCCTCCAGATCGGTGTGGATGCCGGGTTCCAGGTCACGCAGGTTCTTGTCAATGGGCATGGCGTAGCGCTGACGAACGGGCCTGCCAGGGTAGCGCAGCGGCGGCCCGGCTGAAGCCGAGCCGCCGCAGCGGGAATCGGGAAACGCGATGCGATAAACGGGATCGGTAAGCAGAAGGCAGCGATTGAGGATTGGGGGTGCGAAGTAGAGCCAGGCGTTCGGGGCGAGGCATCAACGTTCGACGTCGGAAGTCTCCGCGCACAGCAGGCTGATGCGTGCTGATTGCGCGCCACTGCTGCAGCGTCCGGCTAGCCCGGAGAGGTTGGCAACCTATCGCGAGAAGTGCCTCAAAGCTGAAAAGTTCAGCCGCTTTCGACTGCGTCGTCGCAGCCACGGCTCCGGTGTAACCATATGGTCAACCCAAGCCTGCAAATTCATGCAGAATCGAACGGCGCTGCCGGCCAGGGACGTTTCCGGCGCGGGAGCGCGCTCCACGTCTCAAGGATCAGGGGACTCTCATCTCATGCATGTGTTGCAGCGTCGTGCGGCCTTATTTTTCTGTGCGCTGGCAGTTGCCGACCACGCCAATGCCCAGGTTGTCATCAGCCAGGTCTACGGCGGTGGCGGCAATAGCGGTGCCACCTTCCGCAGCGATTTCATCGAGCTGCACAACATCGGCAGCACCACGGTCAGCCTAGACGGCTGGTCGGTGCACTACGCCTCGGCCGCCGGCAGCAGTTGGCAGGTCACCCCTTTGGCGGACACTGTGCAGGCCGGCGGCTATTACCTGGTCAAGCAGGCCGATGGCAGCGGCGGCAGCGTTGCGCTGCCCACCCCCGATGCCACCGGTACCCTCGCCATGGGCGGTGGCGCCGGCAAGGTGGCACTGAGCAACAGCGCCTCCGCGCTCAGTGGCGCCTGCCCCACCGGCAATGCCGATCTGGTCGGTTATGGCAGCACCGCCATCTGCGCCGAGGGCAATGCGCCCACGCCGGCTCCCAGCAATACGCTGGCAGTGCTGCGCGGCGGCGATGGCTGTACCGACACCGACAACAACGCGGCGGATTTCGCCACCGGCGCGCCGGCTCCGCGTCATGCCGCCAGCCCAGCGCGCCTGTGCAGCGGCGGCGGCCAGCCGATCGCCACGCTGGCCGATCTCAGCCAGGCCGAAGGCAATAACGGCAGCCGCAGCTTCGTGTTCACGCTGAGCCTGACCCAGCCGGCCGGCGCCGGCGGAGTGCGCTTCACCGCCGCCACCGCCAATGGCACCGCCCTCGCTGGCAGCGACTATGTCGCCCTGCCTGCCACCACCGTGCAGATCGCCGCCGGCGAGCGCAGTGCAACGATCACCGTAGAGGTGCTGGGCGACACCACGCCGGAGCCCGACGAGACCTTCGCGCTGCAGATCAGCGGCCTCACCGGCGCACTGCCGGCCACGCTGAGCGCCACCGGCACCCTCCTCAACGACGACTTCAGCCTGCTGCCGCTCCACGCCATCCAGGGCAAGGGCGCACGTTCGCCGCTGCAAGGTCAGGTGGTCGCCACCTCGGGCATCGTGACTGCCCGCCGCAGCGCCGGCTTCTTCCTACAGGCACCCACGGCCGAAACCGATGCCGACCCGACCACCTCCGAAGGTGTCTATGTCTACACGGGCAGCGCACCGCCGGACGCGGCAGCTATCGGCAACCGCGTGCGCGTGCAAGGCACGGTGATCGAATATGTGCCCACCGCCGACCCGACCCAGCCGCCGCTGACCGAGATCGGCGGCAGCCTGACCGTGCTGCTGGATTCCACCGGCAACGCCCTGCCCGAGCCGATGCTGTTGAGCCCGGCGTTCCCCAACCCGAACGGCGCCTACGACCAACTCGAAGAGCTGGAAGGCATGCGCGTCGCCGCCCTCAGCTTCACCGTCAATGCGCCCAGCGGCGGCAACGTCAACGAAACCAATGCCACCGCCAGCAGCAATGGCGTCTTCCATGCCGTGGTCACCGGCTTGCCGCGCGCCTTTCGCGAGCCCGGCGTGCAGTTGCCCGACCCGCTGCCGGCCGGCTCGCCTGCCGGTGTGCCACGCTGGAATACCAACCCGGAGGTGATCGCCGTCGTCAGTGCCGGCGTGGGTGCCGAGCGGCTGGATCTGGCATCGGGCTGTGTGGTGATCGGTGCCACCGGCCCGCTGGACTACAGCTTCCGCCGCTACACGCTGTACCCGGAACGCACCCCGCAGGTGGACTGCAACGGTGCCGACCTGCCGCGTCCGGCGCCGAGGCCGCAGCGCGATGATGTGGCCGTTGCGACCTACAATATGGAGCGCTTCTTCGACGACCAGAACGACCCGGCGATCGGCGAACCGGTGCTCACCCCGGCTGCGTTCCAGGCCCGCCTCAACAAGGCCTCGCTGGCGATCCGCGGCTACCTGTACACACCCGACATCCTGGGCACGGTGGAAGTGGAAAACATCAGCGTGCTGCAGACCTTGGCTGCGCGCATCAACGCCGATGCCATCGCCTCAGGCCAGCCCAATCCGCAGTACTTGGCCTATCTTCAGGAAGGCAACGACGTCGGCGGCATCGATGTCGGCTTCCTGGTCAAGACCGCCTGGATCGCCGGCGGCGTGCCGCGTGTGGAAGTGGTTTCCATCGCCCAGGAAGGCCAGACCACCACCTGGACCGAGCCGAGCGGTGGCGTGAGCCTGCTCAACGATCGCCCGCCGCTGGTGCTGGCGGCCAAGGTGCACCAGGCCGATGGCCGCGTGCTAGCGCTGACCGCCATCGTGGTGCACCAGCGCTCGCTCAACGGTGCCGAGACCGACGATGCCGCCGGCACCCGCATCCGCGCCAAGCGTCAGGCCCAGGCCGAGTATCTGGCGCGGCTGCTGCAGACGCGTCAGCAGCTCGACCCGGCCGAACAGGTACTGGTGATGGGCGACTTCAACGCCTTCGAGTTCAACGATGGCTACGTGGATGCGATGGGCACCGTCACCGGCAGGCCGGCGCCGGATGCGCAGACCGTGGTGAGCGGCGATGGCCTGGATCTGGTCGACCCGGACTACACCGATCTGACCTGGTTCAACAGGCCCGAGCAGAGCTACTCGTACGCCTTTGATGGCAACGTGCAGTCGCTGGATCACATCATCGCCAACGAGGCGCTGATGCGTGCACCCAACATCGCCGCGTTGTCGGTGGGCCATGCCCGCATCAATGCCGATTTCCCCAGCACTGCGCGCAACGATGCCAAGACGCCCACGCGGTTGTCCGATCACGATCCCACCCTCGTGCTGTTGCGCATGACGCCAGCGTTACGTGCCGACTTGGGAGTGTTGGTCACCGCGGCACGCGCGCAAGTCACCCAAGGCGAGCGCATCGACTTCCGCGTGGATATGGAAAACCGTGGACCCCACAGCGCAGCGTTCGCAGCAGTGGCACTGGCCTTCGATGCAGCGGTGAGCCCACGCGTCACGGCCGCACCAGGTTGGAGCTGCCAATCGCCGGAAACCGGCATCCAGACCGTGGTCACCTGCACCACTGCCTCGCTGGCATCCGGCACTGCACAGCGCTTCGCCGTGCAGGTTGAAGCTGGCGCGGCATTGGCAGGACGCACCCTCACCCTGGCGGCCTCGGTGGCCTCGCAAACGCCCGACCCGCAGCCCGACAACAATACCGACACCGCCGCAGTTACGGTGCTGCAGGCGCGGTTGCGCAGCGATCTGGCAGTGCGTCTGGACGGCCCCGCCACGCTGCCGACCACGGCCTTCAACGCAACCTACCGGGTGTTGCTGGACAACCGCGGCAACGCACCGGCCACCAGTGCCAGCGTGCGGATCGCAGGCAACACGGTGTCGGCATTGTCGCTGCTGTTGCCGCCCAGCGGCTGGCGCTGCACCAATCAACTGCGGTCGCTGCGCAGCGCGATCTTCGTGTGCCGCAGCGCCGCGGCGCTGCAGCCGGGTGCGCAGGCAGCGTTCCAGCTGACCGCAGCGGCAAAGCAGATCCCGGCTGAACGCGCGGTGCGGGTGCAGGCGAGTGCCAGTTCGACCTCGCCGGACGCCAACTCGGCCGACAACACTGCGCTGATCGTCACCCCGATCGGTGCAGGCGCCGACCGCCGCTGATCGCAGTGCAACACGTCGCAGTTCTTTACTGCGACAAAGAGCGCGGCCTTCTTCGCGCGCTTTTTTTGTGCAAGCCAGCAGCATGGTGTGCTGCGGTGCAAAACAGCTTTTTGCTGCGTGGTCCTTAACATCGCAACTCATATCATTTGAAACTTCTTGAGGAAGGTGTCGCCGCAATGAACGTAGCCGCGCAGTTCGAGATCGACTATCTGCAATATATGGACGCGGACGGCCAATGGGTCCGCGACGACCTGCCGGCCGACGCCGCCAACCCGCAACAGCTGCTCGCGCTGTTCAAGCGCATGCTGTTCGTGCGCACCTTCGACAGCAAATCGGTGGCCTTGCAGCGCACCGGCAAGCTGGGCACCTACGCCGCATCGCTGGGGCACGAAGCCACGCATGTGGGCATCGGTGCGGCGATGCGCCGCGGCGACGTATTCGCACCCATCTACCGCGAATACGGCACCATGTTCGAACGCGGCGTGCGCCCGCGCGACGTGCTGCTTTACTGGGGCGGCGACGAGCGCGGCAGCGATTACCCGCGCGATGCCGATGCGGCGATCGACTTCCCGATCTGCGTGCCGATCTCCACCCAGTGCCTGCATGCGGCCGGCTCGGCGTTGTCGTTCAAGCTACAGGGCAAACCGCAGGTTGCGGTGGCCTGCTGCGGCGATGGCGGCAGTTCCAAGACCGACTTTTACGCCGCGCTCAATTCGGCCGGTGCCTACAAGCTGCCGTTGATCCTGTGCGTGATCAACAACGGCTGGGCGATCTCGGTGCCGCGCTCGGCGCAGACGGGTGCGCAGACGCTGGCGCAGAAGGGCCTGGCCGGCGGCCTGCATTGCCTGCAGGTGGATGGCAACGATCTGGTTGCCGTGCTCGAAGCGATGCGTCAGGCACGCGTGCGTGCATTGGCCGGCGACGGCGGCACGGTGATCGAGTTCCTGACCTATCGCTTGTCCGACCACACCACCGCCGACGATGCGCGGCGTTATCGCGGCGAAGAAGAGGTCAAGCAAGGCTGGGCGCGCGAACCGCTGCTGCGCCTGCGCTGCTATCTCACCGACCAAGGCCTGTGGGACCAAGCGCAAGAAACCGCCTGGAAAACCTAGTGCGGCGCGCGCGTGGACGAAGAGGTCAACGCCTATCTCAACACGCCGGTGCAGCCGGTCGAAGCGATGTTCGATTATCTCTACGGCGACCCGCCGGCCGAGTTGCTGGCCCAACGCGCCCAAGTGATGGCGCTGGAGGCCCGTCATGGATGAGCACACCCATTCGCACATCGCCGCCACCCAGCAGGCTAATGCCCCTTACAACGCCGCAGCCACGCGCGCAGAGAGTGCCATGCGTTCGCCTATCACCCTGATCGAAGCCATCACCCAGGCGCTGGCCTGGGAGCTGGAACACGACCCTGCGGTGCTGGTGCTGGGCGAGGATGTCGGCGTCAACGGCGGCGTGTTCCGCGCCACCGCCGGCCTGCAGCAGCGCTTCGGCAGCGAACGTGGACTCGACACACCCTTGGATGAAACCACCATCGCCGGCCTGAGCGTCGGCTTGGCCGCGCAAGGCATGAAGCCGGTGGCCGAAGCGCAGTTCGACGGCTTCGTCTATCCCATGGTCGATCATCTGATCTGCCACGCTGCTCGCCTGCGCAACCGCACCCGCGGGCGCCTGCATTGCCCGATGGTGCTGCGCGTGCCGTGGGGTGGTGGCATCCGCGCACCGGAACATCACAGCGAAGCCAACGAAGCCATCTTCACCAACGTGCCCGGCTTGCGCGTGGTATTGCCGTCATCGCCGCAACGCGCGTATGGCCTGTTACTGGCTGCGATCCGCGACCCGGACCCGGTGATCTACATGGAACCCAAGCGCATCTATCGCCAGTACAAGGAGCTCGTCGCCAACGATGGAGAAGCGCTGCCGCTGGATGTCTGCTTCGTGCTGCGAGACGGTACCGACGTCACCCTGGTCACCTGGGGCGCGCAGGTGAAAGAGGCGCTGGAAGCGGCCGACACACTCGCCGGCGAAGGCATCAGTGCCGAAGTGATCGACGTGGCCCCGCTGCGCCCGCTGGACTTCGACACCATTGCCGAATCGGTGGCAAAAACCGGCCGTTGCGTGATCGTGCAGGAAGCCCCGCGCACCGCCGGTTTCGGTGCGGAGATCGCCGCGCAGCTGGCGGAAAAATCGATGTACGACCTGCTTGCGCCGGTCGAACGCGTCACCGGCTACGACACGCATATCCCGCTGTTCCGGCTGGAAATGAAGTATCTGCCGAGCGTGGAGCGCATCGTCACCGCCGCCCGTCGCGCGGTGGCCGCCGGCTGACATGCGCGCCCGCCTGATCTGCGATCACCGCGCCAGCGTCGCCAAGCCGATTCGCTTCCATGCCGGCCAGCAGTTGGCGATCGGCGTGCGCGATGAAGAATGGCCGGCCTTTGCCTGGGTCAACACCGGCGAAGGCCATGCCGGCTGGGCGCCGGTGGCCTGGCTGCGTCCCTTGGGCGACGGCCTGGCCGAAGCCCTGCGCGATGACGACGCACGCGAACTCGTTGCCATGCAAGGCGATGACGTGTTGCTGCATGACGAACATGGCGGTTGGTGGTGGTCCGAGCGTGCCGATGGCACCCAGGGCTGGCTACCGGCCGCCGACCTCGAACTCCTCGACGACACCACGCCGCCGCTGCCTGCGGCGCAAGAGAATCTGCCATGAGCCACGCCAAGAATTTCAATCTGCCCGACCTGGGCGAGGGCCTGCCCGACGCCACCATCGTGGAATGGTTCGTCAAGGAAGGCGACAGCGTGCGTCTGGACGACCCGCTGGTCTCGATGGAGACCGCCAAGGCGGTGGTCGAAGTGCCCTCGCCGTTCTCAGGCACCGTGGTCAAGCTCGCCGGTGCGGCCGGCGATATCATCGTCACCGGCGCGGTGCTGGCGCAGTTCGCGCTGGACGCCTCGCAGCCGCAGCGCGCCGATGGTCAGGACACCGGTCACTCGCACGGCCCTGCGCCGACGCACACGCCCAGCACCGGCGACAGCGCCGCCGGGAACACGGCGCGCGTGGTCGCCTCCGATAACGGTGGCGAGATTGCCGATGCCGATTCCAACGGCGATAGCGACCGCGATGATGCCGGCACCGTGGTCGGTGCGATGCAGAGCTCCAACGCCGTGCAGAGCGAACAAGCGATTGCCGTGGGCGGCGCGCGCGCCATGCCGGCGGTGCGTGCGCTCGCGCGCAAGCTGCGCGTGGACCTGGTGCAGGTACGCGCCACCGGTCCGGATGGCACGGTGACGATGGCCGATGTGAAGCAGGCCGCCGCGGCCGGCAGTGCGCCGGTATCTGCGGCGCGTGCAACTGCGTCGGTGACATCGATCAACAGCAACAACGCGAACGTAGCCTTACACCATGCGAACGCGAACGCGCAGTCGGCAAACACTGCAGCCGATGCGCAACAACGTGCGTCGCTGTCGGCAACCGGCAAGCCGATGCGCACCCAGCCGCCGGGCGTGGTCGCCAAAGGCCAGCCCGAACAGCTCAATGGCGTACGTCGCAACATGGCGCGCGTCATGGCCGATGCGCACAGCAAAGTGGTACCCACCACGCTCAGCGACGATGCCGACCTGCACGCATGGCAACCCGGCAACGACGTCACCGTGCGCCTGGTGCGCGGCATCGTGCGCGCCTGTCAGGCGGTGCCCGCGCTCAATGCATGGTTCGATGGCGAGGCACTCAGCCGCATCCTGCACACCCAGGTGGATATCGGCATCGCGGTGGATACCGAAGAAGGTCTGTTCGTGCCAGCCCTGCGCAATGCCGACATGCTGGATGCGCACGGCATCCGCGAGAGCGTCAACCGGCTGCGCCAGCAGGTGGAAAACCGCAGCATCGCCGCCTCCGAGCTCAGTGGCTACACCATCTCGCTGTCCAACTTCGGCATGTTCGCCGGCCGCTATGCCACCCCGGTGGTGGTGCCGCCGTGCGTGGCCATCGTCGCCGCCGGCCGCGCGCGCTATCAGCTCACCCCGGTGATGGGCGGGGTGGAAACCCACAAGGTGATGCCGCTGTCGCTGACCTTCGACCACCGCGCCGCCACCGGTGGCGAAGCCGCACGTTTCCTACGTGCGCTGCTGGACGATCTGGCACTGGGCAACTAGGTGTTTGATCCCAGTTGTTGATGGTGCACTCTTTTCCCTCGAATGGAAGCAAGCACGATGGGCCAGGTTCTACATGGGAGCGCCACCACGACAGAGGCGATCCGTCGAGCGATACAACAGAGTCAAGAGAGCCTGAGAGCGCTGTCCAAGCGCTACGGCATCAACCAAAAGAC
>NZ_MDEJ01000148.1 GCF_002940065.1 Xanthomonas populi
TGATCATGTCTGTCGTTCTCCGCTGGCAGGGCGTCAAGTCAATGATGGCAGATTGCTGGGGTTTTTAGAGGCTCCTTTACGGGAGTTCCACAAACATGCTCGGGATAACGGCTTGGATGTTCCAGAGGTGGATGACACTTTCTACCACATGACAGAGTTCCGCATTGAAGACCCAGACGGTAATCGCCTCTGGATCGGGCAAGTCAAATGACGCCTAACAATTCATTCAAGCCGACGCAGCTTCGCGGGTCGGCTTAATTCAAGCGTTAGCGCCCATGGAAAAAGTTCTCCTGTTCCCTAGGTTCAGCAAGGCACTGGCCGTGCTGCCACTGGTGATTGCCTGCTGGAAGCTCATCACGCTCAGCCCTTACGCGATCGGCTTCTCGCTGAGGTATCTGGCGTCGCCCAGCATGCTCTACAGCTTTGCATTTGATCTTGCTGTGGCCGCAGGAGCCCTCTTGTTATGGCGGGGCCGGCTGGTGAGCCGATGGTTCTTCGCCGCCCAAGCCGCCATGACCTCTGCTGGGTGGCTTGCAACAGGCGGCCTGAGCCGCCTGCCGTGCATCCTTCTCTATTTGAAGGGCATCAACAATCCTGACGCGCCAGCCATTCACGCCTCGCGCAACACACGCATCGCCGCAAGAATCACGTCCGCTTCAACCTGTACATGCACGCCCGGCAATTGCAGATCGCTGGCCTGCTCGGCCTGTTTCAAGCGCGCAATCAACTGACCCGCATCGCGCGGCGAGGCGAAGCCATCGCTGCGCAACAGCAACGCACCGGCGCCATCGTTCACCTTGAAGTAGAACTGCCCATCGCTCTGGCGATATTGCTTGAACACCGGCGGCGCGATTTTTTCGTCTGCGGCAACCGCAGGGGGAGCGGCCTGACTGGACAGATCGCGCAGACCCACTGCAGCGCGCAGCTCGGCCAGAAACGGCGTGGCATAACGCGCGCGCAGACGTGCACCACCGGCGCGCAGAATCGCCTCGATCTTCGCCGGCTCGGCCATCAGCGCCTCGTAGCGCGTGCGCAGCGGTGCGATCTCCTGATCGATACGCTCGAACAGCTGCTGCTTGGCATCGCCCCAACCGATACCGTCAGCGAAGGCCTGGGCAAATGCAGCCGTTTCCTGTGGCCTGGCGAAGGCCTGATAGAGCTGGAACAACGCCGAACCCTGCGTCTCCTTCGCCTCACCGGGCGCGCGCGAATCGGTAAGGATGGAGAACACCAGCTTGCGCAGTTCCTCGCGCGGGGCGAACAGCGCAATCGTATTGCCGTAGCTCTTGCTCATCTTGCGGCCGTCCAGGCCCGGCAACGTGGAGACCTGCTCGTCGATCACCGCCTCGGGCAAGGTGAAGAAGTCGCGGCCATACACATGATTGAAGCGCTGGGCGAAATCGCGCGCCATCTCGATATGCTGAATCTGGTCGCGCCCCACCGGCACCTTGTGCGCGTTGAAGATCAGGATATCCGCCGCCATCAGGACCGGATACATGAACAGGCCGGCGCTCACGCCCGCATCTTCGTCTTCGCCCTCTGCGCGGTTCTTGTCCACCGCCGCCTTGTAGGCATGCGCGCGGTTGAGGATGCCCTTGCCAGCCACGCAGGTCAGCAACCATAGGAGTTCGGTGGTCTCCGGCACATCGGACTGGCGATAGAACCACACCGTCTCCGGATCCAGCCCACACGCCAGCCAGCTGGCGGCGATCTCCAGGGTGGAGCGCTGCGTGCGCGCCGGGTCCTGGGCATTGATCAAGCTGTGCAGGTCGGCCAGGAAGTAGAAGCTCTCCGCATCGGCGCCGGCGCAGGCCTGGATGGCCGGGCGGATCGCACCGACGTAATTGCCCAGATGCGGGGTGCCGGAGGTGGTGATGCCGGTAAGGACGCGCGTGGTCATCTGCGTGAAGGTCAGGAAAGTCAGCGCACAAGTTTAGCCGTTCCGTGCGACCGGCATGGCCGCGCCGGCCCTGCATCCATGATTGCCGCCCTCAGACGCAAAACGGCCCCATCAGGCGACCCGCCGTGTGCAGTGTTCGCTCACCTGATCGTGTGAGCGAAATTGCGCATTCGTCGCAATCCCTGCAAAAAGTCGAAACAAAAAAAACGGGCCGTGCGGCCCGTTTTTTTAAGCATGCGGCGTTAGATCACTTGCGCGCAGCGTCTTCCACTTTCTCGCCAGCGCCCTTCACGTCCTTGCCGGCACCGGCCATCGTGTTGCAACCCGACAGCATGCCGACCGACAACATCGACAGCACCAGCAGCATAATGACACGCTTCATAAAAAAACTCCTTCGTGGGTTAAGCGGCGACTTGCCGCAGATCAATCAATGCACAAACAAAATCAGGCAAGCACTGGAATCAGCACTCACCGTCGCTGCAGTTATTTATCGGCCTTTTTTTCGACCTTCTCACCTGCGCCCTGCATGTCCTTGCCGGCGCCGGCCATGGTGTTGCAGCCAGTCATCACGCCGGCCGAAAACAGGCCCATCACCATCAGTGTCAGCAGTCGCTTCATCGGTCATCCTCAGTTCTGCAGTCTGTGCCAACGCACCGCGCTTGGCGCCAAATCTGACTGCGTGGCCGTGGAGTTGATGTGAACGTGGCGTGCCGCGTTCAGCGACCGATCAATCTCGCATCAGCGTCGACTTGCCGAACAGGCTCTCTACCAGATCCACCGCCAGCTCGGCGGTCGCGTTGCGGTTGTCCAGCACCGGATTGAGCTCGACGATGTCCAGCGACCCCATACGCCCGGTGTCGGCAATCATCTCCATCACCAGCTGCGCCTCGCGGTAGTTGGGGCCACCGGGGACGGTGGTGCCCACGCCCGGCGCGATGCTGGGGTCGAGGAAGTCCACATCGAAGCTCACGTGCAGATGGGTGTCCGCACTCATCCCCTGCAGCGCGGCTTCCATAGTGCGCTTCATGCCGGCCTCGTCGATGTAGCGCATGTCGTAGACCTCAATGCGGTGCTGCTTGATCAGGCGCTTCTCCTCCGGGTCCACCGAGCGGATACCGATCTGCCGCACCTGCTCGGGTAACAGCGCCGGCGCGCTGCCGCCCAGATGGGTCAGCGCCTGCGGGCCCAACCCGCACAGGCAGGCCACAGGCATGCCGTGCACGTTGCCCGATGGCGTCACCTCGCTGGTGTTGAAGTCCGAATGCGCATCCAGCCACAGCACCCGCAGCGGGCGGCCCTGCTCGCGGCAATACTTCGCCACGGCGGTGATTGAGCCGATGCCCAGGCAGTGGTCGCCGCCGAGCATGATCGGCATGCGCCAGGCGCACAGTTCGGCGTAGCTGGCGTCCATCAGCGCCTGGTTCCAGGCCACCACCTCGTCCAGATGCCGGTAGCCGGCCTGCGGGGCCAGCCACGGATTGCGCGGGCCGTCCAGATTGCCCAGGTCGCGCACCTCCACGCCGCGGCCGATCAAGGCCTGCTGCAAGCCGGCGATGCGCAGCGCTTCGGGCCCCATCCGCGCGCCGCAGTGGCCGGCACCGATGTCGGTGGGAACGCCAATCAGGGAAACCGGCAGGTACTGGGTCGCCATGCATTGCTCCAGCGTCGATAAAGCGCTGAAGTCTAGTCGTCGGCTCGCGCACTGACGCGCGGCAGCGCAGCGCACGGCGTGCGTCACCAATCACACAATCGCCTTTGCCACTGCAGCCATACCAACAGCGGCCGATCCCTCGTAGCGGGTCATCGTCGGGCGGGTGCGGACGGCATGCACAAAGGCTGCGGTGTCGGCGTGATCCATCTCGGACGGAGCACGACCGACCACCAGCCGCGTTCGCTTGCCAGCTGCGCAGAGGTTTGATGGCTGCTTCAAGTGACGTGGTTGGGCAGTGTGTGGCGCATCTGTGCGTTGCGGAATACGCTTGTCAGTGAGATTGCGTTGGAAATAGCGGCGGCGGTGGGCAGCCAAGCCGTCACGGCAACATGCGGCTTGCACGCGCGCAGCCGGTGCTTAGCCGCTTAGCGCACTGACACATCCTGATCGCACATCGCACATCGCACATCGCGCAGCCGACAGCTGTCGTGCGCTGCTGTTTTTCTCGCTCAGCCAGTCGTTGAACAGGCCGGCATCCAGCGATCTGTGCGCAAGCGTCCGTGCGCGGCAGCAGTGCCGCCTTCGGTGGCGCGCAACGGCTACCCCGACGCGCGGGAATCGACCACTGACTTGCGCTTCCAACGCGCTGCCGCAGTGCTGATCCATTGCCACGATGGGATAAAGTAGCGTGATGACAATCGAACTGAAGCCCGGCGGCTTATTGATCGCAATCGAAGGCATCGACGGCGCCGGCAAGACCACCCTCGCCCGCAGCCTGGCCACCACCCTGCAAGCGGCAGGCGCCTGCGTCGTACTGAGCAAGGAGCCCACCAATGGCCCCTGGGGCACCCAGTTGCGTCAGTCCGCCGCCACCGGTCGCCTGCGCGCAGAAGAAGAGGCCGAGTTGCTGATCCGCGACCGCCACGAACATGTGAAGACACTCATCGCACCCGCATTGGCGCGCGGCGACGTGGTGATCCTGGACCGCTACTTTCCGTCGATGGTCGCCTATCAGGGTGCCGCTGGCCTGCCGCTGGACGACCTGCTGGAACGCAACGCCTTCGCACCGCGCCCGGATGTGCTGTTGCTGCTCGACCTGCCACCGTCCACCGGCCTGTCCCGCATCCGCGCCCGCGGCGACGCACCCAACCACTTCGAAACCCAGGACACCCTGGAATGCTGCCGCAGCATCTTTGCGCAGCTGCAGTTGCCCGGGAAGCACGTCGTGGACGCCAGCGCCGATGCAGACAGCGTGCTACGCCAGGCCCATACCATCGTCGTGGCAGCATTAGCCGAACGTCTGAGCGGTGACGCCGTCGACGCAGACAAGGCCGTCCTGGAACTGCTATCGGCCGGTCGCCCGGCCTGATCTGCTGCGCGTACTACGCGCAGGCAACAGCAGCGTTGCGCGGTGTGATTTTGCGAGCTGCGAGCTACGAACACCGTACCCAGCCCCGACAGCGCAAGCTGCTTCTCGCCCCTCTCCCCTCAGGGCGAGAAGGCACTGTTTGCGCGCCATCGGCGTGCGTGCCTTGAAGCGCCCGCGCCGCAAGCGCGGGCCGGGGCGCGCAGCGGGAGTTGGGGTGAGGGTGCCTGTGCCGATAAAAGCGCTACTGCACGCGCATTGCTTATACGCAGCCCTTTGGATGTCGGCCGAAGTGAGATTGACGAGCATCACCCACGGCAAGCGCTAGTCATCTACACACCACCGCATCCCTCTGCCATCGATACGCCATCGCAGCCCCTTACCTGCTGACGCCATGGTCCAAGCGACTCACGACACATCAATGACCAGTTGGCATCGAACGCGTAGTGGTAGACGTCTGTACTGATACCGCGTACTCCATCAACCCGCATCCTCAAACAACCCGACCCTCCACACCACCCCCGTAAACTCCAGCCGTCCACCAAACGCATTTCATGACACGTGAACATGCGCCCGCATAGGTTTCCTATGCCTGATCAGGAGAACAGCTCGATGCGTTACCGGTCGTCCACGATCATCGCCCTCACCGCGGTGGCGCTGGCCGCTTGCAGCAGCACGCCACCACCGCCCAAGACACCTCCACCGCCGACCACACGCGTGGTGCCGACCCGTCCAGTGCAGCAGGCCGAAGCGGCGCTGGCATCGGCCTCGGGGAGCCTGGTGAGCGGTCGCGTTGTTTTGGTTCCTGCGTTACAGGGCATTCGCGTCACCGGCACTGTCGGTGGCCTGCGCCCTGGCGGCGTGGCCGGCTTCCATGTGCACGAGGGCGGTGATTGCAGCGCTGCCGATGCCAGCAGCGCGGGTGCGCATTTCAATCCGACCGGTGCACCGCACGGGCGCGGCAGCAGCGGTGTGCATCACTTGGGCGACATGGACAATCTGCGTGCCGATGCCGAAGGCGTCGCACATCTGGACATGATCATCGCCGGCATCACCTTGGGCGATGCCGCGCCGACCGACGTGGTCGGCAAATCGTTGATCGTGCATGCCGATCCGGACGACTATCGCAGCCAACCCAGCGGCAATGCTGGCGCGCGTCTGGCTTGCGGCGTCATTCGCGTGACTCAGTGGCGCACGCCCCCCTCGCAGCCCTGAGTTGGGGCATCAATGGCCGCAACTGCGGTCTCTCTACAGGAGTTTTTTCATGCGCATTCTTCCGACAACGTTGTTCCTGGCGACCGCGCTGGTGCTGACAGCGTGCAAGCGCGACGAACCCGTACCGGCCGATCCTGCACCCGCACCGAAGGCCAGCATGCCGGCCGAAGCGGCGCATGGTGGCGAGCACGGTGCCTCCATGGTTACCGAAGCGGCAGCCACCACGACCGCAACCGCCGAGCTCAAGCCGACCAAGGACAGCGAAGTCAAAGGCACCGTGAGCTTCAAGATCGTCGACGGCGCGCCGCGTGTCACCGGCCAGCTCAGTGGCATCAAGCCCGACAGCGAGCACGTCTTCCACATCCATGAGAGGGGCGATTGCAGCGCACCGGACGGCAGCAGCGCCGGCGGCCATTTCAACCCGGCCCAGTCCGATCATGGCGCCGTCAGTGCCGACCCGCATCACGGCGGCGACATGCCCAACATCAAGGCCGACGCGCAGGGCAATGCCAGCATTGATGGCCCGGTGTCGAGCAACGTCAATCTCGGCAAGGCCGACAAGTTCGATATCGCAGGCCACGCCGTCATCGTGCACGCCGATGCGGACGACTACAAAACCCAGCCCACTGGTAACGCTGGCGGCCGTCTGGCCTGCGGTGTGATCACCACCGATAACGCGCCGGCTGCGACCAAGTAAGCGACAGAAGCGAGCAGGCAATCAAACGCTGCGGTGGTTTATCGCCGTTCCGTGATCGGTCTGGCGCACACCTGCCAGGCATCGGTTCTGGTTTCAGCACACGGAATCGGTTAAGCACACGGACGTGAGGCACGCAGGACCGCGCCAGATTCGTCACACAAACGCCGGTTTCCAGTGCGCGTACAGCACAGACGCCGACGCAACCGGCGCGCTGCTTACGCAGCCAACGCCTGACGCGGATCCTGCCTAGGTTCCACATGCACATACAGCACCGGCAGCCCATGCGCTTCCAGCACGGCGGCCATCTGGCGCTGACGCGAGAGATAGTGCTCATAGACCCCGCGTAGGCGCTCGCAGTTTTCGCGGTCGTATGTGTAGTAATCGCACCAGCCGGCCGGGTCGAATAGCGCGATACGCACTTCGCCATCGACATAGCGCAGCACCGGTTCGGGTGGTTGTTCCAGCCACTCTTCGGTGTGCGGCGCGAGCAGGGCGGCCTCGATCAGCGGCCATAGCGGCGCCAGGCCCTGGTTGTCGTACTGCATCGAAATCATCGCCGCCAGATCGTGCGCAGTGAGGTAACGCGCGTGTTCGATGCGCGCGCCGAAGCTTTCCTGCGCCAGCAGTGCGGTATCGGCCTGCGCCATGCCCTGTGCCAGCAGCAGGTCTTCCATCGCATCGGCCACCGTTGCGACGATCTCCGGATCGCCGGAGAGGAGGAACGGCAGCACCCGCAGGCCGCCGCCGGTCAGCTGGGTGTCGGCCTGGAAGGGCAAGGGAATCTCGCCTTGCGCATCGGCACCGAAGGCCAGCACACGCGGGCCCTGGTCGCGGCCAGGTGCGCGCGCATGCAGCTCTTCCAACCGGCGATGCAGCGGCCAGCCCGGCCGCAGCACTTCGGCGGGGTCGAAATGTGCCATTGCCACGCTCAGTTCCAGCGTGCGCACTTCAGGGATCCATTGCGCCAGGTCGCGGCCGATGCGTTCGGCCAGCATGCCTGCCTGCTCTGGCGCCAAAGCGCCGCGCTCGGGGGCGGTTCCGCCCGTCAATTCCAGCGCCATGACACCCATGGCGGTCACACCGTGTTCGGTCTTGCTCATGATTCGCGGTTGGCCCATCACGGGGGTCGAAGCTACACTGCGGCCATTATGCCTGCCGGCCCTGTGCAGGACATGTCCCCGAGTCCTCCATGCCAGGTCAACCGATGCACGCAGCCCGTCCCGTCGCCATCTTGGGTGGCGTTCGTATCCCGTTCTGTCGTCAGAACACCGCGTACGCGGACGTGGGCAACCTGGGCATGTCGGTGCGCACGCTGGGCGCGCTGGTCGAGCGCTTCGGGCTGCATGGGCAGCAACTGGGCGAAGTGGCGATGGGGGCGGTGATCAAGCACGCATCGGACTGGAACCTGGCGCGTGAGGCGGCGCTGTCGTCCGGCCTGTCGCCGCTGACGCCGGGCATCACCCTGCAGCGCGCCTGCGGCACCAGCCTGGATTCGGTGATCACCATCGCCAACAAGATCGCGCTGGGCCAGATCGATTCGGGCATCGGCGGCGGTTCGGACACGACTTCGGAAGTGCCGATCGTCTACGGCAAGAAGCTGCGCGCGCGGCTGATGGCCGCCAACCGGGCAAAGGCCACCGGCGACAAGCTCAAGGCGCTGCTGCGTGGTTTCAAATTTGGTGAGCTCAAGCCGGAATTCCCCGGCGTGGCCGAGCCGCGCACTGGCAAGAGCATGGGCGAGCATTGCGAGGACATGGCCAAGGAATGGAACATCGCGCGCGATTCGCAGGACGCGTGGGCGGTGGCCTCGCACCACAAGCTGGCCGCTGCCTATGAGCGCGGCTTCTTCGATGCGTTGATCGCCCCGTTCCGCGGCGTGTCGCGCGACAACATCCTGCGCGCGGACACCTCGCTGGAAAAGCTCGCCACGCTGCGCCCTGCCTTCGACAAGACGTCCGGACGCGGCACGCTGACCGCGGCCAATTCCACCCCGCTCACCGACGGTGCCGCTGCGGTGCTGTTGTCCAGCGAAGCCTGGGCGCTGGCGCGCGGCTACACCCCGATGGCCTATCTGCGCGATGCGCAGGTGTCGGCGGTGGATTTCGTGCATGGCGAAGGCTTGCTGATGGCGCCGACCATTGCAGTGCCGCAGATGCTGGCGCGCCAGGGCCTGACCCTGCAGGACTTCGACATTTACGAAATCCACGAGGCGTTCGCCGCGCAGGTACTGTGCACGCTGGGCGCCTGGGAAAGCGAAGACTACTGCCGCAATCGCCTGGGGGTGGATGCGCCACTCGGCCGTATCGACCCGGACAAGATCAACCCGCTGGGCTCGTCGCTAGCCACCGGCCACCCGTTCGCCGCCACCGGCGCGCGCGTGGTGGCTACCGCCGCCAAACAACTGGAAGAACGCGGCGGCGGCCGTGCGTTGATTTCGGTCTGTACCGCCGGTGGCATGGGCGTGGTGGCCATCGTCGAGCGCTAAGCAACCTCTGAACAACGCACCCACGATGCGCAACACTATCCACTCACCTCCATGCAACTGCCCTTCGGTGATGCACAG
>NZ_MDEJ01000149.1 GCF_002940065.1 Xanthomonas populi
CGATTAGGGAAAATTGCTCTGGTGTGATCTCCATACCCGATAGTTTACTCGCTCAGGCCATTAGTGTTAACAGGACCTAGAAGGGTTCCTCGGATCAGCTCATTCGCTATCCAGACTGCGTCCTGGATTTCAGTCTTAGTCCATCCGAAATCGCCAAGAAAATTGCGACACCGTTGGCGTACCTGCTCATACGCATGCAACGACCAAAGCGTGTTGGCTGCTTCGCGTCCCCTGCGTAGTAGTACCTGCGCATTCGACAACCAAGGTCCGCGGTGGACCTCGGACTCGGTGAGCAACCGATAGCCCCAGCCGTGGCGTGCAAGCTGATGTGTTAGCGTATTTGTACGACGCTCGGTCTCTTGGTCAACCGTATGCGTATATTTAACCTCAATGAACTCCCGGGACCGTTGTATTTGCATGCAGAAGTCCGGGATATGCCGCTGCCATCGTCCGTATTCGAAATAGTGGATAACAACAGGCTGTTCACCGAAGTAGGTAACGCCAGGCGAAGCATCGAGAAGTTGCCCTACTTCGACCTCGAGTAGGGATTCGCATTGCACGATGCGGTTGAGCTTGATGGACCAAAACTTATACACCGGGCGCGGAGCGCCTCGATGCACGAGGCGACGGACACGTATCTGCGCGACAGCCGGGGGTTCGATGTACAGCTGGTAGCCGGGGACACCGTTGTTGGGGCAGCGTGGTAGATCTGCCCAGCGTGTATTGCTTGAGATCGGATTGGGTGCTGACATTGGATCGTCCTGAAGCCAATACCTCCCCATAAAAGGGGAGATATCTGGTTTGAGGGGATCCGGGCAAACGCCGCCCGCCACGCGATCAAAGCGTGTTGACATGGGGCGGTCGCCTCATGCAGTCTTGCAGTCAAGCAGGGTAAGCTTCACTGCGTTTCGGGCCTCAGTTCTTTGGCGAGAACTGGGGCCTGTCTGCCTTCAGGGCCCGGAGTTGTGTGGTACGCGCACGTAATTGGCCTAGTTCATCTGATTTCACCTCTCATGTTGGGTATGGCTCATGTACCTCAGCTCTCGAATTTCTTGAGAATTAATCAGCTTTGCTCCTGCGCCGCCTCCTCACGATGTGGGCGATTTTCAGCAGACAAGGCAGTAAGGTAGTGAGCAAGTTCCTGCGGCGTTGTCCACCAGCCGCGGCGATTGGCGATTCGCATCATGGGCAGTTTTAGGGTGCCTTTTCGGCGCGCCTTGGTTAGGGCATTGGCGCTTGGATAGCGAAGTACCTGGGCTGCATCTGCTGAGTTGAGAAGAACCCCATATTCCTCGAGGAATTTCGCTTCGATATCGGCCGAAGACGGTCTACGCATGCCGGTTTATGCCCATAAGCATCTTTCAAGCGACTATGAAGCCCCAGAGATTGGGAAGTCAACTAAGCTATTGATTTCGCCACAAATACTTGGAAACAGGGCGGCATTTTCTGCATGATATTGTGGTGGTCGAAGGGTTGGTAAAAGAGGAAGATACAACCTGCTCTACCGCCAATTTCTGCTAGTAAAGACATGCCAACGAAGTGCGGCATCTCAGGCGAGATGTGCCGCATCTCTGTCGTGCACATGCCCCCCGGCGTCAATCACGGCTATCTGTAAGAGCGCTTCTTGCATCTGCGAACATAAATGAAGGCCTTGGAAGCGGTGATACTCTCCTGTTGACCGAACGTGGACACCCCAGTGCGCGGAGGATTAGGATGCTGATCAAGTAAATTCTGACGGTGCGGCCCCAAACATAGGCGGGGAGTGCACCTTCGGGTAAAACTGAGGCGTGCTAGCTATGGGGCCAACGCACGTCCGCCTGATCGGTTGGACTGCCTCTGCGTGCGCACTAGATTTTGGCGCGGATCGTCATTGTGACGTGGGACATACGAGTTGATGTCACGGCAGACTGATATTTTTGATGTTTGCCCCAGCCGAGACGGCGACCAGTTTCATTACTCACGCGCGTCCCGCCTTTGCCTGGAGCTTCTCGAAGCCTCCTCCGACCTCAAGGTCGTGTCTGTTGAAGGCATTTCAAAGCAGGACTCCGTCAACGCGGGCATCGAGTCCATCGACCTCGCCCTCTACTACGGCAGTGACAGTCTGCCCACGGCACGGCTCGTACGCTATCGCCAGCTCAAGCATTCGACACTTCACGCCGACAAGGAGTGGACAGCGAGCGGCCTGCGAAAGACGCTCAAGGACTTCGCTGACCGCTTTACTGCGTTGGTCGTACAATTCGGTATCAAACAGGTCTGTGCGCGGTTTACTTTCGAGTTCGAAACCAACCGCCCACTCTCACCTCGTGTGTATCAAGCGCTAGCGGAGCTGAGGCAGGGCACTCAGGGGCGCGACGCCCACTATATCTGCCGTGTGACCGGGTTGACGTCTGCTGACCTCCAGGCGTTTGCCTCCCTGTTCCTGCCTATCACGCGCGTCGAGGGATTTCTCGAGCAGCGTGCGTTACTCAACCGTGATCTACGGGCCTACCTCCCGGATAACGACAAGGATGCTGCGATCGCGCTACGCGAGCTCGTCGCACGCAAGGCCACGTCTGAATTCAAGTCCAATCACGAGATCCGCCGTGAGGATGTCTTGGACACCATCGGCGTCCGCCTAGATGACCTGTTTCCGGCGACGAACGTCATCGAGTCGCCTCCGGTCGTCGTGCCTCGCGCCCAGATGTCGGATCTGGTCAAGGCGATTATTGAGTCGCCGACATCGATGATCGTGTCGGCCGATGGCGGCTATGGAAAATCCGTCGTCGCCACCCAGATCGGGGACGCGCTACCAGGCATCGCCTTCGTCTATGACTGCTTCGGCAATGGCTGGTACCGAAGCGCCACCGGCCTGAGACACCGCGCGAAGGACGGATTGGTCCAGCTAGCCAACGAAATGGCTGTTAAGGGCCTGTGCCACCCTCTGATCCCCACACCTAAAGCGGACGACGCTGCTTATGTGCATGCGTTTCTGGCGCGGGTCGCCCAAGCCAGCGCCGCTTTGCGGAGTCAGGCCACTGATGCGTACCTCGTTCTAATTTTAGACGCGGCGGACAATGCGGAGATGGCAGCCAAAGAGTTCCACCATCCGCCCAGCTTCCCGCGTCTGCTGCTCACAGAGTCCTTTCCCGATAATGTTCGGCTGGTGCTCACCTCGCGCCCTCATCGGGTCGATAAGCTCCAGCCGCCACCGGACGTGGTCCGCTTTGTGCTCGATGGGTTCACCGAGAAGGAGACTGGGGATTTTCTCAGGACCCGTTTTCCGGACGTGCGAGAGGTGGACGTTCGGGAATTCCATCGCCTGACATCGCGCAATCCACGCGTGCAGCGCACAGCGCTAGACCTGGACTCGGCAGCGTCTTTGGCGACGGTCCTGCGCAGCTTAGGCCCATCGCCTCGCACGGTCGACGACACCATTGGCGACCTACTGGAGCATGCCGTAGGGCAGGTCCGGCATGTCGCAGCAGCGGTCGAACGGCTTCAGATCGACCGTATCTGCGCGGCGCTCGCTACGCTGCGTCCGTTCGTGCCCGTCGGAATTATCGCGTTAACAGCGGGCGTTGACGAGGGGTTGGTCCGGAGTTTCGTCCATGACCTCGGCCGACCGCTGTTGCTTCGTGACGACTCCGTCCAGTTCAGGGACGAGCC
The DNA here is from genome assembly GCF_002940065.1 of Xanthomonas populi. Lineage (GTDB taxonomy): Bacteria > Pseudomonadota > Gammaproteobacteria > Xanthomonadales > Xanthomonadaceae > Xanthomonas > Xanthomonas populi. The sequence goes on from NZ_MDEJ01000149.1 coordinate 3,646, forward strand.
GACGGAGACATGGTTCCAAGAGCACTTCAGACCGGGCCACGAGGAACTCGAGGCATTCGTCCGCCGCCTGAAGCCGCTCGCGCGGGAAAGCCGCTATGCCGCGTCGGCGCTTCCCGCGCTGATGTTGAGCACGGATCGCTTCGATGAGCTGGTTCGACTCGCACTGGACGACGACGCACTGCCTGAGAATGACGAGATCGCCCGGCGTGACGTCGAGTTGCAGCGGCTGGAGTTTGCGACACTCGCCGCGCTTCGAGCGCGCCGTTACGCCGATGCCGTCAAGCTTGCATTGAAGGCCGGTGGGAGGGTGGCGGCCGATGCCCGACAACAGACGCTTCTGAGCGGAAATGTGGATCTTGCATCGCGGTTTCTGGACCGGGACCAACTCCTGGAGCAGGTATCCAGGCGTCAGATTGTCGGCGGTAGCTGGACTGGCTCTGAGCATGCCTATGAGGCTGCGCTACTTTCAGGACAAAAAGGCCTGGAGGGTGAAGCACGTGCCCAGCTGCGCTTTGCTTATGACTGGCTCGGCCATTGGCTGCGGAACCGGAAGGAGAGTCATCACCGAACCTCGGTCAAGGACAACGATATCCTTGAGCTGGAATGGGCGGAGCTGAATGTCCATGGCCCTACCCAGTGCGCCGCCCAGTTGCGGCGATGGCAGCCGCGCGAGCTCTCTTATCGCGTGGGGCGGTTGCTCGTAAAGCGCCTGGTCGACGGAGCGCGATGGGCGGATGCCGATGCCCTAGCCCTGGCAGCCGGCAATGATATCGGGCTGGTTCTCGCGATAGCCGACGAACTCAGGACAGTCGAGCGGCATGTGCCGAAAGCCGCCGCTGCACGCACTGTGCGCCTACTCTTGCATTCACGAGTCAAGCTCGACGCGCCGGGCGACTGGCTAGGCGAGAGCACGCGACTTGGTACGGTTGCGTCGATTATCGATACCGCGCGGCACTACCGTTTGGCGTCAAAGCGTGCACTCGCCGGCCTCTTGCGTCGGTACTTGCCTAAAGGCGCGTCTCGCACTCTCGAATCGGAAAATCTCCACGACGATCGGCTTGCATTCCTGCGAACGTATGCGTTGCTGGCAGCGCTTTTGGGTAAGCCGCTGACGCTCGAATTCATCTATGGCGCAAAGCGCAAGTCGCGCAAAAAACCGACGAGCGATAATCGCTTCAGCGGCCGGGGATTTGAGAACCTCAAGGTGTTATTGCCGTGGCACGAACTGAGCGTGAAGGTCCGTTCCGGCGCAATGTTGAAAGTCGAATTTGAGACCGCATTATTGGCGGCGCTGGAGCAATGGACCCGCCATCGACGCGACATCTACCAGGACTGGTCAGCAACGGCGGACGAGGTCGCTCGGCTATGGTCCGAATGCATTGTTTTGCTTGGAGGAGATGAGACGCTATGGGCGCGCCTATCACAATGGCAGGAGGGCCTACGGATTCCACTTTTCATTCCGATCCTGGCAGACCTCGCACGCCGGGCGGCATTGACGGGCGGCCCCGCACATATCGTCCTTTCCTTTGCCCACAAGGCTCGGGGTAGGATCGGAGAGGACTCGGAGCTCGCTGAATCCATGGCCGACAGCTTCGTCCTCCTCGCGCGTGCCGTGCTGGGGGCCAGAGAGGATGAGGCCCTGCAGTATTTCAATGAGGCCGTTCGTGTCGCCAGCAAGATCGGGCAGGAGAACTTGGAGCGATGGCATGCCCTCTTGTATCTGAGCGATGTCTGCGCCGCAGATAGGGCCGATGACCCGCGCCTAGCGTATCGATTCGCCCGTGCGGCCGAGCTAACACGATCGTACGTCGATCGCGACAAGCACTTCGATTGGGAGCACACAATCGAGGCGATCACCACGCTGTCGCCGAGCACAGCGCCGGCAATCATGAGCCGGTGGCGCGATCGTAGATTCGGCGAGCCAGAGCGGTTTTTCCCTCAGCTCGTCGACGTCCTGTGCAAGCGTGGTGACCTGGATTGTCGGGATGCGGCAGCCCTCGTCTGTTTCGAAGGCTACTGGGATTGGCCGGGCCTGGTCACGGCCGCGCTCGATGCGGCCGGAAGCCGCCCTGAGAAAGACAAGCTGCTAGCGCAGTTCTACCGATTCCTGCGCTTCTCAACGAGTTCCAGACGGTTTCTAAAAGAGGTAGCCAATGTGGTCCAGGCACGGGGTCTGAATGCCCAGCCTTTTCGCGAACTGGAAGAGCGCGCCGAACGGTCTGAATCGGATCCTGACTCACACCAGTCATCTGTGACGAGCGGGCGCGAGTCCAGTCCGGACTGGGACGCAGTGTTTGCAGGTATCGATCTCGCCAGCGCGTCGGGCCTTCTCGAAAGCCAAGCGCGAATGCCTGAGCGCCGTTTCGGGCGATGGCGCGAGGAATGGATCGACGAAGCCATAGGTCGCGTGCAGGTAGGCAGGGAACGCGCGTTCGTCGAGAGCCTCGAGGCGGTTGACGATTGGAGTCCCTATGCCGTCCGTGGGCTTCTCGAACAGATCCCTGCAATTTGGATGGATGGACTTGCGTCGCGACAGGCATTGGCGTCGTTCGTTCGGCGCATGGCCCGCGACCATGCCACTTCGCTCGAGGTCAACCGTCATTACCAATCCTTGTCCTACGAGCTTGTTTTTGAGAAGACAGGGGTTTCGCGCCAAGAGCTGTTGCGGTGTGCGCTGGAGGCGATCGCCGAGACAAGCCTGCCGACTACGTCGCGCGATTTTTTCCAGCTCGTCGCTGTCCTTGCTCAATTCTTGGATCCTGTTGAAGCGCGATCCGCGCTGAGCTATGGCCTTGAGCATCTTGAGGAGACACTCGGCTGCGAGCAAGGTGATGGGCAGTGGAGCCCACGCTTGGCGCCTACCGGGGGCTGTCGCCAGAGCATCGCAGGCTATATCTGGGCCGCTCTCGGGGCAGTTGAATCGGGGCGCCGGTGGCAGGCGGCGCACGCGGTCCGGGCGCTATGCTTCTTGGGTCGCGATGCGCTCCTCGCGGATATCCTCGAGCTTTCGACAGGCGGCGATGCGTCAGCGTTTACAGACGCAAGCTTCCACTTCTATCGAATGCATGCGATCCAGTGGTTGCTGACCGCTCTCGACCGCGCTTCGCGCGAAAGCGGGGATGTTGTCTCGCGCCATGCCGCTTGGCTTGAGTCTTTCGCATTGCGGCAGAATCGTCATGTTATGTGGCGCGGTATAGCAGCTCGCGCCCTGTTGGCGTTAGCCGATAGGGGCCACGTTCCTGTGACTCCTGTGGCCCGAGATGCGTTAGTTCGGATCAATGCGTCCACGCTTCCGACCCAGTTTTCCGCCTATCACACCCGGTCACACCGCAGTCCGCCCCGTTCGGACGTCGTATGCGAGTTCACCTTCGGCTACGACTTCTCGAGCAGCTGGATGGAGTCGTTTGCACGGTGCTTTGCCATAAGCCCCAGAGAGATCGAGGTCGAGGCATGCCGGGTCATTCGCGAGGACTGGGGGCTCCAGGAAAACGGCCACTACGATCGGGATGCGCGCGCTCTGTGCGGCCAATTCAAGGAACACTCTAGGCGCCGCGAAAGCGAACTGGGCGAACAGGACAACCTTTCGTTCTATCTTTCCTATCACGCCCTGATGGAGACTGCAGGACAGCTACTGAAGACACATCCGCTCCATGAGGACCCTGAAAGTTCATGGGGATCATTTTCCCATTGGCTAGAGGACAAGGCTTCGCTCGATGCGAAGGGCGACTGGCTGGCGGACCGCAGGCAGATGCCTCCGGCGGATGCCATCGAGTTCCCAGCACACAAAAAGGGCGCGTGGCCCGCCCCTCCGGCAAAGAATTACGCGCTTTCGCCTCTCATGGCCCAAGTCGGGGCGGTGGTTGTTGCAGGCCGGTGTACGCAGTACGAGGGGCGCAACAGCGAAACCCTCCGCGTGGTCAGCGCATTCGCGTCGCGGGCCCGCGCTGGCGCACTGTCCCGGGCCTTGGCGACGACCCGGAACCCTTACGACTACGCACTGCCCGAATTCCAGGACACTCATGAGATCCATCACGGCGACTTCGTTTTGGAAGGGTGGGTGACGGAGTCAGGCGCCGAGTCCGGCGCTGATTCAGATGATCCGTGGACCGGCGGATTGGCCCGACGATTTCCGGATCTCGCCGGGCCCGTGGCGGCTGAACTCGGAATTGTCCTGGACGAAGCCTCTGGTAAGTGGCACCAAGATGACGGTACGTGCGTGGCCTGGGTCGAGCGGTGGAGAGAAAGCGCCGACGATGAGCGTGGGCGCACTCCAAGTGGGGGACGCCTCCTGGTCGACACACAGTTCCTGCAGAAGATCCTGGGTCGGCAGGAGCAAACGTTGATCCTTGAAGTCACCTGCCATCGCCAAGTGGTCCCCTTCAACTACGAAAGTAGGAGTGAAGATGTTGAAGAAGAACGCTCGACGAGCATCATTACTATCGAAAAAGCGAGAGCACCCTACATTGTCGGCCGCAACGTTCGCCCTCGGCGAGAAGCTCGTCGTCGAACTAAAGCTCGCTGAATCGACCGACACGCTCGCGCGATGGATGGCGCATTACACGGCTGAGCTGATGGTACGCGCTGAGCACGCCGATCTGCCCGAGCGTGATGAGGTTCAGCAGCTGTGTGCGCGCGCGATCCTGGAGCTGTGGGCACAGGCACGGGCTTTCACCGCAAAGCGATCGGCTTTCGAGTCCATTGACCGGGTGATCGAGGCCATCGACTCCCTGCATCCGGACGGTGGACCGCATTATCGCAACGATCTCTGGCGCGCCCTTGATGCACGTGCGACTAACGGGGACAGTGAAGTCGAGGAGCTTCCGACGACCGCCTTAGGGATAGATGGTGCGGCTCGCAACCTCATCCACTATGTCCTTACGCAAGCCGCGCATGCGGCGGGGCGAGACAGCGCCGAGTGGTTGGAGCTGGCCCAACACCTGGACGAAGAAGACCCTCTCACCGAACTTCGGATTAGGATCGTGAGGGCAGGACGGGAGGAGGCAGAGCTCGAAAATTATCGTATCGAGCAGTTGGAGAAGCGCATCGTGCAGCTCGAACACTTTGCTGTTGCGACTCAAGCACTCAAGACGAGCCTTGTGGAGTCGTTGGCGGCTGCTAAAAGCGTTAGTCACGCGCTCGTCGAGGAGCGTGAGTAGCCCAACGTCTAGCTACCGTGCGAACACCGCCCCATTTGGGTCGTTGGCGCCTATTTCGAACTATCCAAAGCTGACAATGACAATGACAACGACAACGGCCGCTATTGGCCGAAGCGGACGTGCCGCAAACCTGCCCAATCGCCAGCAGTAGGTGCACTTCAATCCAGGAAGCTGGCTTGCAAATCCGTAGCCGCTAAAGCAGCCTTGGCGGTATGGATCTGGGCCACTCCCCATTGCCGGACTTATACGACAAGGATTACCAAGTTGAGCAGGAACGCTGTTCCGGTATGGACGCAGTTATCAAAGAAGCGGGGAATCGATCCGCTGGGGATGCAGAATTCCAGCGTTATCATTTATCAACGACTACTGCCTGGCATTAGCAACGTCACGCTGCGCATTCGCTATTATGGTCTGTATCTCTGGTTGGCCGACCGCTACTCGCGGGATCTTGGTGACACCAATCTATGGCCTGTTAACACTAATGGCCTGAGCGAGTAAACTATCGGGTATGGAGATCACACCAGAGCAATTTTCCCTAA
>NZ_MDEJ01000150.1 GCF_002940065.1 Xanthomonas populi
GATCGCTGATTTTTTGAAGGTATGGTCATCATCCAGTGCGTGTCACCACGGCTACGACTTGGTTGTTCGAGGTGCCCTGAAGTCGGTTTCAATAACGACGAACCGGTGAACGGCGTGCTTGGCCGTGCGCGTCGCAGCACGACGGGTTTTGCGGATCAGGAAATCGGTCTGCGCTATGCGCTGCCCAGCGCCACGGACGACGTCTGGCGTAGTTCAGTGCAGGCGTTGGTCAGCATCCCGGCATATGGCCGCAGCAAGACCTACCATCCGAATAATCCGGGGCGCGACCCGGCGCTGGGCCTTGGCGACTACGGCCTGGAACTGCGTTACAGCCGTGGCCTTGGTTACATGCTGGGCGGGCGCAACGGTTATGTCGATCTGGGCGGCGCGGTGCGCCTGCGCGGCAGTGCCGCCTCCGACGAAGTGCGGGTGGATGCGTCCACCGGTCTGAGCCTGACCCCGAGCTGGTTGTTGCTTGGCGAACTCAACGTCATCCAGGGCCTGGGCAATGGCCGTAACGATGCCTTTGTCGTCGGCTCCACGCCCGGCGATTCAGGCTTTGTCGCCACCGGCACCAACTACGACCTCACCAAGCTGCAGTTGTCCACGCTCTACACCGCGCCGGGCGGCGGCCAGTGGCAGGTGGGATATCAGCAGCCGGTGATGGGCCGCAATACCGGTGCTGCAGGCGGGCCATTCGTGGCCGCCTGGTGGCGGTTCTAAGGGCGCCACGACAATGACATTCACCTGCGAAATGGACGCGCTGGGACGGGCACCGGACATCGGCCGCGAACGCGGTCTGTTGGGTCGCGCGCTGGTCACGGCAGGCGTCATCACCGACGAACAGCTGCGCTTGGCGCTGGCCTTGCAGCAGCGCTGGAACTCGCGCCTGGGCGATGTGATCCTGGCACAGCGCGGTGTGCCGGCGCAGCGGTTCTACGCCATCGTCGCGGCACACTTCGGTCTTGAATTTATCGACCTGGTACAGCAGCCGCCGGACCCGAGCCTGCTCACCCCCGGGGATCTGGATAGCTACGCGCAACGCCTGGTGTTGCCGTGGAAGCGCGAAGACGGCGTGCTGGTGCTGGCCGTGGCCGACCCCGACCCGGCGCTGTTCGCCTGGGCACGTGCGCATTACGCAGAGGAGGTGCGTTTTGTCGGTACCGCCAAGTTCGACATCATCTGGAGCCTGCAGCGCTACGCCGACGAGCAGCTCACCGCTAACGCGCTGAACCTGCTCGCCGCGCATGCGCCGACCTATTCGGCACGACAAGTGGTGACGCGCGGACAGAAATTCACGTTGTGGGCGGTCGCTGCGGTGCTGCTGATTGCGATGGTGCTGTTCCCGGTGCCGGCGTTGATCACCGTCAACGTGCTGGTGGCGCTCGGCTTTCTGGCGACCTTCGGACTGAAGCTGCTGCTGGTGTGGTTCGGCTCGCGCCACCGCATCGACATCAAGGTCACCGAAGACGAAGTGGCCGCGCTGCGCGACGACGACCTGCCGGTCTACACCGTGCTGGTGCCGATGTACAAGGAGCCGGAAGTCCTGCCGATTCTGGCCAACGCACTGCGCAAGCTGGATTACCCGATCAGCAAGCTCGACGTGAAGCTGGTGCTTGAAGCGGACGATTTCGACACCATCGATGCGGCCAAGAAACTCGGCCTGGAAGCATTCTTCGAAATTATCCGGGTGCCTTCGTCGCAACCCAAGACCAAGCCCAAGGCCTGCAACTACGCGCTGCATTTTGCACGTGGCGAACTGCTCACCATCTACGACGCCGAAGACAAGCCCGAGCCGGATCAGCTCAAACGCGTGGTGGCGGCGTTCCGCAAGGCCGAAAAAGATGTGGTGTGCATCCAGGCGCGGTTGAACTACTACAACGCCGACGAGAACTGGCTGACGCGGATGTTCACGCTGGAGTACACGCTCTGGTTCGACTTCTACCTGCCGGCGCTGGAATACCTGCGCATCCCGATTCCGTTGGGCGGCATCTCCAATCACTTCCGCCTGGACGTGTTGCGTCAGGTGCGCGCATGGGATCCGTACAACGTCACCGAAGACGCCGATCTGGGCGTGCGGCTGATCCAGAACGGCTATCGCGTCAACGTGGTGAACTCCACCACGTTCGAAGAAGCCAACGTCAGCATTCCCAACTGGATCCGGCAGCGTTCGCGCTGGCTCAAGGGCTATATGCAGACCTGGCTGGTGCACATGCGCGACCCGGTGCATCTGTATCGCAGCACCGGATTCAAGGGCTTTTGGGGCTTCCAGTTCTTCATCGGCGGCGGCTTCTTTACTGCATTGGGCGTGCCGGTGTTGTGGGCCTTGTATGTGGTCTGGGCGGTTACCGGAACGACTGCGTTTGAGCGCTTCTTCCCGCCGTGGCTGGCCACCATTTCGCTGGTCAATCTGCTGTTGGCCAATGCGTTTTTCATCTACATCACGCTGGTTGCTGCGTTCAAGCGCGACTACTTCAAGCTGGCGCCTTACGCGCTGACGGTGCCGTTCTATTGGGCATTGCAGTCGATCGCCGCTTACAAGGGTCTCTGGCAACTGATCCGTAATCCATTCTATTGGGAGAAGACCACACATGGCCTCAGCAAGCATTCGGAAAACGAGCGTCGCGCCGCACTCGAAGAGTGAGTCGGTCACGCGGCGTCGCGACAGCGGGCTGCCAGCGTTTCTGGTGGCCGTGGTGGCCTTGTCGTTGCTGAGCCAGCCGTTGTTCGTGCAGTCGGTGGGCACGGCCGCACCGGCGATGGCACCAGGTGCAGGCTTGCCGGCGACCGGGTTGTTGTCGTGGGCGATCGATCTCGGGCTGCACAGCTGGAACCTGCCGTTCCAGCTGTGGCCGTTCGTGGCAGTTGCGGCCAACGGGCTGTTCCTGTCGTTGTTGTGGCGCGATCTGGCCGGTGTGTTCGGACGTGGCTGGGCCAGTGGTTTGACTCTGCTGGTGGGCTGCAACCCGCTGTTTCTGCTGCCGATCGCCGCAGGCGGTAGCCAGGCGGTGGGCCTGCTCGCGTTCTATGGCTTGTGCCGCACCTTGCGTCGCTTGCAGACGCCGGTAGAGGCCTTCACTTACCTGCGTATGGCTGGTTGGTTGTGCATCCTGCTGTGCCTGGATCTGCAGACGCTTGCGCTGTCGACGATGGTGGCGCCCTGGCTGCTGCTGGTGATGCCGCCGCAGATGCTGCGCAAGGCGCCGGGCTCGTTCTATCTGGTGTGCTACCTGCCGTTCGCGTTTCTGGTGGGCATGTGGGCCTACGTCAATCTGACCGTGTTCAATGCGCCGTGGCCGACATTGTCCAGCATTGCGCAGGGCGCGCATCCGCTGCCGTTGCCGTTGGCCGACCAGGCGCAAGGTTGGTTGCCGGCGGTGCGCTGGGGCGTGGCGGCGGTGGTCTGCTTCCCGATCCTGGCGTTGCTGGTACGCAGCCGCAGTGGCGCGCTCACGCGCGGGGTGGTGGTCAGTGCCGGCACCGTCCTCTGTGCAGCGGCGTTGTCGTTCGCTTTCGGCTGGGCTGGCTTCGATGCCTTGTTGCTGCTGTGGGTGCCGGCCGCGTTGTTGTTGCGCGCGCTGCGCGCCGATCAGCGTAGCCAGGCGGCCGGATTGTTGTTGCTCGGCCTGGTCGGTGCGGAGTGGGTGCAGCCGCAGGGCTGGGGCAGCTGGCTGCGTGCAGCGCCTGCCGATGCGCAGTCGGCATTGCGGGGCGAGGCGGTGGTGATGGCTGCACCGGTGTCGCTGCCGGCGAGTCGCACAGCGGCGGCTGTAGCAGTCAATGCCGCTGTGGTGCAGCCGGCGGGGGCAGCCCTGGCTGAGATCGATGCCGCGGCGGCAACGCGTGTTGCTGCCGATGGTGCCGCACCGTCTGGCGTTGCGACGGACACGCTCGTGCAGCCGGGCAAGAACACCGCAACGCTTGGTGCAACGGAGTGCGCGCATCCTACGACTCCGTTGACCACCGAGGCCTCTGCTGCATGTTCAAACGCGTTCTAAGCACTGTGTTGTTGGTCGGCGTATGCATGCTCGCCAATGGATGCAACGCGGAGGCATCGATGTGGATGGGCGCCAACGTCAAGGTCTCGGCCAATGCGCCCTGGGAGAGCGAGGCTGCGGCGCAGTCGCTGGATGCGCTGGCCAAGACCGGCGCCAGCAAGGCGTTGCTGGTAGTGTTTGTGTGGCAGGGCAACCCACAGTCCAACGACCCGGTACTGGGCAGCGACAGCAGTGTGGAGGACATGCGCGCCGCATTGCGTCAGAGCCACCACGCCGGCTTGCAAACCACGCTCAAGGTGCATGTATGGATTCCCGGCCATTGGGCGGGCGATACCGCGCCCACCGACCAAGCAGCCTGGTTTGCGGCGTATCAGAATGCGCTTTTGCCGCTGGCCAGACTGGCCGAAGGCGAACACGCCGAAGCGCTGGTGATCGGCACCGAACTACGCAAACTGCAGGACGCGCCGCAATGGCCCGGCCTAGTGGCGGAAGTACGCAAGGTCTATCGCGGCAAATTGCTGTACGTGGCCGACGGCATGGAGCATGCAGAGAGCTTCCGCTACTGGTCGTTGTTCGATGCGGTGGGCACCAGCCTGTATCCGCGTCTGTCCGAAGCCGCTGCCACGCGCACGGCCGAGATGAACGCCGCCGCGCAGCGCCTGCAGCAATTGGGCCAGCGCGTGGGCAAGCCGGTATGGGTTGCAGAGTTGGGTTTGCGTTCTGCACGCGGCAGCCTGGCCGCGCCATGGGAAAGCCCGGAACAACGCCCCGCCGCAGTCGATACGCGCCTGCAATTTCAGGTGTTGCAGCAGTGGCGAACAGTGCTGCAAGAACACGCCGTGGAAGGGATCGCGCTGTGGTGCTGGTACACCGACCCAAAGGCCGGTGGGCCGGGCGATAGCGACTTCACCGTGCAGGGCAAACCTGCGCAGCAGTTGCTGGCGCGCTGAGCGATTGCCAAGCGCAATCGCCAAGCGCACTGCTGATGCGCTGACGGTGCGTATCGCATTGCACGCCTGGCATTGGATTGACTTGCCCGTAGCGCGATCGCCGCTGCGGGCACAATCCGGCCGCATGATCATCCACGTGCTGCTCGACACCGACCTCTATGAATTCACCATGATGCGGGCGGTGCTGCATCAGCATCTGGCCGCGCAGATCGACTGCCGCTTCAAGTGCCGCACACCCGGTGTGGATCTGGCGCAGTTCATCGACGAGATCTCGCACGAGATCGATGCGCTGTGCCGGTTACGTTTGCGCGAGGACGAAGCGGCTTACCTGCGCAGCCTGCGTTTCATCAAGCCGGATTTTGCCGAATTCCTGGCGCCGTTTCATCTGGATCACAAATATCTGCAGCTGTCGGCATCGGCCACCCATCTGGGCGAGATCGCGCTGACCATCCGCGGCCCGTGGCTGCACACCATCCTGTTCGAAGTGCCGTTGCTGGCGATCATCAACGAGGTGTGGTTGCGCAACACCGCCGAGCCGGATTTCGAAGAAGGCCGCAGTCGCCTGCGCGAGGAGGTGAGCAGCCTGCGCAGCCTGCCGGCCGGCTACAAGATCGCCGATGACGGCACCCGTCGGCGTTATTGGCAGCACTGGCATGGTGAGTTGCTGCCATTGCTGCGCGACGGCTTGGGCGAACACTTCGTCGGCATCAACAATGTGTATTTCGCCAAGCAGTACGGCCTGACCCCGCTGGGCACGATGGCGCACGAGTATCTGCAGGCGTTCCAGGCGCTGGAGCCGCGGCTGCGCGATTGGCAGGGGGCCGCGCTGGAATCGTGGCGCGCCAGTACCGCGGCGATCTGGGCATCGCATTGTCGGACGTGGTCGGGCTGGACGCGTTTTTGCGAGATTTCGCTCTGTATTTCTGCCAGCTGTTCGACGGCATGCGCTACGGGGCGGGCGACCCGTTCGACTGGGACGAGCGGGTCAGCGCGCACTCCGAAGCGCACCGCAGCGACCCCAGAACCAAGGTGCTGGTGTTCAGCGATGGCCTCAACATCGACAAGGTGATGCGGCTGTACGCGCACTTCCATGCGCGCTGCCGCTTAGCGTTTGGCGTGGGCACCAGCTTGACCAACGACCTGGGGCCGACGCCGCTGCAGAGGGTGATCGCAGCTAAACGCATGGCGCCTTTCGGCGCCGCTCGCAGTACACACAGGAATGCCTAACGCTTGCCCGCTTACGGACGCACCTTGGTCGCGCAGACGAACACCGACGTCTGCTGCACGCGGCTGATGGCGCCCTGGCTCTGCAACTCACGCGCATGCTCGTTCATGCAGGTCAGGTAACCCAACCGGTTGCCTGCGTTCTGCGTCTTGCACAGGCTGCTTTCGGCCGAGATGTTCGCACCCGCAATCAACCCGCCGGTTTCCAGCGTCGGCACCAGCGTCTTGCAGCTGCCCAGCTTGGCCAGCCCACGGTTCAAGGTCCAACCGATATCAGCAAACATCGCCGGGGTCAGGTCGATGTTGAGGTGGGCCTGTACTCCCGGGGTGTCGAACGGTTCCATCAACGCGTTCGGCTGCAGGTCGGTATCGAAGTGCGAGAACGTCGAACCACCGGCTACCACGCTGGGCGAATACAAGCGCGTGCGGCCTGCGCTGTCGGTGCCCTGCAATAGCTCGGGATCTTCGTACAACGCCGCGACCACTGCGGTGCTGCTCTTCAGGCGCGCACCATCGGCCTGCGACACCATGATCGCCGGGATGGTGATGTCGGTGATCGGCGGCGCGGCATTGCCCATCGTCTGCACGTCGGCCGCATTGTTGGCGACGATCACACCGACCGCGCCATTGCGCTGGGCATTCTGCACCTTGATCGCGAACGCGCAGGTGCCTCGGTCGATCAAGGCCACCTTGCCGGCAACGTCTGCCGCATTGACGAACGGTGTTTCGCAGCCATCGCTGGTCGATGCAGCGGCCACACCGTCGTTGACCGTCACCACCGCCTTGGCCGGGAAATTGGCCGTGCTGGCCACCGGCCCAAAACTGGCAAAACCCACGTCGTATTTACCGGCTGCGCTGGCCGGTGCGGTCACCTGAAGCAAGGTGCGCGGATCCAGGATCAGCGCCGCCTCACGATTGACGCGCGTGCCGGCCCACACCGTACGACCAGGTGTACGCATCGCTTCTGCACGCAGCGCGTTGGTCATGGTCGGGTCGTCGAAGCGCTTGTTCTGCACGTTGTCGAAGGCTTGTGCGGTGTAGACGTCGGTCAAGCCGCTGCCCGAGCCGAGTACGCCGGTGGTCTTGTTGAGGAAGCCCACCGCGCCCAAACCGTGGCCGATCTCGTGCATCACCACGTTGAGGAAGTTGATCTTCCCTTCGGGCGTGTTGCCGTCCAGACCCAGATACCAGCCCGAGCCGGCCAGGCAGTCTTCTTTGCCAAGGTCGCCGTTGAATTGCGAAAACACATCGGCCGGATCACTCGGGTCGGGGACCAGATCCTGCCCGGCGATCGCATCGCCCAACGCGGACGGATACAACGTATTGGGCGTGGAACCGGGGAAATCGTTGACGATCCAGTTCGGGCCGGCCCGGCCCAGCGTGCCGCCGGTAGCGGTACAGGTCAGCGGCGCGAACGAGGCATACACCTTGATCTCGACGTTGCTTTGCAGCACCGCTCCCCACAGATCCATCGCGTACTGGTAGGCAATGCGACGCTGCTCGCCCACCGAGCGGCCGGAATTGCCGCCCAACGGCGCAGCGGCAGTCGGATCGTTCAAGCCGACCGCAGTGCCGGCATCGCCATTGATCAGCGTGACATCGACAGCCGCTGCATGCAGCGGCGCCAGTGCGGCGGCCACGGCCAGAGACAACAGCAACAAGGGCTTATTCATGCGGCAGCGCTCCGTGCTCGGCGTGGGTGGCGTCGCTGTCTTCGCTGTGCTCGATGACGACGCGACCGTCGGCCTGACGGGCCGCCATCAGCGAACTCATCTGCGAGGCCGGCAACTTGCGCGCCACGGTGCCATTGGACAGACGGCGCTCGGTGGCACGGGCCGCGGCTTCGGTCTGCGGGACGCTCGTGTCTGCATCACTGCGGCGGGAGGCCGAGGTGGCCTGCTGATCCAGCGCCGCGCTCTCGGCCGCGGTCAGCGGGCGCAGCTTGCCGGTGGTGGGGTCGATACCGACCTTGGAACTGCTGGTTGTGGCTTCTTGCGCGACGGCCAGGGCTGGCAGGCAGACAACGCACAACACGCAAGACAGCATCCATCCGGGCTTGCGAAAGCTCATCATCGGTAGGTTTCCTTGAGTCCAACAGGGAAAAAGGGACTCCGTGCAGACACCAGTGTCGGGGGGAATCCTTGCGTTTTAGTCTGTTCATGACTGAATAATGAATCCGTGATACTTGTCTATTTTTCGACATGCGAGCGCCTGAATGCGAAGCGATAGCCTGAAATCGTCATCGGCGTACTTGTCATGGCAGATTTTCCGAATTGGCGCAGCGGCTGGCGCCCCGAGTGGCCGGGTTTTTGACACGAACCAGCGGGGCCAGAGGCCTCCAGCGCGGACGCTTCAAGGCACGCGCGCCAATGGCGCGCAAGCAGTGCCTTGGCGCCCCGCAAGAGAGCGGCTTATGCTCGGAATCAGCGCGCGCCAATCGCGCCATTCGACGGTAGCGCGTTACGTCTTAGCCAGTCCGCGCAACAGGTCATCCATGCACGCCGTTATCTACCACAACCCCAGTTGCGGAACGTCCCGCAACACCCTTGCCCTGATCCGCCATACCGGCATCGAACCGCAGATCGTCGATTACCTGCAGCACCCGCCAACACGCGAAACGCTGCAGTCCCTTATCGCCGCCGCCGCTATCCCGGTCCGCGACGCCATCCGCCAGAAAGGCACCCCATATCTGGAACTGGGGCTCGACGATTCCACTCTGGACGACGCAGCCCTGCTGAGCGCAATGCTCACGCATCCAATCCTGATCAACCGCCCATTCGTACAAACCCCGCTGGGGACGCGCTTGTGTCGGCCCTGCGAATTGGTGCTCGACCTGTTGCCGCCAGCCACGCACGGCTTCGTCAAGGAAGACGGCGAACGCGTACTGGACCTCACCGGTCAACGCGTGACTGGTTGAGCGGCAGGAAACCGAGCCAGCCAGACAACGCAGATCAGGACGCCAAGTGCCGAAGCAGCGGTCTCCGACGTCCCAGCTGCCAATCCCAAATCCCGAACCTCACCTGCGCCTACCGAACAGGTTTTAAAATCGCCATAACGTTTCCCGGGAGCAGCTATGGCCCGTTAACACATACGAAGCCCTTCAACGATCAGGACGAAGCTCAGGAATCCGAGGAACATGACGTCGAGCTTCTCAAAGCGC